>CANJQC010000038.1 GCA_947476295.1 Planctomycetaceae bacterium | reverse complement strand
CCTGGGACGCCAGTCGGCAGTCAATCGCAAGCTTTCGCAGGGTGTAGCGGCGCGAGTGTCGGATTTTCGCGGACTCTGAACAAGCAGTGGCAGTCCGTTTGACATCTTGTGTTGGCTTACGTAGCGTGCTGCTTCAAATTTAGTTTTTGAGGTGATGAATGCATGATGCGGCAGTCACCAACATACTCTTTCGCACTCATTCTCAACATTCGGAGTCAAACACAATGGGACGTCCCGTCACTCTGTTCACAGGTCAATGGGCTGACCTGCCGCTGGAGACACTGTGTAAGAAGGCTCGTGAATTTGGCTACGACGGCCTTGAACTTGCCTGCTGGGGTGACCATTTCGAAATCGATAAAGCCCTTTCCGACGACGCCTATTGTGCGCGAAAAAGGGAATTGCTGGAGAAGCATGACCTAAAACTATTCGCAATTTCCAACCATCTTGTCGGCCAGGCTGTGCTAGACAACATCGACGCGCGTCACAAATCCATTCTACCCGACTATGTCTGGGGCGATGGCGATCCTGCCGGGGTCAACTCCCGCGCGATTGAAGAGATGAAAAACACCGCCCGCGCTGCTCAGAAGCTGGGCGTGAGCATCGTGAATGGCTTCACAGGTTCGAGTATCTGGCATCTGTTGTACGACTTCCCGCCGACGCCAAAGTCCATGTACGACAAGGGCTACGAACTGTTTGCGGATCGCTGGAATCCGATTTTGGATGTTTTCCAGGACTGCGGCGTGAAGTTCGCTCTGGAAGTCCATCCGACGGAAATTGCCTTCGACATCTATTCATCGGAACGCGCGCTTCAGGCGCTGAATCACCGCGAAGAGTTCGGATTCAACTTTGACCCCAGCCATTTGATTTGGCAGGGTGTTGATCCGGTCGAATTCATTCGGTATTTTCCTGACCGAATTTATCACGTTCACATGAAGGATGCGTCTGTCACACTGAATGGCCGCACCGGTATTCTCAGCAGCCATCTGTCGTTCGGCGATCCTCGCCGCGGCTGGGACTTCCGCAGCGTCGGCCGTGGCGGCGTTCGGTTCGAAGAGATCATTCGTGCCCTCAATGCGGTCAAATACAGCGGTCCGCTTTCGGTCGAGTGGGAAGACAGCGGAATGGAACGCGAACAGGGTGCCTCCGAGGCCGCGCAGTTCTGCAAAAACGTCGATGTCCAACCGTCCAGTCGAGCTTTCGACGCCGCTTTCGGCGATTGAGTTCACGTACGTTGGACATTCATGTCCGACACGCTGTCAATAGCCTTCCGTGTTGCGACACATGATCGAGATGCCAACCGTTTTACGGAAGGTCAGTTCACAAGTGCGGACGGTTGTTGCTGCGTCATGCAATGAAAGGCTCCTAGGCCCCAGATCAGATCAACTGCATCGACTCCTACAATTGTTCGATCCGGATAACAGTCCTGGAGCAATTGCATCGCGGAATCGTCCGCAGGATCTCCAAACGTTGGCACGATGACGGCACCGTTGGCAAGGTAATAATTGCAGTAACATGCTGGGAGACGGTTGTCGTCGAGAAGCTTTGGTTGCGGCATGATCAATGGGACAGGCTCCAGCAATTCCCCTGCACTATTGCGGCCCGCTGCGACGGCTTCAAAATTAGCGCGCAAATCCATTGCTTCCGGCGCGTCAGGGTGAAACGAGACCGCGACAAGGACTCGGTGTTCATCCACAAATCTGGCCACCTGATCGACGTGTCCGTCGGTGTCATCACCAACGATGCCGTGCCCTGGAATCCAGACGACGTTCCTGGCCTGTAACCACTTCTTCAAAACGGCTTCCATTGATTCGCGTGTTGCTCCCGTATTGCGATTCGGATTCAGCAGACAGCTTTCCGTCGTCAGGATCGTGCCAGCACCGTTGCCTTCGATCGCTCCGCCTTCCAGAATTAAGTTCGGCCGCAGGCTGCGAATCTGCAGATGCTCACCGATGCGGCGGGCTGTCAGTTCGTCAAGATCCCATGGTGGATACTTGCCGCCCCAAGCGTTGTAGTTCCAGTCAATGATGATGCTTTGCCCGGCGGCAGCCGTATCTTTGCGACCTGTCAAAAAAATCGGTCCGTGGTCACGGCACCACGAGTCATTGACAGGGATATCGACCAGTTTCGGAATAAACCGACTCCCGTGACGACTGCACGCAGCATCGATCAGCGGTCGAGCGAATTCCGCAACACCAGCACCGCCAGCGAGGACGCAGACCGGTTCGAAGCGAGCGATCGCGGCGACGAACTCAGCAAAGGCGGCAGGAATCCGTTCAAAGATTCCGGGCCAAGTATTAGGATTCACAGGCCATGCAACCCATGTCGCATCATGCTGTTCCCATTCCGCAGGCCAGCGATAATTGGTGAGTGTATTCATCTGGAAAAAGATTCAACGACAAATGAAGTGCGCGTCGTAGGTTCTGGTTGCGCGAGAGGTTTACAGAGTGTGGCCAAGTCGGTCTGATGAGCAAGTGTCTAAATCTGTCTTATCAGAAGTTCCGAAACGACCACAGAATTATTGTACAAAGCGTTGGGTGTCCCAGGCTAAGAATATCAGGTGTGTTGGCGGAAAGGGGGAATCTCTTTGCCAGCTTCGCCGCCTGTGCCTGCATTTTCGCGGAACCTGCCAGTTTCAGCAGCCCCCATTCCCTGCCGAAGTCCGGCGAGCCGTTGATGCAGCCCTGCGATTTCGGCTTCAAACTTCTGGAAATCTGCCGCCAACATCTGGCCGCAGGTTCTCACAAGCTCATCGATTTGATTCTGAACTTTACTCGCCTCGGCTTCCAGCCGCTGATATTCTGCGTTCATCCCTGAATCGCTCCCTGAAAAAGCTTTGTCGCTATCGCCTTTTTACAGCGATTCAGGGATCTTAAGCCAGATCAGCTTCACTCACACAAATTCCCGACAGATCGCGAATCCGCCCGGCAGGAACAACAGTCTGTTGCGTTGCGTTCGCCTTCGCGGAAGACTTCTACGATTGACTTGCCAACCTGATTTACTGCGCTTGCTGCCGCACCAGTGATGGTGATAACGGTGCTCGCGGAAAGTAGCGACAGCGAAGTGCCAGCAATAGGAAAACCGATGGCAGAACGTTTGCGAAACAAGGCAATCAGAAGACCTATTCCACCGAGCAGTAGTCCAAGGAAGCTAAGTGGCAAACCCCGAAGGGTAAGGAACGGTATCCAGCAGATCAAGAACGCAAGGATCCCTAGTATTAAAAGAATCGATGCCAAAGCTGTGCGACGCCGTTGACGGTTGATCTACCTGAACAGCCACGACCGTCGGTGTTACTTGCACAGGAACAGGAAGTGGATCACGCACTGGTTGAGGACGCGCGATAGTAGGACGCTTGGGTGGGGCCGGAGCGACGATGCTTTGCGATGCGGCCGGCTTCAGCGTAGGCACTTTGAATCGCTCGTTGCATTATGGGCATTTTCCAGTTTCACCTGCAGCTTCGTCGGCGACTTTCAGGGCTTTTCCGCATGCTGGACAGTCGACGCGAATCATCACGCGAACCTTTCGGTCTAATAACGGGCCGTTAATTTACAGGTTTTTGAGAAGCCACTATTGTATCCGTCAATCACGTAATTTCAACCGTTGCCCTCCGCGTAAGGAGATTGTTCCCTAGTTCCCGTTTGACGCGGATTGTATACGACGCAGGTGCGATCCAGTCGTTCAGCCGGATGGGCACCTTCGGCAATCTTAAACTTGCCGAGCGATAGCATTCGAAAGTAAGGTCGATTCATTCTATCGTTCACGTTCTGCCATATTTCACAGACCTTGATCGCATTGGTTGGCCATGTCGTTTCGTATCGCCGCTGCCCTCGTGACCTTGCTGATTGCCGCAGGTACTGTGTCTCTGGCTGCCGATTCGACCGTTCCGGGGGCGGTTTCGGCGGAGGCATCGGACGCTGTCACACCGCCATTGTTCGAAACAGATGACGTGGTGCCCCTTCCTGTCGATCGATCGAAGTCGCTGATTGTTCTGACCGGCTATTGTGCCGCAATTATGGCGGCGTCGGTCGGTGGGGGCTGGTTGCCGTCAATCTTCAGATTAACGCATACCCGGATGCAGACGATTATCAGTTTCGTCGGTGGCCTGATGCTGGGGATTGCGGTGTTTCATCTGCTGCCGCATTCTGTCCACGGAAACAATTCGATCGACGATTCAGCATGGTGGATGATGGCAGGCATCCTCACGATGTTCCTGCTCATTCGCTGCTTTCATTTTCATCATCACGGCCCGTTGGAGATTTCAACGGCGCAAGAGGATCCCTGTGCCGGTCACGAGGTACATGACCACGATCATGGGCAACGCCACAACCACGATGCGATTGTGTTGCCCGTGATTGGGCAGCCGTATTGTCATCATGCACATCAGTTGAGCTGGATGGGAATAGCGATCGGTCTATCCCTGCACACTCTCATTGACGGAATCGCGCTGGCGGCCAGCGTTGAAGCCGATGCGAAGCGACCGTCACAAATCGTGTTTTACGGTTTGGGCACATTTCTGGCGATCATGCTGCACAAACCCCTGGATGCAGTTTCGATTACATCCTTAATGGCCGGTAGTGGCTGGAGGAGTCGGTCACGTTTTTTGGTGAACTTGATTTTTTCCACAATGTGTCCCATCGGGGCCGTATTATTTGTGCTCGGAATCAGGCAGTTCAGTGCAATGCAGGACACCGTTGTGTGTTCCGTGATCGCATTTTCTGCAGGCGTTTTTCTGTGCATCGCATTGAGTGACTTGCTGCCAGAAATGGAGTTTCACGCGCACAACCGATTCCGATTGACGGTGGCTCTCACGGCAGGCGTTCTGCTGGCCTATGGAATTACGTTCATGTGACTTGCAGCACTGGCAGACTAATGGGGCCGCTGGGTGAACGGCGAAATTTTTGCGGCAGTACTGCGTGGGCATATTCCCAGAGTTGTTCGGGAGTTTCGAAAAACTGATCGTACACCCCATCGTTGCCGAACTCGCAGTTGGAGGTGCTGTATTCGCGGCAGATTTCCGGACGAGTCTCATACGCGCCGCAGCGATTGTCGGCCTGAAGGTGCTGACAGTCGCCAGGAATCAACAGAAACCACGAGGCTCCGTCCACGAATACTGAAAATGGTCCGTGCATCATGTACCATCGCATGTTGTCGAATTGCTCCCAAGTCCTGGGTGCGTCGATGCCCATGGCGAAATAGCGGCAGCAGCGAGCCGTGCAGTAACTGCAGAGAATCTCTCCAACCTTTAGGTTTTCGCGGATCGTGGTTTCTGATGGATTCATTGATTTTAGTCCGTGTAAATCAGTAAGAAGTGCGGTAGGGGCGAACAGGATACAATAGTGGTTGATGCGTGACAAACCTACATTGGCTCTGCCTGAGCACATAACGTTCCACGGCGATTCCTAAGTGTTTCCTTGTGAACGTATTCTTGCCGATACCGCCATCGTCGCGTACAGTTTGAAAATCTGGCGGGCAAATTTGCTTTCAAAAATCTGTGAAAATGCGATGAACATTGAATCTGCACACACAGCTTTAAACACATCGCCTGCGTCTCACGGGTTAACTGTGGAATCTCAGCATTTATTTTTGCGCCGTGAATTCCTTACGAGTGCCGGTCGTGGTTTTGCGGGCCTCGCCTTGGGACAGATGTTGTCTCGAGATGCCAATGCCGGACAGCAGCATGTGCCAAAGGTGAAGAGAGTTATTCAGTTGTTCATGACGGGCGGTGCCAGCCCGATGGACACGTACGATTACAAGCCGGAATTGGCACGACTGCACGGGCAGATGCTTGGGCCGAAGGAGAAACCTGAAGGGTTCGTCGCGCCGGCCGGCGCGATTATGAAAAGTCCGTTTGAGTTCGCTCAGCATGGCGAATCCGGACGCTGGGTCAGCAGCATGTTTCCCGAACAGGCAAAGCTTGTCGATGAGATGGCTTTTCTGATGGCCATGACGACGAAAACCAACGTGCATGGTCCTGGCACGTACATGATGAACAGCGGTTTTCTGCTGCCCGGATTTCCTTGTATGGGTGCGTGGATTTCCTACGCGCTCGGCAACCTGACGGATAATCTGCCGACCTTTGTCGTGTTGCCGGACGCAAAAGGTTTGCCGTATAACCAGCGAGGCTGTTTTTCATCCGGCTTTCTGCCTGTCGTGCATCAGGGCACTGTGATCAACGCCGCGTCGTCTCAGCCAGTGCCGGATCTGTTTGCGTCGTCGAAGTTTTCATTTGCAAATCGCGAAGGTGACGCACAGGGACTTGCGCTGCTGGACAGGATGAATCGCGCTCATGCAGAACGGCATCCGAACGATTCGCGGCTTGAGGCTCGCATTGCCAGTTATGAACTCGCCGCAAAGATGCAACTCTCCGCGCCGGAAGCGTTCGATGTGACTCGTGAACCGGAATCTGTTCATAAAAGTTACGGGCTTGATGACAAAGTCACCGAAGACTTTGGCCGCCGTTGTTTGCTGGCGACGCGATTGATCGAACGCGGCGTTCGGTTTGTGCAGGTCTGGAGCGGACCCCAGGGGGCCACGGGCAATTGGGACAACCACGGCAACATTCAGACCGAACTTCCGCCGATGGCGAACAGCGTGGACCGACCGATCGCCGCTTTGCTGCGGGACCTGAAGTCACGCGGTCTGGACAAAGACACACTGGTCATCTGGACAACAGAATTCGGTCGCACACCGTTTGCTCAGGGAAGTTTGGGCCGCGACCACAACGGTGGCAGTTTTGTGAGTTGGCTTTGGGGTGCCGGAATTAAGCCTGGGAGTTCGCACGGACGCAGCGATGACTGGGGCTATCAGGCCGTTGAGAATAAGACGTATTGTTACGATCTGCACGCGACGATTCTGCATCTGCTGGGGATTAATCATGAGAAACTGACCATGCGTCAGAACGGGATTGATCGTCGACTAACGGACGTGCATGGTCATGTGATTAAGGAAGTGCTAGCGGAATGAATGTCATTAAACAATCATCGATCGCGATCAGGACGGGGGGCAAAGGTGACATCACAAATCGAATGTTGTCTGGTCTGGTCGAGACAGCAGTCACTTTTCTACACCGTTGCTTTTTGAGGGCCAACTGTATCTAAATTTCCGGCGGCGTTGCTCGATGCATCAATGCCGGGAGCGGCGAACAGATTTTTGAAACGCGGCTGCAGAGCGGTGGAGCGGCACCGGGAAGCAATGCACCTGACGGCGCGCCAGGTGGCGGTAGCGACTATTTCTCCCCGGTCCTCGGCGACGGAAAGATCTATTATGTGACTCGCGGAGGTGATATTCAGTCATCTGGCAGTTTACCGGACAAGGCTCATCACGCAGAGCGTGATGGCTACAATGAGAGAACGAAAGTCATCGTGATGCCTGCGTTGTTTCGAAATCATTGCCTGTTGCCGTTGCTGATGATGACAATCATCGCGTGCCCCAGTGCCAGTCATGCAGGCGAAGGTCAGCTTCGCATGGCTAAGGATGACGCGGAACTTCGTGCATGGCTGGAGAATATGGTCTGGCATCATCGGTATTCGATGGCGGAAATTCAACAGGTCACAGGGCTTGACGCAACGCAGCTGAAGGTCCGACTGACTGAATTCAATATCTCAGACAGTAACCGACCGCCGCGAGTTGCCGATCGACTGCTGATGCTGCCCTATCCTGGCGGGCGGCATCCGCGCATTGGATTTCTGGATGGAGCTGTCGATCCGCAGCGTGAAACCAAGTTAAGTGTCTTTTGTCCGTGGGATGATGACAGCTACGTTGTGATGGATGTGCCCGAGGCCATCTGGTCAGATCTGGGGCTGACATATTTGGCACATACGCATGTGAAAACAATTTGGGATCTCCAGGGCACGCAACTGGAACAGCAGGAATGGCAGCACAGGGATGACGGCAGTTTTGAAATGCAGCGTCGCTTACCCAACGGAATTGAATTTGGCACAACGGCAACGACGATGTCTGACCATATCGTCATGACGATGTTTCTGAAGAACGGTACGAAGCAGCCACTCAGTGATCTGCGAGTCCAGAACTGCGTCATGCTCAAGGGGGCAAAAGGCTTCGATCAGCAGACGAACGAAAACAAGAAGTTTGCGGACGGATACGCAGTGGCCGGATCAGCCGATGGTACTCGCTGGATTATCAGCGGCTGGAATCCAATCCACCGAGCTTGGGGAAATGCACGATGTCCATGTCTGCATTCAGACCCGAAGTTTCCGGACTGTGCTCCTGGTGAAACTCAGACCTTAAGAGGCTGGTTTTCGTTTTATCAGGGTACTGACATTCAGACCGAACTGAAGCGCATCGAAGCGACAGGCTGGCGACAATCGACGGCGAAAGCATCCGATTGATCATCGATGGGGCCTGCGCGGGACTAGCAATCAGTCGCAGACTTGAACTATATCAAGCAATAGACGTCAATCCGATTCAACGCTGCTGCGGATTACTTCTTCGGCAAGTGCTTCAAAATCCACACGATTGAGGGACGTCGAGACCAGATCCTGATACACGCCCTCGGTGCTGCTCATGGCTTCAGCAGTGACTTGCTGGCGCATCTGACGGGCGAGCAGGACTTTTGCTGCCTCTCGTTCAGAAACGGTGCCTTCACGCACGGCGGGGACATTCTTCGCCGATTCCAGTTGTTTCTTCGCTTCTTCCTGCCAGCGCTGGGTCTGGCCGGGCTCTTCCAGAATGGAATCAGCAACCAAGCCGGTTTCATTTTCCATATTCTCTCGGGATTGCATAGAACCGCGACCACGACCGGACGTGCGACTTTTCGCACCGGGCACCTGCCCATTGAATTCTGATTCAAACAGCCCCGCAGCACTGGCAGGCTGGGTGGAGGATCCGGACAGACTGAAACCGACAGGATCCACAAAGTACTTGGCGACGGAATCTTTGACTTTCTGGTCCTGCGCGACCAGCCACATAACCATGAAGAACGCCATCATAGCAGTTACGAAGTCTGCATAAGCCACTTTCCATGCACCACCGCCACCTGCCATGTCAAAATTCTCCTACTGTTTACTCAGCGGAACGGCGCTATCGGGGTGTTGATTTAGTCACTTGGATCAAGTTTTCGTTTAAATCAACAGACTGCTAGCCGCCGGTCACCGTTTTCAGAAATCTGTTAACAACACCGAGAGCCAACGCCATTACGATGTTCCTGCGATTTTGCGATTCATTGGTCATTTGAATTTTGTCATTGGTGCTTCGCTATTTCTGAGCGTCCACTTCCTTGAGCATTTCATCCAATTCTTTGCTCGACGGACGAACGGACGTTCCGCAGCCGCGTCGGACGTTATCCATTACAGCTCTGGGAGAACCGCCGCCGGCAAAACCCACAATGGCCGATACGATCGTCTTTCGCAATGCGACTTCGGCATGGCCAAGACCATCCAACGCACCAGCAAGCGGCCCTATCAGTCCATAGGACAACAGAATTCCAAGGAACGTACCAACCAGAGCCGCGCCGACCTTATGACCAATTTCTTCCACGGGGCCACCGATGGCACCCATGGTGACCACAATCCCGAGTACCGCTGCGACGATTCCGAATCCCGGCAAACCGTCCGCTGTGCGGGTGAGCGCGGAGACGGCATCATGGTGTTCGTGTTCGAAGACATGGATCTCCGTATCGAGCAGAGCCTGCAGACTCGGGCCGTCGTTGCCTTCCATGGCACCCTGAAGAGCGCCAGTGACAAATTCCATGAGATGATGATCGTTTGCGATCTTTGGATATTTTTGAAACGTCGCGTTGCTGTGGCCCTCGGCAAGGACCGATTCCCAGGCCAGCATTCCGTCTCGCCTCGCGATTCGGAAAAGTTCATACAATAGCTTGAATGCCTGATTATACGTCTGCTTGCCGACGTTGCCGCCTTTCAGCAGGGCAATAAGCCCGTGCATGACGTCTTTGAGCACTTTTGGGGGCGAACTACAGATCATCGCTCCAAGAGCGGCACCCCCGATGGTCACGATTTCTGAGGGGTGAATCAGTGAGTGCATATGGCCACCAGCCATTGAGAACCCGGTGAGAACCGAGCCCAATACGATGATGATTCCCACGATCGGCAGCATTGCATCGACTCTCTGTGTAAACACGCACCAGCGCGCAAGTTCAGCGCTGTTCCTTTACGTTTATCGTACGGCCCAACCGCCACTTGCCTGTAAAACCGGCTTTGATGGCAGTGTTGTTGGTTGCTAACCTGTGTACTCGGGACGACCCTCAAAACCGCCTCCGGGCTTTCCCCCAATTCCCCGCTCTTTGGAGAGAATCGCCCGCCAATCAGACCCCGCATTGAATGGGTTTGGTTTCAAACCTACAATCCGCTGCGTCTGGAACGCCGGACGCGCCGTCCGACCGACGGAAAAACCGCAAAACAGGACATTCGAGCCTCGATTGTCTTTGAAAATACGAAGCGTCAGAATTTCATCTCTGGGGATACGAATGTTGGATCAGGCTGTTCTTGACACGGTTTCGGGGATTGCTCCGGAGGAGCTTGATGATTGGTACGAATCGCTCGAAGACATTCTGCACCGTTACGGGCCCGAAAAGCTGCGACAGCTGCTTGTTCACCTTCAGGAACGCGCCTACGCTCGCGGCGTGATGTTGCCGTTTACGGCAAATACACCTTATATCAACACAATTCACCACTCGGACCAGGTAAAATTCCCAGGTAACCGGGAACTTGAACGCCGTATCAAGAACATCGTTCGCTGGAATGCGATGGCGATGGTTGTGCGCGCCAATAAATACTACGACGGTGTGGGCGGCCACATTTCGACATTTGCGTCGTCGGCCACGTTGTATGAAGTCGCGCAAAATCACTTTTTCCATGGTCGCAACTCAGATCATACCGGCGACATGGTCTACTTTCAGGGACATGCATCCCCAGGAATGTATTCTCGCGCGTTCCTCGAAGGCCGTTTGACGGAAGAAAACCTGATCAATTTCCGGCGTGAACTCCCAGCGGGCGTTGGTCTTTCGAGCTACCCGCATCCGTGGCTGATGCCGACATTCTGGCAGTTTCCCACCGTGTCAATGGGACTCGGCCCGATTTGTTCCATCTATCACGCTCGATTTTTGCGATACATGGAACATCGAGGCCTTCTGGACACTTCCAAATCACGCGTCTGGGCGTATCTCGGTGACGGCGAGTGCGATGAACCAGAATCACTCGGCGCGCTGACACTGGCATCCCGTGAGAATCTGGACAACCTGACCTGGGTCATCAACTGCAATCTGCAGCGACTGGATGGGCCAGTGCGAGGCAACGGCAAGATCATTCAGGAGCTTGAAGCTGCCTTCCGCGGCGCTGGCTGGAATGTGATCAAGGTCGTCTGGGGCTCTGACTGGGATCCGCTGCTGGATGCAGACGAAGACGGCAAGCTTGTGACTCGCATGGGCGAAGTGGTTGACGGCCAGTACCAGAAATACACGGTTTCTTCGGGCGAATACATCCGTCAGCACTTCTTCGGAACCGACCCGGATATCCTGAAGCTGGTGGAACATCTTTCCGACGAAACGATTGAATCCATCCGTCGCGGCGGCCACGATCCGGAAAAGGTGTACGCAGCCTATCACGCCGCCGTCAACCACAAGGGTGCTCCGACCGTGATTCTGGCAAAAACCGTCAAAGGTTATGGACTCGGCGACGCAGGCGAAGGTCAGAACGTTGCGCACAATCAGAAGAAGATCGCTGAAGAAGCGCTGAAGGTGTTTAGAACACGATTCAACATCCCTGTCAGCGACGCGGAAATTGACAAGTTGCCGTTCTACAAGCCGGATGCTGATAGCGAGGAAATACGGTATCTGCACGAGCGTCGCAAGGCACTGGGTGGTTTCGTACCCGTACGACCGCTCTGCAGTGAAAGGCTGGATGTGCCCGAGCTGGACGACAAGATTTTCACGACGAAGCCCTTGTTGGCTGGCAGTGATGGAGGCGAAGGCTCAACTACGTTCGCGCTCGGCACCATCGTTCGGGGAATGGTAAGGCATAAGGCCATGGGGCAGCGTGTCGTTCCGATTATTCCGGACGAAGCACGCACCTTCGGTATGGAAGGTCTGTTTGCGCTGTGCGGAATCTATTCCAGCAAGGGCCAGTTGTACGAACCTGTCGATTCGAAAAACACGATGTACTACAAGGAAGCGCGGAACGGCCAGTTGCTTGAGGAAGGCATCAACGAGGCTGGCGCGATGAGTTCCTTCATTGCCGCCGGTTCGGCCTATGCGAATCTCGGCATGAACATGGTGCCATTTTACGTGTATTATTCCATGTTCGGATTCCAGCGCGTCGGCGACCTGATCTGGTGTGCAGCTGACACACGTTGCAAGGGTTTTCTCTGTGGTGGAACGTCCGGACGTACGACGCTGAACGGTGAAGGTTTACAGCACGAAGATGGTCATAGCCAGTTGATGGCGACGACAGTTCCTTCCCTGCGAGCCTACGATCCCGCCTACGGTTATGAGCTGGCTGTGATCATTCAGGACGGACTGCGTCGAATGTATGCCGAAGGAGAAGAGATCTTCTACTACCTGTCGGTCTACAACGAGAGCTACGTGCATCCGCCGTTGCCGGATCGCGGGGAAGTGATGGATGGAATTATTCGGGGCATGTATCGCCTAAGTTCCACTGACAGCGGCGAAGGTCAGCGACATCGTCCACAACTTTTCGGCAGCGGTACGATTTTGCGTGAAGCCATGCGGGCTCAGAAGATCCTGAAGGATAAATACCACATCGGCGCGGATGTGTGGAGTGTCACCAGTTACAGCGAACTCCGTCGCGACGCGATGGATTGTCAGCACTGGAACGACCTGCATCCCGGTCAAACACCTCGTCGAAGTTACCTTGAACAGACACTTGACGACGTGACAGGTCCTTTTATCTCCACCAGCGACAACGTGCGACTTGTGGCAGATCAGATTCGCGAATGGATTCCGGGGGAGTACATAATTCTGGGTACCGACGGATTCGGTCGCAGTGAGACGCGACCGGAATTGCGCCGCCATTTCCAGATCGACGGCGAATGCACAACCTACGCAGCACTTCGCGGACTCGCTCGGATGGGCGCGTTTGACGCATCAAGACTCACAGATGTCCTGAAGGAACTGGGAATCGATCCAGAGAAAGTCAATCCGCTGAATGCCTAAGGTTTGAGATTTCGTATTTGATCCGGGTGCGTGAACCAGCGCAAAACGCACCAACAGCCAACGAACGGTGTGTTCCGCTTCGCTTCACACACTCTGCAATTTGCCATTCACTGAAAACTGAACCCTGAAAACTCCAGCCATGTCCATCGAATTTAAGTTGCCGGAAGTGTCTGAAGGAGTCACCACCGTTGACGTCGCTGAAGTGCGTGTCAAGGAAGGCGACGTGATCGAAGCAGGTGCCATTGTCTGCGAAGTCGAAACCGACAAAGCTGTGGCGGAAATTAATTGCCCTCACGCAGGAAGCATTTCAAAACTGCTGATTAAGTCCGGTGATAAGCTCAAAGTCGGGCAATCGATTCTGATCATCGAAGCGACGAACGGAACTGCGTCCGTGACTCCAGCTTCGAAACCAGCCGCTGCTTCGGTGACGAATGCCACGCCTGACGCAGCGGCGAAACCCGCAACTGCAGCTGCAGAAAAACCGCCGGCACCTGCACCGGCGGCTTCCGCAAGCGGCCCGGTTGAATTCAAATTGCCCGAAGTGTCTGAAGGCGTGACTAAGGTCGATATCGCTTCCGTCAACGTTAAAGTGGGTGATACGATCGTGAGCGGCGCTGTCGTTTGCGAAGTCGAAACGGACAAAGCGGTCGCGGAAATTTGCTGCCCGCATGCAGGTACCATCACTGCAGTTCACATCCAGCCAGGCACGAGTGTGAATATTGGCGCGCCGTTGATTACGATCAACGCAACGTCTTCAGGCTCTGTGCCTGCAGCAAAAACACCTGCCGCGGCTCCGGCTGTTGTGACGACAGCTCAATTCAAAGATCCGGCTACCGCGCCGCCTTCGATAGCGGAGACTATTCCAAAGAGCGACGGTCCGCCGGCTGCGGCTGGCCCAGGGGTTCGTCGATTTGCTCGTAAACTTGGCGTCAATCTGAAGCAGATCAGCGGCACTGCTGCGGGCGGTCGAATCACGCTCGAAGACGTCGAAGCGTTCGTTCATAATCGGATGACTCAGTCGACCGTGCCGAATACAGCATCGGGCCCGGGATTTGGTGTGGTTCAGGAGGCACCAATGCCGGATTTCAGCAAGTTCGGACCGGTTGAAAAAGTGCCGATGAACAAAATCTTCCGTATGGCCGCATCGAATCTACACACTGCATGGATCACAATTCCCCACGTGACTCAGCACGACCTGGCGGATATCACTGAACTGGAATCCGCGCGCAAACGCTACGTCAAGGCCAATCCTGGCTCACCTAAAATCACCATGACGGCCATCATGATCAAAGCGGTTGTGGGAGCCCTCAAGGCATTTCCAAACTTTAACTCCAGCGTGGATATGGCGTCTGGCGAATTGTTGCAAAAAAAATACTACCACATCGGTGTGGCAGTGGACACGCCGAACGGCCTGGTTGTTCCGGTCATCCGCAACTGCGATCAGAAGAATGTTCTGCAGGTGGCCGCAGAATTGACCGACATTGCCGGGCGAGCCCGTGATCGGAAACTTAAGACTGATGAGATGCAGGGTGGAAGCTTTACGATCACTAATCTTGGCGGAATCGGGGGCACGGCGTTTACTCCGATTGTGAACTATCCCGAAGTTGCCATTCTGGGCATGTCGCGTGGGCAGAACCAAATCGTGCTGGAAGAGGGACAGATTACTGAACGCCTGATGCTTCCACTCTCCCTGTCCTACGATCACCGCGCTGTCAACGGAGCTGATGCAGCTCGCTTTATCGTTAAGCTCTCCGGTAGCCTTACAAATTTTTTCGAGCTGTTTTGAATACCGAAAGTAGCGTACCATGGGAAAGCCGACTGGCTTCAAGGAATATACAAGACAGGTCCCTGCCGACCGTGATCCGTTATTGCGCATCCTGGACTGGAATGAGTTCCACGAACACATGCCCGAGACTGAGCTTAAGGTTCAGGGTGCGCGATGTATGGATTGCGGCGTGCCGTTCTGTCATACCGGCGATCTGATGGCGAACATGGCATCCGGTTGCCCGGTCAATAATCTGATCCCCGAATGGAACGATCTCGTTTACCAGGGCCGCTGGCGGGACGCTCTGGATCGCCTGCACAAGACGAACAATTTTCCTGAGTTCACCGGTCGAGTTTGTCCGGCTCCATGCGAAGGTTCTTGTTGCCTGAGCGTGATCGAACCCGCTGTCACGATCAAGAATATCGAATGTGCAATCATCGATCATGCGTTTGAAATGGGTTGGGTCATTCCTCAACCTCCTCAGGTCCGCACGGGTCGCAAGGTTGCCGTTGTTGGTTCCGGACCGGCGGGTCTCGCCGCTGCCGCACAACTCAACAAGGCCGGGCACTGGGTTACTGTCTACGAACGCGATGATCGAGTCGGCGGATTGTTAATGTACGGCATCCCGAATATGAAGCTCGACAAGCATGATGTTGTGGATCGTCGAGTCCGTATCATGGAACAGGAAGGCATTACCTTCTTTACCAGCACGACGATCGGCACGGACATCCCCGCTTCACAGTTAATGGAAGACTTCGATGCGGTAGTATTGGCCACCGGCTCAACACGCCCTCGCGACTTGGTGATAGAAGGGCGTGAACTGAACGGAGTGCATTATGCAATGGACTTCCTGCGTCCAAACACACGCAGCCTGCTGGACAGTAAACTGGACAACGGTAAGTATATCAGCGCGAAGGACAAGCATGTCGTCGTGATTGGTGGTGGTGATACCGGCAACGACTGTCTTGGTACGTCGATGCGTCATGGATGCAAGTCGCTGGTGAACTTTGAAATCGTCGAAAAGCCACCGTTGCAGCGATCTTCCAACAACCCGTGGCCTCAGTGGCCGCGCGTGTATCGAGTCGATTACGGCCACGAAGAAGCTGCCGCAAAGTTTGGCGACGATCCTCGTGCATTCTGTATTCAGACAGCGGAGTTTGTGGATGACGGCAAAGGCAACGTTAAAGCAGTGAAAACAATCGAAGTCGATTGGCAGGTCATGACAGAAGGCGGGCCCCCATTCGTTCCGATTCCGGGGACCGAAAAGGAATATCCTGCCGATCTGGTGTTTCTCGCACTGGGCTTCCTTGGCCCTGAGCATCCTGTCGCGGACCAGCTTGGCGTGACGATTAAAGAAGGTCGCGGCGGAATGAGCTGGTACGATTCGGAACACGAAAAGTACACCACCCACAACGAAAAAGTTTTCGTCGCCGGCGATTGTCGTCGAGGTCAGAGTCTTGTGGTCTGGGCCATCAACGAAGGCCGGGGCGCCGCCCGCGAAGTCGATCGCTATTTAATGGGCACCACTGATTTGCCTTAGTTTACAAATATTATTCAGGAACGCATTTGCTACTGTTTGCCTTCCGTGCGCTTCGACCACCAAGGCAGGCCGACGCCGCCGTCCATGGTCAGCGTGCTGCCGGTCATGTAGGAGGCTTCGTCGCTCAGTGTGAAGCAGACTCCATGGGCCATCTCGTCGCTGTTCCCCATGCGGCCCATCGGCAGTTCAGCACCGGCTTCTTCCAGTTGTTGCTCTGTGAAGAATTTTCGTTCGCCCGGCGTATCGATCCAGCCTGGATGAAAAACGTTGACGCGAATGCCGGAGCTGACAAGCTCGATGGCCGCTGTCCGTGACATGTGGTCAATCGCAGCCTTGGACATGTTGTAAGCCATCGCCGTGGGAAACGGGATAATCGCATGTGGTGAACTGATCACCGTAATTGCACCGCCGTTTCCTTGCCGAAGCATTTGCTGTGACGCCGAGCGGACCCCATGCAGAGCGCCCCACATACTGACTTCAATGGTGCGTCGGAATCCGTCCATGTCTGCCTCGACCATGAGTTGCCGGTCGCTGTACACAGCGTTTGAGACAAAGAGATCCAGACTGCCAAACGCATCCACCGTTTGCTTGACCATCGCCTCGACTGCTTTCAGGTCAGAGACATCACAGGCGACTACGATTGCCTTGCGGCCCATGTCACGAATTTCCTTCGCTACATCTTCTGCCTGCGCCTTACTGGCACTGCAATTGATCGTCACATTTGCGCCTCCCCGCGCCAGCGCGACAGCCACTGCGCGGCCGATGCCCTTTGATGATCCGGTGACGAGTGCATTCTTGCCTTTGAAGTTGTAGTCCATAATCGTAATTTAGCCGCGAAGAATCGGTTGATGTTCCTGACTGAGATTCGATTGTGCAGGACTGCAAATCGAAGACTACCATGGATCTTCGTAGACCAGTGAGGTTTCGTCAAATGTGCCTCGACCGCAACCCATGCGAATGAGAATCAAGTCGATGGAAAACAGCTGGAACCTGCGAAAAATAACTCGACCGCATCTTCCTCTTCCCAGTGAAGATCAGTGCGGTCGGGACTTAACTCACCGCATTTGCGCCGATGAATTCGCTGTTTTGATGCGATTCGGATTGGTCGGATCAAGCAGAATCGTGTGCAGACCCATCCCTTCGGCTCCTGGTTGCCACTTCGAACCCTGCTGGTCACGACATATCTTGAGCCTGCAATCAGGAATTTTCAAAACTACTGGGAATTCATCGTTGAAAGCGCCGCCGGTGCCATGAGGACTCGTTACGTAAAGTCTATCGACTGCGAAAACCTTCACGAGCGGCGGTGCATGAGTTGGTTGAAAAACATCGCTAACTTCGGAACAGAACAAAGGAAACTGTCCGAGACGTGATAGGGTTTCTGAGTTGTCTTGGGTGTTTGTCATCCGACTTAACTTCCTCGATTTTTAACAGCACGCTGAGAAAGGTGTCAGTACTTTTTCAGCGGCCTCGCATCCCACCTCCGAAGATCAGGATTGAAACCGATGAGCAATGCCAAGCCTTATCTGTTGGGCGGGTTTCTGGGTGCGTCGGCGATGTACGTGGTTCTGCAATATCACGTAGTTCATTCGCATGACGGATTCCAGATGGTGCCGCGCACGCCTCAGCATTCAGTGGGGCTGGCCTACGCTGATGTCCGAAACTGGTCACCATCGCAGTGGACCGATCGCCCCGAACTGGCCCGCGCTCTGATGGCGCACGGATCGTCGGATCTGATTTCCAAATCTGTCGCAAGTTCCCTGGCCGACAGTGTGACCGAAGAAAACTCAACCTTGGATCAACTTCGGTCATTTCTGGAAAAGTCCACGCAGGATGGTATCAAAGGAAATACTGAAGGTCTGCTGGAAATTCCATCTTCAACCCACAAGCCATCGAGCCCGGATTCGAGTGCTGAAGACGATTTGACTCGAATCCCGTTTCCACTGGATGCAAAGAACAAAGTCCCGGCGGATCCATTTCGAGTCGCGCAGGCGGCAGAAGCCCCTGTTGCCGCTGTCGTGCAGGATCCACCACGTCCTGCTGGTACGTCGCGGTTCACAGCCGCTGACGTGATTGATGGCCTTCATGATAATGCTGACGATCGGATGGATTCGTTTAGTGCATCCGCTCCAAGATCAACTTCGGGGACAAACACATCTGGAAGGGCGCCAGCAGGCAACCGTACGACGGCTCAACACGCTCAGGCGATGGAAGAGAGAATCTTCGGCAATTCTGGCTCAACTGCTAAGAATTCGATTCCGGTTACTTCGGCTGCCGATGATTCCATGTTTGAAGAAGTCTCCACCGAACTGGAAAATCGCGCTCAGGCGTCACTGAACCGAGCCAAAAAAACCTCCACGGACAAAGCTGTCGGTGTGATGGACGAAGCAAAGAAACCTTCCGAAAGCTACATTCGAAAGCAAATTGAAGATGCGGCTCCGAATGCCGTAAAGTCGGTCATCAAGAACGGAACAGTCGAAAGTTCGACAAAGTCCGCCGGATCGCTGCTGGAACAGTTCGACCCGTTCCTCGAATAGATCGGCTGACTTTTCGAACCTTGCAGCTGCTGCAGCCGAGTGAAGTCTTGTCTGCGGTGAAGTCTCAAGACCAAACTTCCATCAATCAGTTCGTTAGCGATGGCGTGTTTGTAAGATTCTCCGAATACGACTCATCCCGGCGTTGACTGTGTCACGACACCAGCCGAGTTCGATCATCTGCGTTTCGGCAAGGCGCAGGAAGACAGCGCAAAAGTCACCGACGCTGGGGCCAGGATCCTCAGATTCATTTCGTGGAAGACTTCCACAATTTGAATCGGTAATCGGGATGCCGCCAGCGAGATTGGCAATCAGTTTGCCGTACTCAATCCGGGATTCATCAGAGCCATACGGACCGAGAAGATAATCCCGGCCCTTGATTCTGACTCGGGCTGTCGAAAGCTCAGGCGATCAAGCAACTGCAAGACCACATAACGTGTGCGGATGGGTGTCGCTGCTCATCCATGAGGGATAGATGTGAACTGCCGAAGCAGTTTACGGAAACGGATCAATTTTCACTACCCAGCGGCGACCCGGCGTCCACCGTGATCCTACGGTTGCACCTGAAAGGGCTGGAGAACTTCAAAGTGACCAATGGCAAGATCACGCTTGAAGCAGCGGTGTCGGGTCAGGACAGCAGACAGTGGATGGAAGGCAAGGAAGACTCACCACTGGATTCCAAAAGTCCGTACTGGATGGAGATTCGGGCGGTCGGAATGGATTGAAAACCAGTGAAAGTGATTCCCTTGGATGATGGCTATTTTGAGATGCAGTTGCCCAAAGCCTTGTTTGAAGGCAATCCGAAGTCGATCACGTTAAACTGGATCGACTTCTATCGTTGAGCAGAGAGTTGCAATGAGTGTTGCTGTTGATGTGATTTCCGACGTGATCTGCCCGTGGTGCTACATCGGAAAGCGTCGGCTGGAAAAGGCGATTGCTGCTCTTGATGGTCAGCAAGAGGTTCAGGTTCACTGGCATCCATTCCAACTGAATCCGACGATGCCGAAGGTGGGCATCACCCGCAAAGAATACCGCACCAGAAAGTTTGGAAGCTGGGAGCGGTCACTGGAACTGGATGCCAAGGTGATTGCTGTCGGTGAAACAGAAGGCATCCAATTCGCATTCGACAAGATTGAACGAACGCCCAACACAGTTGATGCTCACCGGCTTATCTGGCTTGCTGATCAACATGGCTGTCAGGATACGGTTGTCGAAGCACTGTTCCGAGCCTACTTCACTGATGGCCGGGATATCAGCAATCGTCAGACACTCATTGACGTTGTTTCTGAAGCTGGACTGGAGCGTCAGGTCGCTGAGAGTATGCTTGGCAGCGATGACGGAATGGATGTGATTGAAGAAGCCGGAGAAATATCACTACAACATCAGGCGACTGGGGTTCCATTCTTCATCATCAACAATGCGATCACTCTGTCTGGTGCTCAGGAGCCGGATACCTTTCTTGATGCATTCAGACAGGCGATCAACGTCAGTTGATACCCAATTCCTTCATGGCTGCTGCCAAACCAAATTCAAGTGATGCCATCGCTTCGGTCAGCGAACGGTAATTGGCATCTTCGAAGACCACTCCTCCAAGATCGAGGGCTCTCACTGTAAAGCCCAGGCCCTCTTGATCGCCGATTTCGATCCAGCCGCAACCTTGGACCCATGGAGCGACGGCGGGATATGAATTCTCAATGTCGTCCGAAGTTGCCTCTTCTGTGGGGCGATCTTTAGCATGTTGTCTACTTCGGCGACGAATGCGAGGGGCGCGAACAGGCATCGCAGTGTCGCAAAAATCCGAACGGGGAAAAAGGGTCGCAAGCTGACTCGCGACGAACACTAGGCAGCTCGCGAACGCCACCGCGAACGCATGAACAGACCAGAATCAGTCGATCGCTACAAACAGCGCCAGTACTTCGGCGAGATGCCGTTTGCGGTGATGAAGGCTTGCTTCGACATGCGTCGCTTCCTTCTGCGAGGTCTGGCGGGCGTCCAGGCGGAATGGCAATGGTGCTGTACGGCGTTCAATTTAAAGAAATTGATGAACCTGATTGCCGCACTGCGCGCCGAACAACGCAAAACAGCAAAAACTGAAATATGACGCAAATCTTGGGGGCTTTGCGCAAAGCGAATTCCGCTGTGGTGCGTGCCCAATTTCGATCCAGTGATAAACTCTCATCGCCTCTCGGCAATTTTCGAAAATTCGCGACTCGGTCCAGTCGCAAAAACTGCCCTATCTCGACAGCCTGCAAGCTATGCGGCAGGACAACATCAGGCTCGGTGAGCTGGGTACTGTCATCCTGTTCCATCGCGAAGCAAAAGCCCTGCTCGAAGCACCCTCCGAATCGCCGGCCCAGGGCCGTGGACTGTCAACGGCCGCAAGGCCTTGGACTGCGCCAGCAGGCTGCCGCAGTCCACGGGGATAACAGCCCGGCGAATACAATCCGGGCTACGCTTTCCGAATTGGGTCAAGCACGCCACAATGCGGCGTCGTCTGGTTGTCCGATTTACGTTTACAGATCGCGTCGTGATGTCGTCCGCGGAACAGTATCTTAAACCCGAAGTGATTCAGAGCATCGCGCGGCTGGATCTGCGCGCGAAGTTTATTGTCGAAGGATTACTGGCCGGGCTGCATGCAAGTCCCTTTCATGGGTTCAGTGTCGAATTCAGCGAACATCGTCGATACGAACCGGGAGACGACCCGAAGGACATCGACTGGCAGGTGTTCGCTCGGACAGACCGTTTTTACATTAAGAAGTATCAGGCGGAAACGAATATCATCGGCTATCTGCTGATGGATCTGTCGCGAAGTATGGCCTACACATACCGCCAGACGCTCACGAAGTTTGACTATGCGATCTGCCTAGCGGCTTCGATCAGTTATCTGATGATTCATCAACAGGATCCCATCGGACTGATGACGTTCGACGATGAACTGCGGGCCAGTTTGCCAGCCCGCAGTCGGCGGTCTCATCTGGGCGATATTCTGGCGGTGCTGCAGCGCTGCAAGCCGACAGGAACAACAAACATCGGCGGAAATCTTCGCCGTGTCGCATCGATGATTCGCCATCGCAGCCTGATGATGCTGATGTCAGACTTGCTGGCTGATCCTGACGACATCATTGATGCATTGCGAATGCTGCGCTATCGTGGCCATGATGTGATCCTGTTTCATATTCTGGACGAAGCTGAAGTCACGTTTCCGTTTTCCGGCAGCGTAGATCTGCTTGAGCCGGAATCACAGGATCACGAAATTGTGGACGCGGCAGGCATTCGAGCGGACTACCTAGAGGCTGTGGCCGAATTGCGGGAACGATACCGTTCAACATGTTTGAGTATCGGGGCGGATTATGTGCCGCTCGACACGAGTATGCCGTTTGACAAGGCTCTGGTGGAATTTCTCTCTCAACGGCAGGCAAGGTTCTGAACTCCATTGTATTACAAGGATGATCCATAATGTCTGTTCTGTTTAGATTGGTGACGCTGGCGACCGTGACAGGCGTCGTCAGCTTTGGCTTCTTCAGCTTTGGCTTCTTCAGCTTTTCCGAACTCACTTCTGCCGCTTCAACGGAACCTAAAACCGCCGTGACTGCTCAATCTCCCGCTGATTCTGATGCTCAACTTTCCGCTGACAATGCCTTTGCCGCTCCGAGTCCGCTCACATTTCACACTCCGGCTTTCAACAAAGTTCGTCTGGAACATTACCAGCCGGCATTCATGGTGGGTATGAAGCAGCAGCTCGCAGAAATGGAAGCTATTGCGGCACAGACCGACGCACCGACATTCGACAACACAATCGTTGCGATTGAAAAATCCGGGGCACTCCTGACACGAGTACGGAATGTGTTTTCAAACATGACATCCGCGGAGAAAACGAAGGACCTGCAGAATATCGAAACAGAACTGGCTCCGTTGCAAGCCGCACATTCGGACAACATCCTGCTGAATCGCGGGCTGTTTGCCCGAGTCGAAAAGCTCTACGAAACCCGCGATTTGCTGGGACTCAACAAAGAACAGCAGGAAGTCCTGAAGCAGCACTACGAGAGTTTTGTGCGTGCCGGTGCGAAACTGGATGAGGGACAGCAGGCGAGGATTCGATTACTCAACGAGCAGCTGTCGAAGCTGGAAACCAAGTTCGAAGAAAATCTTCTTGCCGTCACTGAAGAACGATCGGTCTTCATCGATAATGTGAGCGAGCTGGACGGCATGAGCGACGCGGACATCGCCGCAGCCGCCGAAGGTGCAAAGGCACGCGGCAAGGATGGTAAGTACTTGCTGGAAATTACGAATACGACTCGCGTTCCAATTCTGTCATCGCTGAACAATCGCGATACACGACAACGAATTTGGGAAGCTTCTGCGAATCGCGGGTTGGGACGTGACAACGGCATCGACAATCGCCCGCTGATCCTTGAGATCGCGCAGTTGCGGGCCGAACGCTCGAAGCTGCTGGGCTTTGCAAATCATGCGGCTTTCAAGCTGCAGAATCAGATGGCGGAAGAGCCGGCAGCGGCTCGCAAAATGCTGACGGATCTGATTCCCGGAGTTCTGGCGAAAGTGCGGGAAGAAGCCCGTGATCTGGAAGCCATGATTAAGGAAAGTGGCGCGAAGCATGAGCTCGCACCGTGGGATTGGGAATACTACACAGAGAAAGTCCGCAAGGCTCGTTTTGAAGTCGATGAAGCGGCCGTGAAGCCCTATTTTGAACTCGACAACGTCCTGAAGAATGGCGTCTTCTTCACGATGAACAAGCTGTATGGCATTGAGTTCCGTGAACGCACAGACTTGCCTGTCTACCATCCGGATGTGCGCGTCTTTGATGTCTTCGACAAGGACGGGACACACTTCGCCATTTACTATGTGGACTTTTTCAAGCGAGACACAAAGCGTGGCGGTGCGTGGATGAGTTCCTTTGTGGATCAGTCTCATCTGCTGCATGAAAACCCCGTCATTGTCAACGTGCTGAACATCCCGAAACCGGCAGCAGGCGAGCCGGCGCTGATCAGTTTCGATAACGTGACCACGATGTTCCACGAAATGGGCCACGCGCTGCACGGCATGTTTTCCAACGTCACATATCCATCTGTCTCAGGCACAGCCACGCCGCGTGACTTTGTGGAATTCCCCTCGACCTTTGAAGAAGACTGGGCGATTCAGCCTGCGGTGTTGAGCAATTACGCGAAGCACTACAAGACCGGAGAACCGATTCCAAAGGAACTTCTGGACAAAGTGATCCGAGCGAGCAAATTCAATCAGGGCTTCGACACAATGGAATACCTTGCTGCCGCGCTTCTGGATCTTGAATGGCACACTTTGACGTCAGAGGAAATTCCCGTCGATGCTGAGAAATTCGAGGCCGCCGCGCTGAAGAAATTCGGCATTGATTACGGCTCCGTGCCGCCACGCTATCGGACCGCCTATTTTGCTCATATCTGGTCCGGCGGCTATTCCAGCAGCTATTATGCCTATCTGTGGAGCGAAGTCCTGGCCGCTGACGCATTCGCGTACATGCAGGCGCACGGCGGACTGACTCGCGAAAACGGCCAGCGTTTCCGCGATACCATCCTCTCCGTCGGCGGCAGTCGCGAACCGATGGATGCCTACAAAACGTTTCGCGGAAGCGAGCCGACCGTTGACGCGCTGCTCAAACGCCGCGGTTTGAAGTAATCTGCCTCGCTGATTGCCGGTGTCTCGCCGATGCGGTTCAGTCCCAAACCCATGCCGAATAGATGACAACCGAATGGATGACAACCGAATGAAGCACTAGGTAGTGCATGCGTTTATTCGTTTGTCCCCATTCGGTTGTCAAAAAACTGTTAATCAATCAAAAGTGATATGCTGATGCAATGCTGCGAAAGATATTGGCGTGCATTACAGAAAGACTGTATGTTAGCCAGATCAAAAACGAGCGATTCAATCGTTATCCAAGTTCATTTTTAAAACGGCCCTGAAAGTCTTGACACGACGATGCATGCCTCCGTCGATCGGGGGCACTACTTTTTAAAGTTTTGCCGACGAGCGAGTCGTATTGCTTTGCGAGTTGAAAGTCGATTGTGGACGAAGCGAAACAAGACGTACTGTTCAATCACTGTGCTGCCACAGTGCGTAGTCTGCTTCCGGCGCTGTTGCAACTGGAAAGCGAGGCGGCGTTGTTGCAGCCGGTGCCGTTGGTTGAACGGGAATGGTTTGAATTGCTGCGGCAGAAGCTGATTCCGCAGCTGGGGGAGCAGGCGTTTCTGGTGGTGGCTGTTGTTGGTGGCACGAACATCGGCAAGAGCGTGATCTTTAACCATCTGGCCGGATCGTGTGCCAGTGCGACCAGTCCGCTGGCTTCCGGCACAAAGCATGCGACGTGCCTTGTGCCCGAAGGCTTCAATGCACAACATGATCTGCAGTCCGTCTTTCCGGATTTCGAACTGCACGAATGGTCAGACGCATCTTTGGCTTTGGAGGAATCTGACACGCATCGATTGTTCTGGCGCGTCGCGAAGGAATTGCCGCCTTCCTTACTGGTCCTCGACACACCGGACATTGACAGTGATGCACGAGTCAACTGGGTTCGTGCTGATGCTGTGCGTCGATCGGCGGATGTGTTGATCGCCGTATTGACTCAGCAAAAATACAACGACGCAGCCGTGAAAGAATTTTTCCGCAAAGCCGGTGACGAAGACAAGGCGGTGCTGGTAATTTTCAATCAGTGCCTGCTTCCGGAAGACGAACCATACTGGCCGATCTGGCTGGAGACATTCTGCCGCGAAACTCATATCTCGCCGGATGCCGTTTATATTACTCCGAATGATCGCCGCGCGGCCGAAGATCTGCGGCTGCCGTTTTTTGAACGGCGGATTCCCGGCACAAATTCGGAAGATACTCCGCCCGCACCGGACAACACGCCGCGAGATCTTGCTGCTGATCTGGCGAAGCTGCGATTTCGCGAAATTCGCATGAGAACTCTGCTGGGTTCACTGCATGAGTTGACTCATCCGCAGCGCGGCATTCCGGCGTATCTGCGAGAACTGCGATTGGCTAGTGAGGATCTGGGACGTACTGCCACGCGGCTGACGACTGACAGCGTCGTGCAGGTCCGCAACTGGCCATCACCTGCCAATTCAATCCTGGTGGCAGAAATACGTCAGTGGTGGCACGCTCATCAGGAAGGCTGGGCACGCGCGATTAATTCGGCCTACAACACTGTAGGCAGCGGACTTCTGTGGCCGATCCGAGCAGCGCGGCGTGCCTTGCAGGGCGAACCTGTACCGCTGATGGAAGGCTACCGCAGTCGCGAGTGGCTGGCGGTGCTGGGAGTCGTCGAAGAATTGTTCGACAAGTTGCAGTGGATGGCAGATTCCGGAAATGAAATCATCCGACCTCGCATCGAGGCCGTATTGCAGGGTGCAGCACGATCCCAGCTCCTGACGTTGCTGAAGCAAAAGCACGATGCGCTGGATTTTGAAGACGAGCTGACGCTGATTGTTGATCAGGAAATGCAGAATCTGCAAAAAACCAAGCCAGACCTGTTCGGAATGTATCGTCAGTTGAACAACGTTTCGGCAGTCGTGCGACCAATGACCAGTGTCGTGCTGTTTTCAATAGGATTCGGTCCCGCGGGTGAAATGGTGGCCCCGTTTTTGGGCCATGCAGCAGCGTCCGCTGTGGTTCATGTCTTTGCAGATGTCGCTGGCGGGGCCACGGCTGCGATCGCTGGTGAAGCGGCGGTGTCCAGTGCGGCAGGTTCCGGAGCAGGTATGCTGCAGGCATGGTTCCATCGTTTGCATTCAGCCTTTACAGCAAGACGCGCGAGTTGGCTGACGAACCTGGTTCATGGCGAGTTGCTCGGCGCGCTGCCGGAAGAGTTGAATGCTGCGGCGGGGTTGACGAAGTCGGATGCGTTTATCGAAGTCCAGAAAAGTGTTTCAAAACTTGAGGGGTTGTTGTAGGTTGTTCATAAACAGGATGGACATTCATGTCCGTCGTCCGTTAAGCGGACATGGCAGCACAATGAAGGCTGGGTCGCGATACGTTTTCGATGTCAAACTCGGACATGAATGTCCAGGCGACAGGAATCGCACCTTCGGATAACCACTATTTTTCAAATCACCCACGAATTAATTTCTGTCCGTGAGAAGTAGAAAACATGTCACTCACACCTGAACTGCAGCAACTCGCGATCCTTGCCGAGATCGATGAACTGGTGCTGCGTGTTCGACGGTGGCTGAACGATGTTCCGGCATGGGGGCCTGCACGGAAGGCGCGGTCGCTGGTATCGAAAATTCTGGACCGCGTGCATTCTTTGCGGATTCGCCTCGAATCACCGCTGGTTGTTGCGACGTTTGGAGGCACAGGCACCGGCAAGAGTACTCTCGTCAACGCGCTGATCGGGCAGGAAGCATCGGAATCCGGACGACAACGTCCCACGACGACCATGCCCATTCTCCTGGTGCACCCCGACATTGAAACGACCGCGCTGGGATTGGATCTAAGCCAGTTTCATGTGAAGAAAATCGATGCTCCCATGTTGCGAGATTTGATTATCATTGATTGTCCGGATCCTGATACCAGCGAAGCCGCAGAATCCGGCAGCAATCTTGCTCGGCTGCGATCGATATTGCCCCATTGCGATGTGCTGCTTTACGTTTCGACTCAGCAAAAATATCGCAGTGCAAGAATTGCAGAGGAACTCTCGGATGCGGCGTCAGGGTGTCGGCTGGTCTTCGTGCAGACTCATGCGGAACAGGATTCGGACGTCCGTGAAGACTGGCGCCAGAGTCTGGCTCCGGAATATCAGGTTCCAGACATGTTCTTTGTCGATTCGCGACGAGCGTTCGCTGAGCAGGCGCAGCGTCCGTCCGGAGACTTCGGTCGCCTGCTCGAACTGCTGACAAACCAGTTGGGAGCGTCGCGGCGTGTGGCGATTCGCCGTGCGAACCTGATGGATCTCCTAGAAGAAGCGTTGACCGTTTGCCGAACGGATTATGATAGCGAGCTGCCTGAAATTCAAAAACTGCAGGAAGTTCTTGATCAGCAGCGGACGAAACTCCGCGACACGCTGACAAATCAGCTCCGCGATGAATTGCTGGTGAACCAGAACCTGTGGGAGCGACGTTTGCTGAGCGCTGTGACGAACATCTGGGGCTTCAGTCCGTTCTCGGCAGTGCTGCGACTCTACAACGGGCTGGGGGCGTTCATCGCTTCGTTCAGTTTCTTCCGCGCTCGTTCGTCGGCTCAGATGGCGTTGATCGGGGCAGTGCAAGGCGCCCGATGGCTGAAGTCACGGGTAGAAGAACAGGAAGCGGAATCATCGCTGGAGCGGCTGGCGTCGTTCGGGATCACGGATCAGCAACTGCAGGAATCGCGGATGGTTGTGTCCGGGTATGTGCATTCAGCTGGAATTGATTCAGAAGAATTCAGCGATCGTCGTGATATGCATCAGCTTCGTCGCCGGGCGGCGACGGTGGAGAGTCAGTTCCTTGGAGACGCGCGACGCGGAATTGATGAACTGATCGAGCAGCTTGCCGAACGGAACTGCTCCGCGATGACCCGATATCGCTACGAAATCCTGTTGCTGCTGTATCTCGTGTTTTTGATTGGACGCATCGGGCACAATTTTTTCTGGAGTTCGTTTCTGGCACCGATCGTAGGGAAGGCAGATCATGCGGAGCCATTATTGACGATCGACTTTTACATTCCGGCACTGATTTTTCTGATGATGTGGTCCGCGATGCTGGTGCTGAGCTACACATGGCGGCTGCGGCGTGGACTCTCAGCGGAAATTCACAAGCTCGCGCAAACGATGGTCGAGACACGCATTTTGGAGGGTCTGTTTCCGTCAGTCGATCACGTTTGTCAGGGCGTGATCGACGACGATCATCGCCTGTCCGAATTGCTGGAACGAACGTCCCGGTTTCGCCGGGAGCTTGCCGAGGGCGTCGGGTTTCTGGGCGGACAGCGAAGGTAATGGGCCAGCGGTAAAATCCCAGTGTGGGACAAGCGGCAAATTGCGGCGCCAGCCAGCCATGTTAGGCATGGCAAGTCGGTGAGGCAGCGTTGCGCACTAATCACTGGCCACGCCCTGATGATGTGTTTGTGCCTCCGAAAAGTTGCTGCATTCTTGTCATTGGCTGCGCGCTGTGTATGATTTCGCGTAACCGTTCACGCTCCTGTCGAGATTGTCTCCGTCGAGTGGTTTTTTATGTACCTTGGACATTCATGTCCGAGACTCGACCAAACGACATTACAGCACGCCAAGAATTTGGCGTTTCACAAACAACTCAGGTTCGCAGTGCATGTTGGACAAAGCGACGGACATGAATGTCCATCGTACAGAGGAAGGGTAACCGTGAACGGTTGTGATTTCGCAATCAATCATCCTTCGCTTTTCTGCTTCTGGAAACTCAATTGAAAACCATTCTCGCGCAATTTGACACGGACGCACTTCCAAGCAGCTTCGACCAGGTTGTCGCTGTCGATTCAAACGTCGAGCAGCTCTTCTCGTATGGTTCGGTGACACCAGGAAATGTGACAGGTCTGGTCCATGGATTGATGTTCACGCGTGGTCCGGCGGAATTAAAGAATTCTGCGATATTCATCGGTGGCAGCGACGTCGCCAAGGGTGAGTTGCTGCTTCGAATGGTGTCGAAGACGTTTTTTGGGCCGATGCGAGTGTCGGTGATGATGGATTCGAATGGATGCAACACCACGGCCGCAGCCGCAATCGCGAGTTCCCGTAAGCATTTGAATCTCGCTGGCTGTAGAGCAATTGTGCTCGGTGCGACCGGCCCGGTGGGGCTTCGAGCGGCAGAGTTGCTGGCCCTGGAGAAGGCAAACGTCACCGTCGTGTCAAGAACGCTGGACCGTGCGGAATCGGCATGCATCACAATTCGGACCAAAGTTGCCGATGCTCAAGTCACAGCGGCGTGTGCTTCGCAACCGTCAGAGTTCGAGGAATTGTGCCAGAATGCGACGTTGATCGTGTCGGCTGGAGCGGCAGGCGTTTGCTTTCTGGAATCCGGTGTGCTGCAGAAAATCCAGGGACTCAAGCTGGCGATCGACCTCAATGCCGTGCCGCCGGTCGGGGTCGCAGATATCGGCGTCATGGAAAAGGCGATCGAGAAATTCGGCGTGATCTGCTACGGCGCGCTGGGTGTGGGTGGACTGAAGATGAAGGTCCACAAGAAGGCGATTGCATCGCTGTTTGAATCCAACGATCGTGTCCTCGAAACACGCACAATCTATGACATGGCATTGCAAGTCGCCGGCATTGCGACTTAGAACGGATGACAAAACCGTTCTTCATAGCTGGATTCGCAGGAATTCAGCCCGATTTCTGAATTCTTGCGAATCCAGCTACGTGTTTTGTCATGGCCTCTGAATGAATCAGGCTGCTCGTGACTGAACGGACGTGCCATACAACGCAGGTTGCTGCTGGTACCATTGGAGAATACCGTTCAGCTTAGCCGTTGTTTCGCTTTCGCCAAAACGTTTGAGCATGTGTTCGGCCATCGGCATTGTGAAGCGGTTCACCAGAGGTCGGACCCAACCGGCCAGTTCAATTCTTTGTCCTGTCGGGGCCTGGCGAAATCCCATGCCCGTCTTGAACTGATCCAGGGATCCGAGTCCCGCCTGAATTGACTCATAACCATAGCTGATCTGTTTCACGTCGCCCGAACGTATGCGATCGTACACAAATCGATACAGCAAGGCGTTGTTCGGAAAGGCATCCAGAAACTGCAATGAGGAACGTACAATCAGCAGATTTGCCACGTCTTCGATCGTGAACGAAATCAGATAGGCCGCGAGCGAATCACCTGCGAATGCCGCCCACGTTTCTGCACCTTCAGTTCGTGCGGCTTCCCTGTAATATCGGGTCCAGTAACTTTCCAGATTTGACGGCACTCGTCGTCCTTGTCGCACCAGCGTGTCGGCGTTAAGCGAAATGGCACACTTCTGAAGCAGACTGAAGTCCACTTGTTCGATGCGAAACGCTTCCAGTCCTCGGCGAACCTGAGTCCTTGTGCGACTGCGGAGCAACGGGAAATCGTAGTTTGGGTCATCACAGATGATCCGAAAACTTTCGATTCCCTGTTCGACCGGACAACCAAACCTCGCGACAAGCCCGTCTCGCTTCAAGACGTTCCCCAGATCCACTTCAGTCGCATCAACGTCGCGATGATACGGAAAACTCGAATAGACGCCGCGTTGTGTATTGCACCAATAGAGTCCATTGGCCTCGCGGACCGTGTGCCCGATGCGTTCCATAAACTGAACGAAATGCTGTGGATTGACGGCCATGTCGATTCTTTGTGGCACACCCTTGCACAGGTGATTTGGAGCAGAGCCCTCAGGCTGTAACTTTGGAGATAGACGTGCAAATCGGCTCCAGTTCGTGAGTGAGATCGGCATGTAACATGGACCCACTGCATTGGACCACAGATTCTGCTTCCATTTTGGGAAGGTTTGATGTCAAGACCGCTCCCGCCGGTCGGCAGTTTCTGCCGGTTTGAAGATCGCCTCTATCTTCATTTCGGGAATTGAAGTAGCTTTCCTGATCAATTCAGATCTTCAAGGTCGCTGTTAGGCATTTGTCAGGAAGATGACATGGTCCTGTGGGCAATCACAGTCGCTTCAACAGCGATTCTGTACTGGATTTACGACGGGTACGGCCGCGCTTTATTTCTGATGAACGGATTTCGGAAAGCGATTCGCGGTCGTTCTGTGTTTTCTGCTGAGCAATCTCAGGACGGCAATCTGCCTTCGATCACAGTCCTGCTGACCGTTCACAACGAAGCCGCCGTGATTCGTGCGAGAATCGAAAACATCCTGCAATGTGAGTATCCGTCAGACCGAATATCGGTTGTCGTTGCATCTGATGGCTCCACCGACGACACGAATGTTATAATTCGCAGCTTTAGTGATCGCGGCGTCCGACTCCACAAAAGCCCAGGACTCGGCAAGACGACGACTCAAAATTCCGCCATTCAGACCATTGAGAGCGACGTGATTGTCTTTACCGACGCTGATGTCACGTTTGAGCCTCAGTTTCTGAAGATCATCGCACGGAAGTTCGACGATCACACCGTTGGCGCTGTCGATGGCCATCTGCTTTACAGTTCGCAGCCCACACTCGATGTGCAGACCAGCCAGGACCACTACTGGAATTACGAACTGCGTTTGCGGAATCTGGAATCTCAACTCGGGATTTTAGCTGTCGTTGCCGGGGCCTGTTTCGCTCTTCGCCGCAGCCTCTTCCAGACAATGAATCCCGCAATCGGAGAAGACTGTATCGTCCCTCTGGACGTTGTAGCGCAAGGATTCCTTGTTCTGCATGAACCGACTGCGAAGGCCTGGGTGCGAATGGACGACGACGCTGCGATGACGTTGCGCCGTCGAATCCGTATGACTCTGCGAAACTGGCAAGGCACATGGACACGCATCGAACTGCTGAATCCATTTCGATTCCCTGGTTATGCATTCGCGCTTTGGTCGCATAAACTGCTTAGGTGGCTGTCTCCCGTTTTTCTTGCTTCCGCAACCGTCTCATCGGCTCTGCTACTGGCGACTCAACCGTCCGTTTTTACCATGGCAGCGTTTATGCCCTTCGCGATGCTCTTCACGCTTGCAGCTTTCAGCTGCTTTTCACGGCACCGTAGTGTCAATATCCCTGGCGCGGGGACGGCGTACAGCTTTGTTCTTGCAAACACGGCCTTCCTGATTGGCGTCTGGCGAGCGATTACAGGGCACCAGATTCATGCCTATCGCAACACGTAAGGCAAGGCCGGAAATAAAAACTGTGCCCCGCTGAATCACCTGGAAATAGCACTGTTTTTCCGTCTAATCTCGATGCCGCAGACGAGGCTGCGTTTAGTGAGCTCCAAGCCTGCGGTCTGTTGATTTAATCGTTTAACCCGATCCCAACGGGGAGGAGTTCGCAGGAAACGCCTCGCCTTTGGCGTCGGGTCAAACGAATGAGTCCATTAAACGACTAGAATCAATACTCCGCCTGCGGACTCCCGATCAACAATTCACAGGAATTTTGAAAATCGAAGCGAAAGTCTGTGGCCGGAAGAGGCATATCTGCGATATCCTTTCATAGTGAAGTGAGATTGAGTCTCACTTTCGACATGCCTATGGCGTGCCATCAATGATCTGGGTTTGAGTGCATTGGCCCTTTGCGAGCCTTGTTTCTCCCGTTTTTTGAGTTGGCGGTGGTCCTGTGAATACAATGCGATTGGCTGATTTGACTCTTGGTGCATCTGCGGTTGTTACGGCAGTTTCGGGGGATAGCCGGATTGCTTCGCGACTCATGGAGATGGGATTCGTGCCTGGCGCAGCTGTTCAGGTCTTACGGAGGGCTCCGTTTGGTGGCCCGATTCAGTACCGGGTTCATGGTGTCTCGATCTCGATGCGAATTGCCGAAGCGGCCTGCATTTCGGTGACGAACGACGCTGCTTGGCTGGAATCTCATCCCGCCGCACCGGTCGGCGCGTTGCAGCTTACCGCCACTTGACGGACGGAGTCGAGCGACGTGGATTCTTTGTGTAATCGAAATCACATCCTATTGCTGAATGTGGATTTGATCGAGGATTTGGGACAGCTGCGTTCTCTTTTCGCGGTATCGCTGTGACTGCGCCTTCGCCCTCAGTCCGTTCTCCCCGTACCCGCCCGGCGCGAGTCGCATTGATTGGTAATCCGAACACCGGCAAGAGCACACTCTTCAATGCCTTGTCGGGCATGCGTGTCCGGACTGGAAATTACCCTGGCGTCACAGTCGAAAAACGCATCGGTCGCACGCAGTGGTCAGGGCGCGATATTGAACTGATTGATCTGCCTGGAACGTACAGCCTTTCTCCGAAGTCGCCCGATGAAATGGTCGCCGTCCAGGTGTTGACCGGCTGCTGCGATGAACCGAAGCCTGATCTTATCGTCTGCATTTGCAACGCATCGGCGCTGGAGCGGAATCTGTATCTCGCGACACAGGTTCTGGAAGTCGATTGTCCGGTGATTCTCTGCCTGAACATGTGGGATGCCGCCGTACATGCAGGAATTCAGATTGATACAGAATCTCTGAGTCGCGAACTGGGTGTACGTGTCCTGGCAACATCGGCGACTCGTCGAGAAGGGTTGAGTGAACTCAAGACGGCGGTCGTTGAATCTCTGGCTGCAACTGAGGCCGTTAAAGACACGTCATTTCGAACCTATCCAATTGTCGCGGGGATTCTGTCTGGCCCGGTTTCCGTGGAAATCGAGCGGCTCGAAGAATTGCTTTCGACACTAGGCATCCCGGCAGCGAAACGTTCGCCATTCCTGGTGACACGCAGTCTGCTTGATCCTGCCGGCTCGGTGGAATGTCTCCTGACGAATGACGCCGGATCAGCGTACAGAGAAGCCCTTGAGGAATCGCGAAAACTCCTCGCTGAACAAGGCGATGAGATCCCTGGTATCGAAGCAAGACAGCGTTACCGATTTATCAGCCAGTTGTTGTCGCGCGTGCAGACTCGATCCCGAGCACCATCGGCCTCCCTCACCGATCGCATTGACGCGGTCTTGACGCATCGCATCTTCGGATTTTTGATCTGTCTGGCCGTTTTGATGCTGGTATTTTCGACGATCTACTGGTTTTCACAACCGGTGAGTGAAGGCGTTGAAGGTATGCTGGGCTGGATCAGTTCGCTGATCAATCATTCGATGGGACCCGGGCCGCTAAGGAGTCTGCTGACAGAAGGTATCGTCGCTGGTGTCGGGTCAGTACTGGTCTTCCTGCCACAGATCTGTCTGTTGTTCCTGTTTATCGGCCTGCTGGAAGACTGCGGCTACATGGCTCGCGCAGCATTTATGATGGATCGGCTGATGGGGCTGCTGGGACTGAGCGGTCGCTCGTTTTTGCCGCTGATGTCATCGTTCGCCTGCGCGGTTCCGGGAGTCATGGCGACGCGTGTGATTGATGATCGGCGGGACCGATTCGTCACGATTCTGATTGCGCCGCTGATGAGTTGTTCTGCTCGGTTGCCGGTGTATGTTCTGATGATCGGAGCGTTCATTCCGGATATGCATCTGTTGGGCGGATGGCTTCCATTGCGTGCCGTTGTGTTGTTTGCAATGAGCACGCTCGGGCTAGTTGTCGCAGTGCCCGTTGCCCTGATTTTGCGCAAAACGTTGCTGCGAGGCGAAGCGTCTCCGTTCCTGCTGGAGCTGCCGGATTACCGAATGCCATCGCCCCGCGTCGTGTTGTCACGTGTCTGGGAGAGCGGGATGTCATTTGTCGTACGGGCCGGAACGTTAATTTTCGCGACCAGTGTGCTTGTGTGGGCTGCCGGATCCTTCCCCGGCGATCATGCTCAGCAGTACGACCTTAACGCGAAGATTGAGGCGTTGCAGGCCGAAGACGAAGTCGCCAACGGTGCGGAAATTGAAGCTCTGTCATCACAGTTGAATCTGCAAAATTCACGGCTTCTGGAACAAAGCTTATTGGGACGCATGGGCGTTGCTATCGAACCCCTTGTGAGACCGCTGGGCTGGGACTGGCGCATCGGTGTGGGAGTCATTGCATCATTTCCAGCGCGAGAAGTCGTCATCGCAACGCTGGGAACAATCTACAGCCTCGGCGGCGATGTGGACGAAGAAAACGACGGACTCCGCGACACCCTGAAAGCGGCAACATGGCCTGATGGAACGCCCGTATTTTCGATCCCCGTTGCCATATCGATCATGGTTTTCTTCGCACTTTGCGCGCAGTGTGTCTCCACACTCATGGTCATCCGCCGCGAAACGAACAGCTGGCGTTGGCCGGTATTTTCCTTCGTCTATATGACGGTCCTGGCCTACATCGGCGCGTTCCTGTCGTATCAGATCGGAATGCGTCTCTAAGGCAAGGCCCGGAAATAGACGTTCTTCTCGGAAAATTTTGAGGACGACTACGACTGCAAATTATTTCGCGTCCAACGCGGGAATCGGAAACAAATCCGAGGGCCGATGTTGGTCTTCCAGAATTTTTTCCAGTCGGGCGAGTTCCTGAGGATTTGCGGCCGACACGTCGTTTGATTCCGTTGGGTCGGCTGCCAGATCGTAGAGTTCTGTCTTATTTGCCAGCGGGTCGTCGGCTTTGGCGAGGTGATTGCGGATCGCCTTCCACTTGCCAGACCAGACGGATTGCTGCCGAGCGAACTCACGATACATGAAGGGTCGTTCCAGCTGAGGCTTTCCACACAGTGTGTCGGCGAAGCTGATGCCGTCGAGATTCTGGCGATCCTCCAGGTTCAGCCCGGCAAGATCGAACAGTGTCGGCGTCCAGTCTTCGAAGCCGGTGATCCTCGCGGAGACGATACCCGCAGGTATTTTTCCGGGCCAGCGGACGATGCCCGGTACGCGGATGCCCCCTTCCTGTAACGACCCCTTTTTTCCTGTCAGGCCGCCAGCGGAATCAAAGAAATCAGAATCTGAGCCGCCGACTTGATTAGCGGCAGGGCCGTTGTCGGAGGAAAAAATAATGATGGTTTTTTGTTCCAGGTCGAGTTCTTTTATCTCGGCGACGATTTCGCCGACATAACGATCCAGCCGCGACACCATCGCCGCGTAACAGGCGTGCGGGTGTTGGTGCGGCAGATATCTTCGTTCGCCTTTGTAGGGGGCGTCTTCGATCTGACCGACGTATTCGGCAAGTGAATCTTCCGGCACTTGCAGCGACAGATGAGGAATTGTGCTGGGGACATACAAGAAAAAGGGCCGCGCGGAATTGTCGCGGATGAATTTTATTGCCTGGGCGTGAATGACGTCAGCGGAGTAATCCTCTCCGCGATAGGGCAGGTAGCTTGTGGGGTCGTTCGGGTCGGCATTGTCGGGAAGCGGTTGGTGAGCCTTGAATTTTGGGTTTCTGAGTGCAACACGCATTTCGTTATCCCAGAGCGTATCGGGATAAAAGTTGTGCGCGAAACCTTGGCAGTTGTAACCGAAGAATCGATCGATCCCCTGTTGCAGCGGGCGGCCTTCGGATGTTGGGCCGCCAAGGCCCCATTTGCCGAACGCGCCGCAGAAATAGCCAGCATTGTGGAATCGCCGGACAAGCGTTTTCGTGCCGGCCGGAATCGGATATTGGCCTTCCTCGCCAACCGTGCGGTTGTTGCGAATGAAAGCGTGCCCAGGATGCAGACCCGTCATCAGGACGCAGCGCGACGGCGCGCAGACAGCATTGCCGCTGTAGTGCCGCGTGAGACGCATCCCTTCCGTTGCGAGTCGGTCGATGTTCGGCGTGCGAATCTTGGTCGAGCCGTAGCAACCGAGGTCTCCATAACCGAGATCGTCGGCGAGAATGAAGATAACGTTTGGCGGGCGCGTCACCTCGGCGGCCATACTCGGAGTTGAAATGACGAACAAGAGGCCCAACAGCATTCGCGGCAATTTGCACATCTGAGTCTTGTCTCCCTGGTCGTGTGACGTGAACTGATCCGAGAATGAGTGCCTCGGCGAATCAGCCTGGATTATGATCAACGGGTCGGACTTCGGCTACCCTCCGCGATCTTCAGGCAGTCTGGACGGCTCCGGCGTGACGGAAACTCGTCACCGGCTTGCCACGGGGGTCTTCTGCACAGACACTGTGAAGAGCTGCCGGGACAGTTCCGGCCGGTCAGAGTCATTTTCCTCGGGAGTCGAACCGATGAGTTTTCTGGTACGCGGGTGCGTCGTCATTTTGGCGTCGTTGGCTCGGTTCCGGCCTCAGTGGAGAAAAAGAACCGCTTCCACCATGACATGATCTTTCGCGGGATCGTCCTGACGAGCGTTCCTAAATGGATCTACAGTGTGATGCCGCAAAGTGAACTAGAAGTTAAAAAGCAGGCCGTCATTCAGGAACGTCTGTCGAAGTTGGCAGCCATGGATTCCGAAATTGCCAAGACACTCGAAATGAAGGCTCATGGCAGCTCTCCGGAACACTGGAAGTCCATTTTGATGGCAGGATTCTGCCTCACGAAGGGAGTTCTTTTGAACTATTCGGCGGTAATGTGAAGTCGGTTCAGGGGCGTTTTGATAACGTCAAATTGCCAGAAGGCTGGCTGGGGGATCTGGTCTACAACGACGATCCGCCGTTCGTCGTGCTGCGGAATCTCCGACCAGACCGTCCACCGGCGTTTCCCGGCGCGGAGGGATTCGGAAAATTCACAATCGGAGGACGTGGCGGCCGTGTGATCGAAGTAATCAATCTGAATGACTCCGGCCCCGGCAGCGTTCGCGCAGCATGCGAAGCCACAGGTCCGCGTACAGTGATCTTCCGACTTTCGGGGACCATTGCATTAGAAAAGCCGCTGACCATTCGCAATCCCTACGTCACGATTACCGGTCAGACAGCACCCGGAGATGGCATCTGCATCAGGGACTATAAGGTCACGTTTGATACCGAGCACGTCATTATCCGTTACCTGAGATTTCGTCCCAGCGACTTACAGGGGCGTGAACATGACGGATTTGGGGGGAACGGGAACTACGCCATCATCGATCATTGTTCGGTCAGTTGGGGTATTGATGAAACGTTGTCCATTAACAAAGCATCCAACTTCAGCAATCAGGTTCATCAATTTCTTTAAATTGAACGCCGTACAGCACCATTGCCACACACCATTCCCTGATCAGATGTCAAGTGAGTCTATTGACGACCTTCAGTGAAGTCAAACACCGAATCCTCAATTGAAATATCGAGTATTGACGTCAGCCCCGCTTTTTTACTGGCCTTTCACGTACCACGAAAATTCGTTCGCGGAAATGCTCTGATTCCGTTTCGGGAGTAGAATTCGGCTGACTAACGCTCGAGCATCGGCCTGCTACAATGTGCAGATTGTAGAACAATTGTCCCACTCCCCGCGACATGTTTAACCGCGTGCCCAGCGGTTAAACGAGTAAGAGGTCCATTAAGACGTCTCATTCCAACCGCGCGGACTCTATGTGAAATCTGCGGCCCGAGGATCGGTTCGCGCAAACTAAACCCCATCAATCCATTCTGGAAGAGAAATAACGGAGAACCTGTTCGATGAGTCTTGCCATTACCGCCATTCACGCTCGTGAAATTCTTGACAGCCGTGGAAACCCCACCGTTGAAGTCGATGTTCAGCTCGAAGACGGCACGATTGGTCGTGCTGCAGTTCCCAGCGGAGCCAGCACCGGGGCTCACGAAGCCTGCGAACTGCGTGACACAAATAACCAAACTCGCTATCTGGGCAAAGGCGTGTTGCAGGCCGTCGAAAATGTCAACGGCGAAATCGCCGACGCATTGATGGATATGGATGCTTACGATCAAGCGGTCATCGACCAGATCATGCTGGAACTCGACGGCACCCCGAATAAAGCCCGCCTCGGTGCCAATGCAATTCTTGCCGTGTCGCTGGCAACCGCTCATGCAGCCGCGATAAGTTGCGGTTTGCCGCTCTTCCGCTATCTTGGCGGTGTGGGGGCGAACTGCCTGCCTGCTCCGATGATGAACATCATCAACGGCGGAGCGCACGCGAATAACGGCATCGATGTTCAGGAATTCATGGTGATGCCGCTTGGCTTCGACTGTTTCAGCGATGCACTGCGAGCCGGAACCGAAATCTTCCACAACCTGAAGAAGGTGCTCGCCGGCAAAGGCATGAGTACCGCTGTCGGCGACGAGGGCGGATTCGCTCCGGACCTCAAGACGAACGAAGAAGCATTGCAGGTGATCATGCAGGCGATCGAAGCTGCGGGATATGAGGCTGGTGAACAGATCCAGATCGCGCTTGACTGTGCCGCGACAGAGTTTTTTGATTCCAAAACCAGCACATACACTATCGACGGAAAGAAAATGGATTCAGACGGAATGGTCGGATTGCTCGACCAGTGGGCCAGTAAGTACCCGATCTGCTCAATCGAAGACGGCTGTTCCGAAGACGACTGGGATGGATGGAAGAAGCTGACCGATAAACTGGGTATGCAACTTCAACTGGTGGGCGACGACCTGTTTGTAACCAACGTAAGTCGCCTGAGTCAGGGAATCGATAAGGGTATCGCAAACAGTATCCTCGTCAAGGTCAACCAGATCGGCACACTCACCGAAACTATTCAGGCTGTGCAACTGGCGTATCGCAATGGCTACACGGCTGTGATGAGTCATCGATCTGGTGAAACTGAAGACACAACGATCGCCGATCTTGCAGTTGCACTGGGAACAGGTCAGATTAAGACTGGTTCAGCCAGCCGTACTGACCGTATCTGTAAGTACAATCAGCTGCTCCGCATCGAACAAATGCTGGGCGACACAGCAACTTTTGGCGGCACGATCGGTTAGTGTTCTGACCTAGCAAAAGGGGGCAGGAACCAATAGCTAAGTGTCGCAAAGGATGCCTGGCACTCAGGTTCCGGACACATCTCCCCACGCAAAATCGGGTGAATCGAACAGCGATGACTGACGAAGAAGCCGACGTCAATATTGAACCGACCTCTGAAGAGCTGATCGCAGTTCCGCAGACGGTCGGTTCATTTTTGATGTCCATCGCGTTCTGGTCCGCGCTGATGGTTTCGGCTGTGATGTACACGGCGGTATCGTTGTCGCCGAAGCTGGCAGACTGGATCAGCGTGCGGCACCAGCATGCAACAAACGCCGTGCGACTGCAGGAATTGGAAGACGAAGCCGATTATCTGGAACGAGTCGCCGCTGCCCTGAAAAGCGATCCTGAATTCGCCCATCGACTGGTCCATGCCACTCAGGCCGGCAACCCACAGAATGAATTCGTGCCAGTGTCGAACAGTCTGGTATTCGGCGGAGCAAAGGTGAAGACCATCGCACCGCGACCGTTGGTTCAGCCGGCGGTCGCGGAAGTTGTGATGCATCTTGCAAGTCATCAACAGCACCGAGCATGGTTGCTGTTCGGTGCGGCGGGACTGACGTTGCTCGCCTTCACGTTACTCAACGAATCCGGTGCCGGGATTATGCAGACAGTATTCAGTTCGCTCCGAGGCTTTTCACAAGTCGCCTACGCGCGGTACCGACGCAACCTACCGGTGACGTCCGATGACGGGATAGAAATAGACGAAGATTGACGGCTGCCAACGCGCGGATCTACACCATTTCTGCCGGGGCGTGTTTTCTGATGGCTGCGATGACCGAGTCATGTGCACGGCCATTGGTTACTACCATGCCTTCATTTTGAGTCAGAGACGATCCGTGCTGAAAGTCAGGTTCGTCGCCGTTGATATCGGTGACGTGTCCGCCTGCTTCCAGCACGACCAGTATTCCTCCGGCATGGTCCCAGATCTTTTCCTGATAACCTTTCCGCGTCGGCAGGCGAAGGTACAAGTCCGCATCGCCGCGCGCCACTGCGAGATACTTGCACTGGCTGTCCATGCGGATTGGTTCCAGATGAATGCCCAGTTCTGTGGCAATTAATCCCGACCAGTCATGCGAGCTGTGTCCGGATTCGACCGATTCACAGAAACGCAGGTCGGCAGACCTAGAGACGGTTGTCACCTTAATGCGAATGGGTGATGTTTGAGGTTCCGAAAGTGGCTGCATCCAAGCTCCTTGTCCGCGGACAGCCCATGCCAGCACTCCTGTGCCGTCGGGTTTGTCGGCAAAAGGCATGTTTGGGCACCCCAGAACTCCAACTTCGATCTGACCGTTGACAATCAACGCCAGAGAAATTGCATACTGTTCCTTACGCAGGAATCCTTTTGTGCCGTCGATCGGGTCAAGCGTCCAGAATCGCGGGCTGTGCTGTGACGCTCCGCCGCGGTCAATCCAGTCACAAACTTCCACTGCAGACGCCGTTACCCCTGCCGCCGCACATTCACGCACCGCGCGGTCGAGGAACTCTTTACCGGTTGGCAGTCTGAGTTCCGCTGCCCCTTCTTCGCCGATTACTGGATCGTCCGGAAAATCAAGCTGCAGCTGGCGACACACGATGGCCTGACTTGCAAAGTCTGCAACCGTCACCGGGCTTTTGTCTTTCTTTGCCAGAGACTCAGTTGTAATGGCCGACTGGACCGATCGGCAAACGATCGCGGCACATCGCACGGCCATGAGTGCTGTTTGAAGTTCGTGTTGAAAAGGGTGTGTCATTGCCTGGTGCTTCGTTGGAAGAGATGAGTCAACGGCACGGCGTGAGCCGCCGGTGTTGTGTTGTGCGTTTCTGAACAGTTACCGAGGGTTGGTGCATGTCCGCCGATGAGTCGCCGAGTCAGTCGATGTAATAGAATTTGTTGGAATTGAACAGCACTCGGCAAAGGGATGCCAGAGCCAACTCATTTGGCGACTGAGTTCTGTTCGATTTCTCAGAATCCGGCAGTTAAAACCGTACCATCCAGCGAGCGGCATGCGGATTGCGGTGGTTGCGGCACGGCTGGCCAATTTGTGAATTTGTAGGGTGTGACAAGCGGCAGCGCAGGCGCACCAGACCGGTGATGGGGTGTGCCTGCGCGTTGCTTGTCACACCCTACGAGTTGCCCATCATCAATAATTGGCCGCCCGTGAAGGGTGCAGTCGCGGACGATTGCGCTTTTGGGTAGTTTAAGTTAACCTGGTTGCTTCTGATTTTTGTATCTCACGGAGGCAACGATAATGGAACTTGAAAAGCTGACTGCGGAAGAGCGACTCATTG
>CANJQC010000037.1 GCA_947476295.1 Planctomycetaceae bacterium | reverse complement strand
GCACTTTGAAACGACATTTTGGCATTCTTGCCACAACGCGATGTCCTCGGTGTACTCAGTCACCCAGGCAAGTTTGTCCTGCATACGATCTTCGCTGATGCACATGCTCATGTCGTAAAGCTTGACCCGGTGCAGGCATCGCCGATGCTTTTACTCCTAAACAATACTGAAACTGCAAAAACACCCGAAATATACACCGTTTTGACCAGGCCAGACGCTGGGTGGGTTCAGTAAGCCTCGGATTTGATGTTAACGGCAAACGAATTCGAAAAGTTGTCTACGGAAAGACACAAAAGGAAGTTAACGAAAAGCTGGACAACTTGAAGCAGCAACGGAAGCACGGGGCCCAGTCGATCGTAGGAACGGATACGGTCACAGCGTATCTACAACGATGGCTCGACAATGATGTCGAAGTCAACAGCGAGGATAAGACGTACCAGGAATACGAAGGTGCGGTCCGAAGGTGCGGTCCGAAGGTACGTCACGCCGTTCATCGGGCACATAAAGCTGACAAAGCTGGGCGGCGAACAACTGCTCGCGTGGCAGGCGACTCTGAAACGGAAGAAATTCACGGCGAACATGCGACACCGCTCAATCAAGGTATTAAACGTCGCACTTAATCGAGCCGTCAAACTGCGGCTCATTCCGTTCAATCCGTGCAATGTCCTGGTGAAACCAAAACTGGCACGTAAGGAAGTCATCCCACTGGAACCAGGAGTCTGTCATGCGCTTTTTGAAGCCTGTCAAGAGCATCGACTCGGGGACGTGATGATATTGGGAGCGATGACTGGACTGCGGAAAGGCGAGTTGTTCGCACTCCACTGGAATGCTGTCAATCTGGACGAAGGTGTCTTGGTGGTTCGCAAAACATTGCAGGAACTCCGTGGATTAAAGCTGAAGGAACCGAAGACGACGGCAGGGAAAACAGTCGTTTCGCTCGATCCGGTGGCCGTTGAAGCCCTGCGGAGTCGCCTAAAAAAAGCCCAGGATGAAGGATTCGATCCTGCTGAGGTGCCGAATGTGTTCGCAAATACCCGTGGTGGCTATCTCCGTGGATCAAATTTTGACCGCAACGTCTGGTATCCGATCCGTGAAAAAGTCGGCATCGCTGAAACATTCGTCTTCCATGACCTGCGACATACGCAGGCCAGTCTGATGCTAGCGGCGGGCGTGGATCTGAAGGTGATACAGAAACGGCTCGGTCACAGGGACTTCGCTACAACGGCGAACACGTACAGCCATTTGCTGCAAAATGCTGAAAACGAAGCTGTTGAGAAGATGGCGGCGATGATGCAGAAAACACGGAAGAAAACGAAGTAGCCAAAGCTGGTTGGTGTCAAACGTTGGTGTCAGACATGAAACACAAGAAGCCTGTTTTCGACAGAAAGTGTCAAAAACAGGCTTCTTTTTCGATGTCCCGGGCGGGGGTCGAACCTGCAACCTTCGGCTTCGGAGGCCGACGCTCTATCCAATTGAGCTACCGAGACCTAATGGCCCGAAGTTTACAACGAATTCTTAAACATGGAAGCAAGTTCCGCTCTTGTCCAGCATTCAATTACATCGCATTTTGCGGGATTTACATTTGGTAATTTGTGAATATTTGCCAAAGGTGTGGAGTTCGGCGGGATTGATCTGACGTAATTTTTTCAGATCTCTTGATTGGTTCTTCCATCAGTGGCTGGTTTTGAAAAGCGCCCAATGACACGTTGTGGATGATTCCGTTGGTGCTCGTTTACCTTGGCAGATTGACCATCTCTTCTAAAATCCTGTATCGGAGCGACGGGATTGCCTGCACTTTCGTGTGGCTCGTGTATCTCGTGGTGACCACATCGATGTTTCATCCCCGCTCACTTTAATTGTCGATGAACCCGCCCCTCTTCAGCAACTCACGCCAGAATCTCGCGAATCACCTGGCCATGCTCGATCTCCAGTCGCTTGCGACCGGGGACTTCCAGTCGGTGCGAATCGAGGCCCAGCAGGTGCAGGATCGTGGCGTGGACGTCGGTGACATAATGTCGGTGCTCGACCGCGTGGAAGCCCAGTTCGTCGGTGGCGCCGTGGACGATCCCGCCCTGGATACCCCCTCCCGCCATCCAGACAGAAAATCCATAGTTGTGATGATCGCGGCCGTCGGCACCCTGGACGCAAGGGGTTCGACCGAATTCGGTGGCGAAAACGACAATCGTCTCGTCAAGCAGCCCGCGCTGTTTGAGATCCCGGAGCAGACCGGCCACCGGCAGGTCAACTTGCGCACACATGCTGGTGTGGTTCTGTCGAAGCGCCGAATGGGCATCCCAGGCACCTGCGGCGCCATCTCCATGAAAGACCTGCACGAAGCGCACACCGCTTTCCACCATTCTTCGCGCGGCCAGAAGTTGCTGTCCGAACGGTCGCGTCACATCCTGATCGAGACCATACAACTGCCGAATCTCAGGGCGCTCGGAATCGAACTTGAGCAGCTCGGGAACGAACGTTTGCATCCGGAACGCCAATTCGTAAGACTGGATACGCGCCCGCAGCGATTTATCGACCGGGTATTCCGCCGCCGCCAGTCGATTGAGTCGGCCGAGCAGCTCGGATTTCGTCCGAGCCTGAACGTCAGTGATTGGTCGCGCCGGTTTAGCAAATGGCAGCGGATTCTCCGGGTCAATCGTCAAAACAACCCCGGCGTGCTCGGGCCCCAGGTAATCAGAGTCCGTTCCACCAAAACACTGCGAGTCAAGCTGCGGACCCATCGAGATGAATTGCGGCAGATTGTGGCTCTGGGCCGCCAGGCCATATTGGATCCAGGCGCCTAACGTGGGGAAGCACCCATCCAGCAGGTGCCGGCCGGACAGAAACTCCCACTGTGCCCCGTGGTTATTGTCGGTCGTCCACATCGAGCGGATGACCGCCAGATCATCGACGCAGCCCCGCACATGAGGAAACCAGTCGCTGACCTCGATCCCGGATTGCCCTCCCCTTTGAAATCCGATCTGCGTGGGGAAGATGCGGGCCTTGGTTTTGTCGATGATATTGTTCGCCACCTGCTCGCGGACATTCCTGAGCAACGGCGATTCCAGCACGCCTCTGTGCGGTGACTCACCAAGCGTCTTTCCGGCATGCAAGGTCAGCTCCGGCTTGGGATCAAAGCTTTCCAGATGGCTGAAGCCACCACGCATCATCAACCAGATGACCTGCTTTGCGCGCGGGACACGGTGCGGTCTGCCATCAGGAGGAACCCAAACGGTCCCGTCGCCCTCAGTTCCCCGCGCGACTTCGTCGCGATTGAGCAACGCCTGAATCGCCACTCCCGCCAAACCCACTCCCGCAGAAGACAGGAATGGGCGGCGTAACATGCCGGAACAATACAGCGAATGGTTGTGCATGAAGTCGATTACCGGATCGTTACGAAATCATTGTGGTTGAGGAGAACATGAATGAACGCCGAGCGAGCCCGGTCATGCGGGGTGGCCAGCCATTGAGGACTGACCTGGCCCTGGCCATTCCCAGCAGCAGCAGCAGTCGGCGCAGCTCCGGTTGTGGCAGCAGCCTCAACATCTTCGACGGCTGTCAGACGGTCCAGTCCGTCGATCGCCGTCACTTGCTCGGCCTCGGTCGGCATTCGCCCCAGCAGAAGTTCAAATGAGGCATGGACGAAATCGGCTGTCGAAGCATCACCCACCTCCGCAGAAATCGCCCGCGCAATGTCATCGGCACGATCGAATACCAGTTTGCTGTTGAAGAGCGCGAGCGCCTGCTGCGGCACAATCGTCTCATGGCGGCGATAGCATTCTTCGGCACTGGGGGCATCAAACATCGTCAAGAATAACATTCGGTCATTACGGGAATAACGATAGTAAACCGAACGTCGCATCCCATCTTCAGCAGTCGCGACGGGAAGATCGGGACCACCTCGAGTTGGATCGAGTCGACCTGCTAGGTGCAGCAGGCTGTCGCGAATCACCTCGGCTTCCATACGTCGCGGATTCATCCGCCAGTAATAATGGTTATCGGGATCGATCAATCGGTTAGGATCATCCGCACCGGTGGGCGATGACTGCATCTGATACGCCTGCGACGTCACGATCAGTTTGTGCAACCGCTTCATGTCCCAGCCAGACTCCATAAACCCGACCGACAGCCAGTCAAGCAGATCGTGATGCACGGGGCGTGGAGTGCGGAGACCGAAGTCGAAGACTGAGCGTACCAGCGGTTCGCCAAAATGCCGCGTCCAGATCTGGTTAACTGCCACCCGAGCCGTGAGAGGGTTGCCACGATTAGTGATCCAGCGCGCCAGCGCCAATCGACGCCCTGTACTCGTCCTGGCATACGGGGCATTGCTCGGCGTTTCGCGGTACGTAACCTTCGCCCGAGGGAACTCCAATGCGCGGGGTTTGTAGTCGGTCGTCAGTGGCAGAGCGCCGTCAGATTCTGCAGCCGTCCGTCGGTTGCTGGCTGCAGACAGGCTGGTGCGCGCATCGACCAGCGTGGCTGTTGCTTTGGCGAGGGAGGCTTTCAGCGATTCGTCTTTGGGATCAGTCGCCGCAGCGATCAATCCATCGACCGCCCCTGTTGCCTGTTCCACGGCCTGTTGTGCCGCAAACTCCGCAACGATCGCGTCGGCCAGAGCCTGCTGGCGTTGACCGGCCACTGCCGTGCGCGCCGCCGCAGCCCAGACGTCTGGGCTAGATTCTTTTGTTCCCTCGTCTTCGAGATGCTCGACCGCCAAAACCGCTGCCAGCGCATCTCTTGCTTTCTCGGCGGCGACTTCTGCGGCTTCCGCTCGACGAACGGCGGGCGGCGCATCAATCGCAGCTTTTCGCGCCCGTGCGAATTTCTCTGCTGCGGCAACGGCGGCCTCTCGCGCTTTCACCTGGTCTTCGAGTCTGGTTGTCGATTGCAACTCCTGTTCAGCTAGGCGTAACGACTCTTCGGCCGACGTCAGCACCTGCGATGCCTGGTCCAGTGCAGCCTGAGCCGACTTGCGGCCCTCCACGGCACCTGCGACCGCGCTTTCGGCGCTGGCACGGGCTTCGTCGATCACGAAGGCTCGTTTATCGGGGCTGTAGGCAGAGACAGGCAATGCGAGCGGCTGGACATTGAACGTACCACCCAGAACCGCCGGCGTACCCGCTGACAGTGCCTGACTGTCCTCGGGCAGCGTCTCGTCTCCGCGGACAAACAGATGTGTTGGAGTTTCGAGATAATCATCAAACGTTCGCGACACGCCATCTTTGGTGCGGTCGGGCTGGCCGGGAACGCGGTCGATCCGAATTTGGTATGGCTCGAAGACGGCTCGCATCCTGTAATAGTCGGTCTGAGCAATGGGGTCAAACTTGTGATCGTGACAGCGGGCACACTGCATCGTGACTCCCAGAAAGGCGCGCGACGTGTGTTCGATCGTCATGTCGAGCCATTTGTTCCGACTGAATGTGTCATAGTTCCGGACGAGAAATCCAGTCGCCCGCAATGTGTCAGGATCTTCCGGAGCAACTTCGTCCGCGGCCAGCATGGCAATGATCATTTGATCGTAACCGATCCCTGCGTTCAGCGATTCGATGATCCAGTCGCGCCAGCGCCAGATGTGGTAGTGGCTGAATCGCATTTCCTCCCCCAGTCCATACCAGTCACTGTAACGCCAGACATCCATCCAGTGACGAGCCCAGCGCTCTCCATGTGCAGGACTCATTAACAAGCGATCGACTACTAATTCCTGAGCGTTATTCGACGAGTCGGCGCGAAACGCATCCAATTCTTCGCGGGTAGGGGGAAGTCCAACTAGGTCGAGCGTCACTCGGCGAAGCCACAAGTCTTTCGAAACCGATCGACTCGGAGTCAACCCCTGGGACTGACGGGCGACACCCAGAAAGGCATCGATCGGGTTTGAAATAGTCGGCGAACGCATCGGAACGGCAGGCTTAACCGGAGGCCGGTACGCCCAATGGTCGCGCGGGTCATTCGGTGGCATTTCCCCATCGGGAGCCACTGCCCCTGCCGCGATCCATGTGCGGAGTGCGGCAATCTCGGCCACTGTCAGCGGCTCGCCCTCAGGTGGCATGCGCAACTTCGGATCGGACTCGGTGACCTTCTCGATTAGCAGACCATCCGTCGGATCTTCCGGAACAACCGACGGCCCGGAATCTCCGCCCGCACGGATGGCTTTGGCGGTATCGAGGCGCAGCCCGCCCTTCTGCTGCAAATTGCCGTGGCAACTGTAGCAGCGCCGTTCGAGCATCGGCCGAACGTCGCGAAGATAGTCAGTCGTGTCATCGCCCAATGAAGCCGCGACCAGCGATATCGATGAGATGGCCCAGGCGAGCAACATCAGCTCTATACTTCGTAGGCTTACGAACATAAAGAAAGATCCGGAGAAATTGCGCATGGTGAACAATTTCCAGCCTAACGCGCCTCGATCGAGTGTACAAGTTAAATTGCGATTATCGATCCGGCAGTTAGACTGGATGAGGAAGTATGGTCCTTCGTATTTATATGAACCGGCGGTCTCTCAAAATCAAGCGGGAGTTATCATGAAAACAACGAACACATTGCTGTTGATACTCTTGTTTCCGGGAGCCACGGTCTACGGCAGCGAAGAAGAGATCTGCTTCGAGCACACGTTGAATGTCGTGTACGGCGAGACCGAGGGTGTCGGCCTTCTTATGGATGTCTTCACGCCCTTGCAGTCCAAGAAAGCGAAGAAGGGCCTAGGGATCATTTGTGTGACCAGTGGTGCATGGAAGTCCGACCGCGGCATGATGGAGGCGCATCAAAAGTTTGGTTTTTTTGATGTCCTCTGCAGCCAAGGTTACGTCGTTTTTGCGATTCGGCCTGGCTCGATTTCCCTGTTCACGGCCGATCAAATGCTGCGCAACCTAAAAACGGGAATCCGCTACGTAAAAGCACAGGCAGCCGAATACTCAATTGATCCGGATCGCCTTGGAATGGTTGGCGCTTCCGCCGGAGGTCACCTGGCATTGCTGGCCGCAACTTGCCCAGAACCAGACGATCCGAATGCGGAAAACCCCTTGATGCGATTCAGCACACAGGTTCAAGCGGTAGGAGTGTTCTGTCCCCCAACAGATTTCCTCGACTGGAACGGAACAAAGTACGGCCTTGATTTGATGCAGGGGCAGCTGATTTTTCGTGATGGATTTACAAACAAGTCAGACGAGAACATTGAAATCGCGGCAATAGCCATATCACCTGTCTATCAGGTCCATGCCGGTCTGCCACCGTTTCTGCTAATCCACGGTGACGCCGATTCGCTTGTTCCCATTCAGCAATCCGTCAAATTCATGAATGCCGTACGGGACCACAAGGGTTCGGCCGAATTGATCATTAAACAGGGCGGCGATCACTCATGGCCCACCGTACGCGAAGAAATCGTAAAACTGGCGGAATGGCTTGACACTCAACTCCCTGGTCCGTGAACGAGCCGTCGTAAATCCGGATGATGCATTGCACGCTGGGTGCTGATGTTCCATTTAGAATGAAGAATATGCTTTCATTTTGCACCACCGCGATTTTCTCTGCACGGCAATAGGATTCGTGACAGGCGAGTTTGGTCGTGATAGACCTGCTCCGTTGCCACCGCAGAACGTTTCCCGAATGGTCCCTCCGCAGTATTCGGATTGCGGTCAAACAACGGAAAATATGCGCCGCAAATATCGACCCGCAGTCGGTGGCCATCGCCAATCTGAGCTGCAATCGGTCCGAGATCGATTGTGACTTCGTAGATTTTGTTGGGTTCGAGTGGTGTTGGATGCAATTCGGAATCGCGGAAACTGCCTCGCAGAATCCCGACCGTCAGATTTTGTGCAAAGCCGTCCGGGTGGACGTCGATCAGCTTCAACACCCAATCTGCATCTGCCGTGTCCGCCGAGACAAAGAGTTTTGCTTTTGCATTGCCGGCAAACGTCAGCGGTTTTGAAAAAGGTGCAGATGTGTAGACGAGCACATCGTCGCGCTGTTCGATTGGCCGCTGATCGACAGGGGCCCATGTCGCTGCCATCAGAGGGCGAGATTCAGTGACCGGACATGCGGGCGCTGGATTATCAGGATCTGCTCGAAAGCGGTCAGCGATTTCATTATCGTTCGCTGGCGTTTGATCAAGCTTCCCATCGCCCTTGCCGGTGTTCGCATTTCCGTTCGAATGGAGATAGAACGCTGTTGATTCGAACCCTTGTGGTGGCCAGCTGGCCGCATCGTGCCAAACATTGTCGCCCATCGAGAAATACCTCACGGGGACATCCACAACTTCGGCCGCTGCATCCTCCTTCAGGAAACGATTGAACCACAGCAAATTCTCACCTGCAGCATCAATCACCGCATTTTCACCGAAATCAAGTTCACCAACTTTTGCCTGGCCGATTGTGCCGTGATCCCATGGGCCCAGAATCAGTTGTTGACGGCGACGAGTTTGTGGGTCGCGGGCCTGTTGATGCATCCGCTCAAAATTGCTGACCGATTCACGCGAAAAGAAATCGTAGTAGCCAACGATGTGTTGCATGGGCAATTCAAGATCGGCGATCTCCTCGGTCAATTCAATGCGTTTCCAGTAACCATCGAATCGCGGATGGGTGAGCATGCCGTTGAGCCAGGGAATCGACCAGCCGATATTTTGATCGACTTCGCTCAGCGGCAAATGCAACAGCGTCCGCCGCCAGTCCGTTGTCACGACTGCATCGGCGGGTTTTCGCGAATTGCCTGCTGCCCAGCCAGCAATGAGCGAAATTCGGACGGCGCCGCCAAGATACAAGTTTCGATAAAAGCTGCTCCATGTCGCCGTGGGAGCAATGGTCACCAACCCCGGCGGTTTCTCTGCGGCGGCCTGCCACTGTGTGGCACCCACATACGAACTGCCCCACATCCCAATCCGCCCGTTGCACCACGATTGCTTCCCCAGCCACTCGATTGCGTCGTATCCATCCTGCCCTTCATTGTTGTAGGGTACGAAATCACCTTCGGATTTGAACCGGCCACGACAATCCTGGACAACCACGATGTAACCCGCTGCCGCATATCGCTCAGCGACAGATTTCGCGCCGTCCTTGTTGTACGGCGTCCGCATCAATAAAACGGCTGAACGTTCCACCGATGGTTGGCGATAGATGTCGCTCGCCAGCATCAGACCGTCGCGCATCGGCACACTGACGGTTTCGAGCAAGATCTGCGGCACGTCATCCGCAACCGCCCACTGGACGGCAACCGCAATTAAACAAAACGAAGAAACAAGTGACCTGATCATGGTGAAGAAACTCATTGATAGTGGTCGCAGCATGAAATGAGACTTTCTGAATCGACCATCATGTTCCACACTGCAAGATGAATGTGGTTTACACGCTGATCTCGTCCTTCGACAGAGGAGGTGAAGAAGGAAATAAGGGGACATTCTACTTATTGATTAAAGTACAATGTCCCCTTTTAAAAATGTCCTCGAGTCACCATCAGCCTCTCAAAGTCGTTGAGCGAAGTGTCGGGCAGAAATCGCTTGATCGCACGAGCCGATTCCACGATGATCACCATGTTGGGATCAGACAATCACCTTGAAGATGCGTTCCAGCGCTTCCTCTACATTCCTCCGGCTGTTGAAAGCACTCAGACGAAAATAGCCTTCGCCGGCCGCACCAAAGCCGCTGCCGGGCGTTCCGACGACGTGCGCGTTGCTCAGCAGCAGGTCAAAGAAGTCCCAGCTTGACAATTTCTTCGGCGTCTTCAGCCAGACATAAGGTGCGTTCACACCGCCGAAGACCTTGATCCCGACTTTGCTCAGACCTTCCCGCAGCAGCCGGGCATTCGTCATGTAGAAGTCGATCAAGCCTCGCATCTGAGCCTGTCCGTCTGGTGTATATGCCGCCGCCGCGCCTTTCTGAACGACGTACGACGCACCATTGAATTTCGTCGATTGACGGCGATTCCAAAGTTGATGCAGTGAAACCTTTTCACCGGACAATGTTGTTCCCATCAACTGCTTTGGCACAACAGTCAGACCACACCGCACGCCAGTGAAGCCAATGCTCTTGCTGAAACTGCGAAACTCAATGGCGACGTCTTTCGCGCCTTCGATTTCGAAGATACTGTGCGGAACCGCAGGGTCCGAGATGAATGCTTCGTAGGCTGCGTCAAACAGAATCAAAGCATTGTTGGCTCGTGCGTAATCCACCCAGCGTTTGAGAGTTTCTTTTGACGCAACGGTGCCCGTAGGATTATTCGGGTAGCAAAGGTAGATCAGATCGACGGGTTCAGACGGCAGGTCCGGGACAAAATTGTTGGCTTCGTTTCCCGGAAGATAGACGAGCCCTTCGAATCGACCACTGGCATCCGCCGACCCCGTGTGTCCAGCCATCACGTTTGTATCTACGTAAACCGGATACACAGGGTCAGAGATGGCAATTCGATTCCCCGCTCCGAGGATGTCCAGAATATTGCCGGAGTCACATTTTGAGCCGTCCGAAATGAAAACTTCGTCCGCCGAAATATCGATGCCGTGCGCGGCATAGTCATACTGTGCGATGGGTTCACGCAGAAAAGCGTATCCCTGTTCCGGTCCGTAGCCTTTGAATGATTCACGGTGCGACATGTCATCGACAGCGTCGTGCATGGCTTTGATAATGGCTGGCGGCAGTGGTTCCGTGACATCGCCGATTCCCAGTCGAATGATATTTGCCGAAGGATTGGCCTGCGAAAACGCGGCCACTCGCCGACCGATTTCGGGAAACAAATAGCCAGCCTTTAGTTTTAGAAAGTTCTCGTTCACCTGAACCATGAGATCATTTACCTGCCTGAAAATCGTTTGCGTTGGTGGTCTGGTATTGCCGAGTGCCCGATTTTGAACGCACATTTCAATAGAAACCCGATGTAAAATCGAGTGTCTTTCGATGAATTTGCGTCCGATGTCCTGAATAAAAAATACAGCCTAGCATCTGCAAGAGCGCCTCGGCATTACCACATGCATCGTCAACTGGATTGTGAGTGTGTTCGTTTTCCGGAGATACTTCGAAGCCGTTGTTGTCAGCAGCTTCATTTTAGCGGCCGAACGCTAAGGCTCAGCCGCCTCAAGCGACTTTGCACCCGGAGGAACCGAAAGGGCGGCCCCGGCCGGCTGCAGCGTTTGGTTCGGCTCTGCCCGACGCGGGGGGTACGAGACAAACTTGAGACCGCTGATTTTCTCTTGCTCTTTGATGTCTTGAAATATCGCATCGAGGTCATAATTGAATTTCGCTGCGTGGGCGTCGCGAACGCGCCGAACCTCATCCACAATAGGATCGTTCATAACTTTGCCTCCAAAAGTTCCTCGGGCGTGCAGATGATCGGGGCCTTGACGCCCTTTCCCGTACAAACGCTCTCGATCACGGGTCGCATCGTGGCATTCGCCAGATGTCGGCAATTCCACGTTAACAAGTAAGGAATCCCGTTCATGGCAGCGACGGCGATATGTAACGCATCGTCCGCAGCCTTCGAGGGCAGCGCGCCAGCCTGGATCAATTCCTTCGCCAAATCCAACGCTTCGACCGAGGTCGCCAACAGTGTCATGGTTTTCAACACTTCAAGCCGTTCCTGAGCAGCTTGAAAATCACCCGCCCCGGCTTCTTTACGAACCAACTGCGATACGCACAGTTCATAGCTTTCCCGCCGTGTATCCCACCATTCGTGAGTGATCTGCTGATGGCCGGCAATCACGACGTCGCGGTTAGGTCGTGCCGTCAGGTAGCTTACCACCGTGGTCTCGATGTAAACTCATTCAGCCATACTTTCATTCTACGCCTTAAGCGAGTGAAAGGTCAATCAAGAAATCTCATTCCAAGCCGCGCGGAGTATAACAGATATTCGACCGCAAAACGGCGGTGAAACTTGACCGCAGTTTTGCGGTCGAGTGCGGAGATGTCAATTCTGGTTCAACCACAAATGCAGTGCGCAACATCAACTGGCTTGTGGACCGGATGAATTTGCCTCGTGTTGCGATTCACCGCAGAGCGGTTTCAGAAATTAGCCGGTGGTAAGAACTTGTCCAGGAACAACACCGTGTTTTGTTGCGATGGGAAAACACGGCGTGGGAAGCGAGAGGAAAGATTGGAAGTTTTATGAACACGAATCTCCGCTGAAAACCACTAATCTCAGACGAGAAAGGCATGGTTTTGTGAACTTCATCCTGACTCTACAGCCTCTGCATTAGCGTCAATCAGCGAAGATTAGTGTTCCAAATTTCCGCCCCAACACGTCATTGATGGTCGCGAAAGCGTTGGGCTGAAATCCCATCACGACGAATTTGTTCCTGGACAAGTTCTAAGCGCAACATCAACTGGTTTGTGGACGGGATGAATTTGCCTCGTCTGGGGATTCACCGCAGGTAACCGTTCACGGGCCACGACGCGGGCTTGTCCCCGTCGAGCCTTGATCAGCACCAGAATAACGAACGAAAGTGAAGCACATCACTGCCCGGCTTGCCCGGGTAGGATGATGATCATTGGGAATACACCTCCCCATAATCATCGCTCGATGCAGGCAAGCTGCATCGTGGCGTCAGGGGGCTCTGCTTGTTCTGGTCTTGATTATCGCCCTACGGAGGCAAGCTCCGCAGTAGCGTGAACGGTTACTTTTTTGCGGGCCCTGGCCTAAAGTACCTGCGTCTTATCGGGCGGATGTCCGAGTTTGAAAGGAGATGCGGTGTCACGGGGCGATGGAATTTCTCGAATTGAGGAGCTGCGACGAGCATTGTCGCGTGCGGATGCGTCGGCCTATCTTGTCGAAGGCCGCGTCATTCGGCGCGTGATTCGCGAACAGTTCGGGTTCGCCAAACTGGCGGCTTCGATTCCGCATGCGGAGAGCCAGGTCGTTTCTGCCATTGATGTCCGACACTTAACGCATCCCGATGAACTTGGACTGACGACGTTCACTGATCTTCCGGACAGGTGCCTGCTCATCAGTCAGCCGGAAGACGGTGAACTGGAACACTGGCCGTTGCAGGAGCTTCTGCAGCAGGTCTGGCGACGTCTGTTTCACGCGCAGATCGACCGTGAGTTAATTTTAGAGTGCCAGTTGAAAGTCAAGCGATCCGATGTGCAGGAACGAATCGCAGAAATCGGTCAGGTCGAGTTTGATGAGGCTCATTTCGTGCTGCGGAGTGAACATCGATTGATCGATCCCGTTTCCCGCATCGAAGCGTGGCGTGAGTTTGTGGCGATCTACTGTGAACTGCAGCGATTTGAGCCGGATCTCATGGCTGTCTGGTTTCCATCGCTGGTGGGTCGGGCGCAATTTGAGCAGGCGTTGTCTCGTGATATCAATGCCGATGAAATCTTTGCTCGAACAAAATTATACGGAGCGACCGATCCCGATTTGACGCCACACGTTGCTCGGGACGAAGAGTCGCTTGTGAGTACTCGAAGCAACTGGACTCATGGAGCCGGGATCACTCAATCTGATCGTGCCTACATTCGTCTGTTGCGACGTCGTGATCGCCACAACGAACGCGGCAATACGATTGCAGCGATCGTCAACGCGATTATGGCGTCGCAGCGAGCGACCTCACCAGACAAGCGTACGACTGCCATCGAAAAAGCACGTTCCGATATTCAATTCCTGACCGAGCGCCTGCGGCGCGCGATTGCGTTTCGTGAAGAAGATACAGAAAGCTGGCACTCGTCGCTGTGGGAGCTTGCAACGAACTCCGTGCATGGATTTTGGAATTCAGAAAAACGTCTGCTCTTCGATCTGCAGAAAGTCTGTCTGGATAATGAACGAGTCACCTACACGGTTGACATGGTCAAGTGGATCGTTAGTCGCGGCAAGCGTCCACTGCGGCGTCCGCTGACAAGTCTGCGCGAAGTGATGATGGCTAAACATCTCGCCAGTGCGGCGTCGCGACTGGTCTATGTTCGATTGAGCGGAATTGAACGTGAACGGCTGACACAATTGCTGCACGCCGCCGCACGGCTTGCTGAAGAGCAGATGCGAACACGGATGCGACCTGCCCTGAGTCAGACGCTGCTGGACGTTAAACTCAAGCCAGCCAGCGTGCCGGAACAGGTCGCATTCGACAAGCTCATTGAAGATTCTCTGGACTGCATCGCCAGCCGTGGTTACCTGACGATGGGTTACCTGCGTGATGCGATCAGTAAGAATGATCTCAAGCTGCCGGACCTGAGCGAACTCACGGAACTCTACCGAGGCGACCACCTGTTGCGCGCCGACGATCGCCTGGATGTGGCAATGGACGGCGTCTATCGTCGCGGCGAATTCTACCTGCGCTGGCTGCAGATCACGAGTTCCATGTTCTTCGGTACGCATGTTGGCCGATTTGCAACTCAGTTTCTGATCATCCCGTTCGGCGGGGCAGTGGTGATTGTGGAAGGCGTCAGTCACGTCATTGATTTATTCAATCGAAGGATTGCGAAAGCGAGTGCTGAACCTTTGACTTCAGCAAGCGTCGCTGATCAAACGGATTCCACTGGTCTGAGCGCTGAGCTGGTAACTGGGAACGCGGTGCCTGAAAAAGTAGAAAATATCGAACTGGTCTCCGAGATTGACGCGCTGGATGAATCCGTCGCGGGGGTGAATTCGAACGAACAAGAGGCGGTCGAAGAACTACGCGAAGTCATCACTGTGACGCCACGTGACGCAGACGACGCTGTGGACCAGATTGTCGGACGACAGCTGGAAATGCTGTCATGGGTTATGGTCATCGGCTTTCTGCTCATGTTTCTCATTCATGTCGTAAAGTTTCGACGCTGGTTCTTTCGAGCAGTCTCATCGGTCTGGCGACTGACGCGGAAGATTCTGATCGATTTGCCACAGAAGATTCTGCGACTCCCTTTGATGCAGTTGCTGCTGCGAAATCGGACGTTCGTCCGTATCCGGCGACTTGTATTGATGCCGAGCGTCGTGTCGCTGGTTGCCACACAAGCAGTTCCATGGTTGCTCATTGGTGCATCACTAAGCTGGTGGTGGACAGGGAGTATCACGATGCTGTTGAGCATGGCGCTCAATTCACGCCTAGGACAGGACACGCAGGAACTGACGGCAGAATGGGTCGGGAACACATGGTACAAGTTGCGTGCGCGCGTCGTGATGGCGGTAATTGACTGGATCATCGACACGTTCCGACAGGTGCTGAATTTTATCGAACGCTTCCTGTATGCCGTCGATGAATGGCTGCGGTTTCACAGTGACGAGAGCTGGTTGTCGATTGTGGCAAAGGCATTTCTGGGAGTGATCTGGTCGTTCGTCTCGTTCCTGATTCGGATTTATGTCAATCTGCTGATCGAACCAACGCTGCATCCGGTCAAGCACTTTCCTGTCGTGACGGTCGCACACAAGATCTTTTTCCCCTTTATCAAAGATCTGAGCGAATGGATGTTCAAGTTGTTTGAGCCGTATATGGGAAGCTGGCTGGCCGGCATAGTGACTGGTTTCAATATCTTCTTTCTGCCGGGCATTTTTGGGTTCGTTGTGTGGGAGTTGAAGGAAAACTGGCGGCTCTATCAGGCGAATCGCCAGCAGCAACTCACCCCTGCGCCTGTCGGCAGTCATGGAGAAACGGTCGCTCGATTGCTTCGTCCAGGTTTCCACTCCGGCACATTGCCAAAACTGTTTCGCCGATTGCGGCGACTGGAACATCAGGAAGCATCATTCCGCCGGTTCAGCGCTCGACGGGCTGCTGGCGATCAATTGGAACATATCGAAAAAGCCATTCGCAGTTTTGTCGAACGAGAACTCATCAGTCTGCTCAAATCATGCCTGGTCTGGAAGGATACCGGTTTACGATGTGGACATATTCATGCGGCGTCAAATAGTTTCTGCGTGGAACTGGAATGCAGTCGCCTGGGGACACCGCCCGTGCGGTTGCTTTTTCAGGAACAGAGCGGCTGGGTGGCTGCATCAGTGCCGGAATCAGGCTGGCTGAGGTTTGCGGGACCCGATCAACTGAAGTCTCTTCAGAACGCGCTGCAGGGATTTTATCGAAAGTCCGGGATCGACATGGTCCGCGAGCAACTGGAAACAAATTTTATCCACGTCCATCCGTATGATATCACCTCACTTGGGCTGGCCATCTGGCCGAATGGCCACTTCGATAAGGAACTCACGGTCGACTTGTCCCGCAAAGGCGCAGTGCGACCATTACCGAGCGTTGAAGCAATGGCCGCCGGGATTTTTCCAACCGACCGCGAAGCCGTACTCTTCTATGAATCACTGACGGAATGGACTCATTGGCAGTATCTGTGGACACCCAGCGAATCCGCTGGCGGCCCCCGCAGTCTGCCTCCCGCCTGTGCGCAGACACCTGCAGAACCTGTGCTGCTGCCGATTCGCTAAGACGACTTCCCTCAGTTCGATAAAAAAGACTGTATTCTCAGCGATTTCCGGGTAATAAGGTTCCACTGCATTTTCTTCAGAATTATTTTCAACGGCAGTTTCAAACGGAGTCTTGCCAACAGGATTTGTTGGTGATCAGTCGAGGATTTCCGCAGAGGCACGACGTTCGGCAACACCGCACTCAGCACTTGCACGCAACGCCGACACTCCAGTCGCGGGGCTTTGATGAACAAGACCGTCCGGTCTTTGCCGATCGGAGCGGCATGCACAACGCGAGTGAACGTCCCCCGGTGAATCACTTCCCGATTGCCACACTTTGGACACTTGTGACACGATGGCGGGGCTTCCATCTGGATATGAAATATCCCGTCTTTTCGCCAACAACCCTCATGCTCGTAGCCTGAGACACCTATCGAACTGTACAATTCTCGCGTGGTCATTTCGGATTTCCTGATAAGTCAGATTTAGACACCTGCTCATCAGACCGACTTGGCCACTCTCTGTAAACCCTACTCCACGCTGAAACTTACGACGCGCACTTCATTTGTCGATGAACCCATTTTACCACAAGCCTGCTCAGGCGGTTCTCAAAGGAGTTTACGATGTTTGTTAAACTATTGTCGCTTGCGACACTGATCGTGTTCGCATCAAAGTCATCTTCACAGGCAGCGGATATCCGGGGGCTGGATAAGGGTACGCCGGAAATGAAATCGGCGACGACGCTGGCATTCGGGCCGGACGATATTCTGTTTGTGGGCGACGCTAAAGCCGCCACTTTGTTTGCGATTGCAACCGGCGACATGGAGGGTGATGCGTCGAAAGCGTCCATCAATATCGAAAACCTTCCGAAGGCCATCGAAGAAGTGTTGCATGCGGCCAAAGTGGAAATCAATGATCTGGCTGTGAATCCTCACACTGGTTCGGCGTTTGTGGCAGTCTCTGCGGATGACAAAGCGGCTCTGGTGAAGATTGACGGAGGCGGAAAGATTACGCCGCTGTCTCTGATCAATGTAAGCTATTCCAAAGTAGCTCTGACTGACGCTCCGGAAGACAAGGTAACGGGAGAAGGCCGTCGCATTAAGAATAATCGCATGGACTCCATTACCGACATCGCGTTTTTTGAAAACAAAGTTCTGGTGTCGGGCCTGAGCAATGCACTTTCACCATCGACCGTGCGTGAACTGAATTTTCCGTTCACCGAATCAGATAAAGGAATGGGGATTGAGATCTATCATGCGGCGCATGGAAAATCGGAAGACACCTCCGCAATGCGAACGTTCGTGCCGATGATGATCGATGGCGAACCCAATCTTCTGGGTGCGTATGTGTGTACTCCGCTGGTCAGAATTCCTGTCAAGGATCTTGAAGCCGCCGGTAAAAAACTGAAAGCCACGACGGTCGCAGAACTGGGCAACATGAATAGGCCACTCGATATGATCGCCTATGAAAAGGACGGCGCGTCGTATCTGCTGCTCAGCAACAGTGCTCGCGGCGTGATGAAGATTTCCACGGCTGGGCTGAAGGAAAACAAGGGTCTGACTGAACCGGTTCGCGGTGGCGGCAAGGCTGGCCAAGACTATACGTCCGTCGATTCGATGGCAGGAGTCATCCAGATGGACAAGCTGAATGATCATTCGGCACTGATCCTGGTTCATCCGGACAACAGTCCTCAGAATCTGAAGACCGTGCCGCTGCCATAATGCAACAATGGTAATTTGAGCGGATGATGAAATAAGGGCCGCTCGGTTGTACCGGGATGCTTGTCGGTGCATAAGCCGATGTGGTTGCGATCTGTTCACGATGCAGCCACATCGGCTTTTTTAATGTGCCGTTGATCCGCATGTGCAATGCATGAATATGATCACTGAGAGAGTAAAACTGGAATGACGGAAAATGGGTTCAACAACGATACGGCGACCGGCCTGACTGAGTCAGAAGCGACACTTCGGCTTCAGCGTTACGGGTACAACGAACTTCCCTCCACGCAAAGTCGAAGTCTGCACGCAACGGCCTGGGAAGTAGCCCGCGAGCCGATGTTCCTCATGCTGCTGGCGTGCGGCACGATCTACCTGGTGCTCGGCGACGTGCAGGAAGCACTGATGCTGCTGGGCTTTGTCTTCGTTGTGCTGGGGATCACACTCTATCAGGAACGAAAGACCGAACGCGCGCTGGAAGCTCTGAGGGATCTTTCGAGTCCTCGGGCGTTGGTGATTCGTGATGGCGAACGAAAACGAATCGCAGGCCGGGAAGTTGTGCCGGATGATCTGATCGTCCTAGCCGAAGGAGATCGAGTCCCTGCAGATTCCGTGATCGTTTCCTGCAGCGGGCTTTCGACCGACGAATCCCTGCTGACCGGCGAATCTGTGCCAGTCCGGAAAGTAACGTGGGACGGAGTCCGTGAGATGACTCGGCCCGGCGGCGAAGATCTGCCGTTTGTCTATTCCGGAACATTGATCGTGCAGGGCCAGGGGATGGCTCAGGTGCGTTCCACCGGCATGAATACCGAAATGGGAAAGATCGGAAAGGCACTGCAGACAATCGAAGCGACAGGCACAAAACTTCAAAACGAAGTGGGATTGCTTGTTCGACGCATCGCAACGCTGGGAGTGATCCTGTGCGTGTTTGTCGTTGTGTTATACGGAGTTACGCGGGGCAACTGGCTTCAGGGAATTCTGGCCGGCATCACTTTGGCCATGGCGATGTTGCCGGAAGAATTCCCGGTGGTCCTCACGATTTTCTTGGCACTTGGTGCGTGGCGATTGTCAAAGATTAAGGTGCTGGCTCGCCATGTACCCGTCATCGAAACGCTGGGTTCCGCCACGGTTCTTTGTGTGGATAAGACGGGCACATTGACTGTAAATCGAATGTCGATTCACAAGTTGGCCGTGAATGGAACGGTCTTCGAAGTGGATCAATCGACTTCGGAAGGATTGCCCGAAGACGTTCATGAAATTGTCGAGTTCGGCATTCTTGCCAGCCAGCGCGACCCGTTCGATCCGATGGAAAAAGCCTTTCACGATCTGGGGAATTCTCGCCTCGCAAAGACAGAGCACCTTCATGCTGACTGGTCTCTGGAGCGAGGCTATCCATTGTCACCGGGCCTGCTGGCAATGTCACATGTTTGGAAATCACCGACTGGGCAGGATTACGTTTTGGCAGCAAAAGGTGCACCAGAAGCCATTGCCGACTTATGTCATCTGAACGCTGACCGTACTAAGAAGATTGGCGAAGACGTGGCTGCAATGGCGATGGATGGGCTACGAGTGCTGGGTGTTGCTAGGGGCAGGTTTTCGCAACTGACATTGCCCGGGGAACAGCACGATTTCACGTTTGAATTCCTAGGCCTCGTGGGACTTGCTGATCCAATTCGAGCCACCGTGCCTGCCGCCGTTGAAGAATGCTATACCGCCGGGATTCGCGTTGTGATGATTACCGGTGACCATCCAGCCACAGCAAAAAGCATCGCGATGCAGGCGGGGATCCGGCCGGTCAATGAAATCATGACGGGCCCTGAACTCGAAAAACTGGAAGATTCACAGTTACAGCAGAGAGTGCGGGCGATCAACGTGTTTGCTCGTATGGTGCCGGAGCAGAAGTTGCGACTGGTCAACGCACTGAAGTCCAATGGTGAAATTGTCGCCATGACCGGGGATGGCGTCAACGACGCTCCGGCACTGAAGGCCGCTCACATCGGCATTGCAATGGGCGGACGAGGCACTGACGTGGCGAGGGAGGCGGCTTCACTCGTTTTGCTCGATGATGATTTTGCATCGATTGTTCACTCCGTCCGCATGGGACGAAGGATCTATGATCACTTACAGAAAGCCATGACGTATATTGTGGCCGTCCATGTCCCCATCGCTGGGATGTCGATTGTCCCAGTGCTGCTCGGCGGACCGATTGCTTTGATGCCGGTGCATATTCTGTTTCTGGAACTGGTGATCGATCCTGCATGCTCGGTCGTTTTCGAAGCCGAGCCCGAAGATCCCGCCGTGATGAATCGACCACCGCGAGACCCTAGAGCGAATTTGTTTGGCAGCCGGTTGCTTGGCCTCGGTTTACTTCAGGGATTGAGTGGTTTCCTGATTGTACTGGCGATCTACCTGTCAGCGTTGTGGGGCTGGATGAATGCTGAGGACGCGATTGCATTAAGCTTTACGACGCTGGTATTTGCCAATTTGGGATTGATCTTTGCCAACCGCTCATGGACGCGCACGATCATGTCCACGATGCAAATTCCAAATCCCGCACTATGGTGGGTGGTTGGCGGCACAGTTCTGTTTCTTGGTGCGACGCTCTATGTGCCGTTCCTGCAAAAACTCTTCCACTTCTCCACGCTGCACGTGAAGGATCTTGCACTTTGCCTGGCAGGTGGATTTGTGAGCGTCATCTGGTTTGAAGGACTGAAGATGCTTCGACAGAAGTCGCGGAAGTGAACCGGTGAGACTCCAGTTCACCTGATGATCGAATGCTGGCTCACAGCAGGGAACGTAAATGCGTTCGCACACACTGTGCGGAATGGGTCACATGTGAGGCCGTATCCATCATGAGATGCCGCCACGGATGCTGCTCAACCTCCGCGTTGCCCGCACAAGTGCGTTGCACATCACAGATTGTGGGATATCTGTTCTGCGGATCGATATTTGCCGGTGTTGATAAACTACGCGGCCAAAGGGGCATACGAAAGTGGAATGTCTCAACTCTATCATCCGCGACCAAAGGAGCCAACAATGCCACGAGTACTGATTTGGGATCTTCCGACGCGGATCTTTCACTGGCTGTTGACAATTGGCTTCCTCATCTCGGCAGCCATTTCTGTCACAGCTGATAACGACAGCCCGCTTTTCTCGGCACACATGATTCTCGGAGTCGTGCTCGGCGCGATGGTTTTGTTGCGAATCGTGTGGGGGTTCGTCGGGACGCGATATGCTCGGTTCACTTCCTTTTTGTTTAGTCCACTATCTCTGATGAGGTATGTCTTCGGTGCGTTGAAGGGTTCGGAACCACGATCAATCGGGCACAATGCTGGCTCAAGCTATGGTATTTTTGCGATGCTCGGGCTGGTTCTGGCAACCGCGGGCACCGGAATGATGATCTCCGCTGGCAATGAAGCCGCCGAAGAGCTGCACGAGATCGTTTCGTATTCGCTGATGGCTGTTGTCGCCGTCCACATCGTGGGTGTCGTATGGTATTCGCTTCGGCACAGGGAGAACATCACTTTGAGTATGTTGACGGGGCGCAAGGAGTCAACACTGAACTCAACCAACGGGTAATTGGAAAGCAAATGCGGGAATCGCTGGTCGCGGTATTGCACAGCCAGCCGCTAACAGTAGCTATGAACTTAGCTGAGGGATGACATCATATTGGTCTCCCAATCAAATCGGATGACGAAAACAAAGAGCAAGCCGGCCAGTTTGGTGGGCTCGTTGATGAGTAAGCCAACGTAGTGGAACGCCTTCAGGAGTTCCGTTACGTCGGCTTTTTTTATTCCAGCTTGTGATGCAAAGTCAATTTGATGCTTTTACATCGGGAAGGTAATTGCCATGGATCAGGAATACAGGCTCCGTGAACTCAATGGTTTGCGCAGCCCAGGGTGAGCGTACCGGAAGCAGAGATCAATTCGACGAACCCGCAGTCAACAAACTGGCCGCCACGGAGGTTTTACTGGTTCTATTACGCCATTGCAGGATTTGCCCTTGGCGGTATCGGGGCGATGACGAGTTTATTGTTCAATGTCGTCGTTTTGTTCTTCGAGGGACAACATTCGTTTCACATTATCCAAGTCTATCTGACGATTGGACTGGGCGATACGGCATTGACGCTGAGCAACAACCTCACACTCGTCATGGGGTGCCTATGCCGATGTCAGTATCATCGCATTGCATCGCGAAGATGGCAACGAGATGCTGAAACGTCTGCAAAAGAAATTCTTCTTCGAAGTCGGCGAAGATGCCATCATCGAATTCGCTCATGTACATCAGACGACCGGCATCGGGTCGTATCGAAAGGGGTTCTTCGCGAATATTAAGGACGCTGTTAAGCCCGGTTTCCAACAGTCGGGCAGTCATTTTTTCCATCGGATTCGTGGCTACCGCCTTGTGTTCGGGGCGAATGAATTGTATTCGCTGAGACATACAGAATATCGTCGAGATGCAGATCACCGTGAGACCAGGCGGCATTTGTAAATGCTGCACTGAATCTGGTGAACGCGCCGCAATCTGCGGGCTGCCGCGACGAATGCGCCAACGTTCCTTTTGTGGCAATGCAGCAGTTGCCGCAGACTGATGCTGCGGACCTCGGGAATGTTCACCGTGTGCCCCGGACCCAGCGTGACCGCAGGCCGATCGGGATACAGCAATCGGGCACAATGGACTTCCCAATTCAGCCACTCGTCCGCACGCACGAACATGCAGATTGCAGCGCCCGCAAGTCAAAACATGTTGCAGATGAGTCAAGTTTTGGGTGCGACGGCGGAACGATCGAATGTAGACAGAATGGACATTAACTTCCATCGCATGGCCATGAAACACGGTTGAAGCGAAGGTTATTGTACCTTGACAACCGCTCGATAATGCGACCGTGTTTGGTCAATATCTCGGACGTGAATGTCCAATCTACAGAAATCGCAGCCTTGGACCGAGCTGCAATAACCCGGCCCGTCTCAATTTCCCGTCACTCCGGATTTGGTTAAAATCCGCTAAACTTTCGCGGCAGGACGCCGCAACCTAGAAGCTTACGCCACGTCCAGACAGAAAACTGCTGGTACACCGAAGTGCTGCAGGATAAAATGCTGGTTGGCCCTAGCTTGGGTGACAGTCACAAAATGATCGTGGCGCCCGACGTGGGCAGCCTTACGTTAAAGTTTTCACAGGATTGGATTCCATGATGCCGCCGTTTCCGCGACAGAGTCGCCTTGTCCGATCTGTATGCCGCTCGTTGACGGCCTTGACGGCGGCAGGTCTGATCGGATTTGCGTCAGAATCTATTGCGCAGGACCAACCTGCGGCACAGACAACCATTGCCGGCGATCTCTTTCAGTTTCCTCCTGAAACGCCGGATAGCATTCTGGAAGCAGCAATCATCACGCAGGAACTCAATCGTCAGGATGACGCGCGAAAGTTTCTCCGCAAACTGCTTGATCAGCAACTTGGCGAGGACGAACTGCGGGCGTTGCGGCAGCGCATGGGGGCCGGTCCTTTTCTGGCATTGAGTGGCGACAGAAAACTGCAGCCCGAGGCGCGGGAGTTGTTACTGGCCGTCAACGCAGCTTCAAAGCCGCAACCGCTTTCATCCACGCAGTTGCAGGAATTGATTCAGGCTCTGGCGACGCCAAGCGAAGCCGCAACTCAAGCGGCCGTGACGCTTGTGGCTAACGGAAATAGTTCTGCCGCCGCGCTGCTCGCTGCGGATGCGAACACGCCCGCTGGCAAAGTCGCCGATCAGCTTCTGAAAACTCACGCGCGCAGTATGAGACAAGGGTTGATGGCCGAACTGAATCTCGCAAATCCGAATGGTCGATTTCGTATCGTTCAATTGCTTGCAGGCACTGCCGATAAAAATATTGCCCACGGCCTGTTGCGATGGCAGTTTGACCAAGAAAGCGATGCCGCAACTCGAGATGCTGCCGCCAAGGCGGTTGAGCGATTGTCGAAGGGAAGTCTGAGGGCGGCAACAGCAACCGATGCCAGCGATTTGCTGACGCAGCGCGGTGCGGATCTGCTGAAATCAGCCGCCGGACGGTTGACACTCGTTCACAACCCGGCAGTGATCCTAGAACAGACAGGCCGCGATCGCCGGGCGGAGGTCCTGAGCGATGCGACGCGCTATCTTACTAATGCTTTGGCCCTTGATGCTACAAACAGGCGTGCATCCAGCCTGCTGTTGGTGGCGAAATCTGCCGCGACGGATTCGTCGCTGGCTGCGGCTGCGTCAGTAGCCGTTGGTCAGGCGTTGCCTGATCTGGCAGCGGCCCTCGTCGCAGCCCTGGAGATCGATGAAGCCCACGCAGGGATTGAGCTGTTGCGGGGATTGAAAATGGGCGATTACTCAGCGATCGCTGCAGAATCACGAGAACCTGTTGAGAGTGCCTTGAAGACCGCAATGAATTCTCCGGATCCTCGAATTCGGATGCTGTCCTGTGATGTGGCGATGAACGTTGCTCATACGGATATTAGTTCTCCTGCGGTAAAACGTACGCTCACTTCAGTTCGTGAAGGAAGTCTGAAACCGGAAGCTGTGGTTGTGGATTCGAATGACACTTCACTGCGTAATCTGGATGAGGCCCTTGAGGACGCTGGTTTTGCTGTCGCTTTGAGTCAAACAGGCCAGGATGGATTTGATGCTGCCGTTCTCCAGATGAATTGTGAACTCATTCTGGTCGCTGCAGAATCAGCCGGCTGGCCACTTGCGACGACACTTGCCAATCTTCGCTCCGATGTGCGAACACGCAGCGTCCCGATTGTGGTGGTCGGCCCTGACCGCTTTGCCGCACGAGTTTCCAGCCTCGGTGAGATCCATCTTGGAATCTGGTTTCTGGCCGAGCCTGTAGGGATCGAGACACTGGTGCTGAAGCTCGATTCGCTGCAGTTGCCGCACCACTTGTTATCGCCCGAAGATCGCGCCGCCATGAAACAACTGGCCGGAGATAAGTAAGACGCGTCCTGTCGCATGCGGCAGTCGCCGTAGATTCCCAATATTTCACCCAATTTTGATCTGACTTGCAGCATTTCCGGGACGCTGGCCGCGCCGTCCGCATCAGCGATTGGCGCTTGCGTCGTGGGTCGCTAGATTGACCGCTCGTTCGTTTCGGTTCGGTTACAAGTCTCAAACAGTATGGCATTTCCATGATTAAGCTCGGTATTAACGGATTTGGACGCATCGGACGGATGGTATTCCGTGCCGCGATCCAGAACTTTTCAAAAGACATCGAAGTTGTAGGCATCAACGATCTGCTTGAGCCAGAATATCTGGCCTACATGCTCAAGTTCGACTCAGTCCACGGTCGCTTTAAAGGCGACGTGTCTGTCGAAGGCACAAATCTGATCGTAAACGGCAGGAAAATCCGTCTGACGGCCGTTAAAGATCCTTCCACGCTGAAGTGGAACGAAATCAGTGCAGACATTGTTGTCGAATGCACCGGGCTTTTTCTCGATGAAGCCACCGCGAAGGCTCACTTGGCAGCCGGTGCGAAGAAGGTCATTCTTTCAGCCCCATCCAAGGACGACACACCGATGTTCGTCTACGGCGTGAACCATGAAAGCTATGCTGGCCAGGCGATTATCTCCAACGCCAGTTGCACGACAAACTGCCTGGCACCTTTGGCGAAGGTCATCAACGACGCATTCGGCATCAAGCGAGGTCTGATGACCACAGTGCATGCTGCCACGGCAACTCAAAAGACCGTCGATGGCCCGAGCACAAAGGACTGGCGTGGCGGACGCGGGATTCTGGAAAACATCATTCCATCATCAACCGGCGCTGCCAAGGCCGTCGGCAAGGTGATTCCGGAACTGAACAAGAAGCTGACCGGCATGGCCTTCCGCGTGCCAACGTCTGACGTATCGGTAGTGGACCTGACCGTTGAACTGAACAAGTCAGCGACTTACGAAGAAATCTGTGCGGTTGTAAAGGCCGCTGCCGATGGACCAATGAAGGGCGTGATGGGCTACACCACGGACAAAGTGGTCTCGACCGACTTCGTCGGCGAAGTCTGCACCAGCGTCTTCGACGCCGAAGCCGGCATCGCCCTCGACGGCACGTTCGTCAAACTCGTGGCTTGGTACGACAACGAGTGGGGTTATTCAAACAAGGTTCTCGAAATGGTTCGCGTGATCGCGAAGTAACGCGGTTCCCCGAGTCTGAACAGATCTGAAAGCAACAGCCCTGTGGTGAAAGCCACAGGGCTGTTTCGCGTTGGGGCCAATCGTTTATACTCCGCGCGGGCCGAAATGACACTTTTGCGAGTACTGGACTGTGACGCTTCGGGTTCATGTCACTTTCGACCGCGTGTGGTATCTGCCGCGCGCGGGCTGGAATGACACAATTGGACACCATCTGCGTCAATGTCTTCAAGCATCGACACGCGCCGTTCACGCCATTGCCGTGTATTCCGACCCAGTGTTTCCGGCAAGTTTGTTCATTCGGTTGTCCCTATTCGGTTGTCGCATTTTATGCGACGCAGGGAGACAAACGAATGAGGGACAACCGAATGAATCGCACGGAACAACCTTACAGAGTTCATCCCCCCGCCAATTCACTCCGCAAACTTGTACAGCGTCTCATCGGTTCTGAGATACATAGCGCCGTCGGAGAACGCGGGGGTCGCAAAGGTGCGGCCGGGGACTTCGTTTTTTCCGAGGATCGCGAACTCTTTTCCCTGCTGTACCCACGTCGCCTCACCAGTTTCGTTCAGGAACAACACGCGACCATTCGCAAGGACCGGAGATGCCGAGAAGTTGCCGCCAAGTCGCTCCGTCCAGTGGTGTTCGCCGGTTTTGGCATCAACGCAGGATGCAATCCCGTTGTCAGAAACGAAGTACAGCTCATCGCCAACCAACAGCGGCGAGGGAGTACTCGGTGCTCCTCGCTTGATTCGCCACACAACGTGAGAATCTGTCACATCGCCGACACCGCCGAGTTTTACGGCCATAAGTTCCGGATTGTCGAAGTCGTGATTGTAAAAGACCATGCCATGACCAATTGCCGGCTGAGGTACCACAGACCACCCGGGCGCTCGCACTTTACTGATTTCGGCACCCGTTTCGAGGTCGTAGACTGCCAGATGGTCTGGGCCCGGTGCCAGTAACTGCGCCCTACCGTCCACAACGGTGACTGCTGCCGTAACGAAGGAGTGACTAATGCGGGCTTCGATCGAGCGCGGGGTCTTCCATGCGATTTTTCCGGTCTTCGCGTCAATTGCAGCAACGTAAGGATTCGAAGACCCGTCACAAGCGACGAAAAGTCTGCCGTCGTGAAGCACCGGGGAACCTCCACTGCCATGCACAGGCGAGTACTCCAGTTCCGAATTCATCCACTGCACAGCGCCATCGTCGGCAGACAATCTTGCAATGCCAAGCGCTCCGAAATGCACAAACACAGATCCATCATGAATGATCGGGGTCGGGCTGGCATGGCTGTTCTTAGTGTGGATCGAAGGCGTTTTCTCGACGGAGCGGAATTCCCGATCCCAGATGGTCTTGCCGTCTGCTGCATCCACGGCGAGAACTCGCAGCGACAATCCTTCGCCTTGCGGCACAGCTGTCGTCAGGAAAACCTTTCCGTTCGCAATCGCAGGCGAAGACCATCCAAGGCCGGGGACTGAAATCTTCCAGGCCACGTTTTTCGTGTCCGACCATTCCATCGGAGTCGTCGGCTCAGCAGAGTGTCCGTCAGAATTCGGACCGCGGAACTGCGGCCAGTCACCGGAAAAAAATATGCAGAGGGCAACGAGTACGACTTGCATGGGTAGGATACTTCAAAGGCGGGAGATCGTGGATGATTCTTGAACGGGTAGACGGAATCATGGCAGTTCGAATTCAATTCGCCAAGCGTCATTCAAACCCCCGTCTCCACCGGGTACAGTCGCGGACTACTGAACTCGAATCTTTTACACGCGACGCGGTCATGATTGAGCGAATTGGCGAGCGGCATGCGTCAGCTTGCCGGTACAACGACGAGGCACCGGAGGGCTCACGCCGCTCAGCTCGCCGCACTCATTTCTGGCACGTGAAGTATAAACATTGCCGGCCCCGTTGAGTTTCTCACCCCGGCCGATATTTCGGCGCCGCAACGTATTCAAACCGGGATTTTCAAAAGTACATCACCCACGGCTGAGGTTGTTGACTGCACGCCCTTCACATCAATCTTCCAACAACCACTGTCAACAACCACTGTTTCACAAGCTCCACCGACAAAAGGACACGAGAGCAATCACTCACCGTGCCTATCGATGCCCCGTCGAGTTGCCCACTGGATAGCATTTATGCCCGAGCCCCACTTATAGCATAACCAGAGCTGCTGCATTGTGTAGCTTGTTGGGCAGCGGCCGTACGGCTGGCTGGTTGTTGATAAAGCCCGAAAAATGATACTTGCGATATCCCAAACAATCACTCACCAGCGTCGTGGGCGCATTGGATGAGGAGTTTGACGGCGGAGTCGACGAAGAGGTCGCCGGTGCCAGGGAGCGTGGTGGAATTGACGACTTCGTAGCCGCCGCCGGTGAATGAATCGCGAGTTGCCAGATAGGCTTCGCGCGTCGGGACGTAGATCGTTTCTCCGACGTTGCAGAGTTCCACCACGAGCGTGGTCTTGAATGGAGAGGCCTTTTTGATCTGGAGGCCGTACTCGACGAACATTTCGCCGGGAAGCGCGACGAGAGCAAAGTCGCGACCGAGGGTGATGACCTGAAGATCGACGGTGAGAAACTCGCCCAAGCCAGCCTTCGTGGAAGAGAGCCCCCAGCCGATCAGAGACATCGTTTCATCGACATCGGGATTCGAGCGGAGGTGCTCGATGATGATTCGCTTGTAGGCATCGACGTGTTCGTAGAAGTCTGGGTTCTTGCCCGCCTGGATCTCACGGAGGAGCTTTTTCGCCTGGGTGAGTTGCTCGGGAGTGGAAAACTGGAGAGGGAGCTTGACGGTTTCGCTTCTGATTTGGAGAAGAGGGGCGGCGATTTCGGTGAGTTGAGGCACAGCGGTGGCAATGGTTTGTCCGAGCGAAGTGCCGATCTGTTCAGCGCTGTTCCGCGTCGTGGAATTCGGATCGACATGGTTGATATTCCCGCAGCAGCCGTTGCCGAAAAGGGAGATGATATTCCCGTCGAGCGCTCCGCGGAGGGTCCGTTCGATGAAGAAAGGGAAGTCCGCGCTCCAGAGAGTTCCGCCGACAGTATCGAGGTGGAGGGCGTGTGAGCTGAGGAGGGCGGTCGGCTTACTGGAGGCTGGGTTTTGCAGGAGGAGGATGCCTATTTCGGGATCGATAGGGCCAGCGGTCCGCAGAACGTTTGGGTCCTTGAGACCGATCCATGTGCGGTATTCGCCGTTCTTCATCAGGTAGCGGCGATGGAAGGCGACGGGGGTCTCCTGGATGGCTGTCCCTGTGAGAAGTTTGACGGGTTGAGCGGCTTCGTACGCATTGACGACAGCTGCGGCAACAGCCTCGATCAATTTGGCCGCGTACGGTTCACGGTCTTTCCAGTTGGCAGGTAGGGGACGCCCGGAGATGACGCTGAAGAGTTCACGCGTGTAATCGGGGCCGGTGTGCGTGTGAGTGGCCGCGACGATGATGTGATTGCCCGGGATTCCGGTCTGTTGCTCGATGCGTTTACGGACTTCGACAGTGAGATCCGAGGCGACGGTGATCAGATCGCAGACGACGAAGGCAGCGGAAAGCTCCCCCTGTCGGAAGACGATGGCTTTGGCTTCGAGGGGATCTTTGGTTCCGGTAGAAAGCCGTTCGCTATAGTAGCCGCTGACAGGATAATTCGTGCCGGGTGTTATGTCGGTCGTGGCCACGCCGACGTGGAGTTCTTCGGCGGCGAGAAAGGGTCCGGACGAGATAAGGACGGCGAAGAGTAGAACACGAGTTTTCATAGTGAACGCCCCGGTTGTGAAAGATTCAAACAGTGAAAGATTTATCTGGTAAGTTACTGGTGCGGGATTTCCATTTCGCCACGGAAACATTCTTCAGCCGGCCCTTCGAGTGAGACGACGGTATCAGCGGATAACCGCACGATGACATCGCCTCCTGTCATGCGGATGTGGACGGGGACGCATGGCTGAAAGAGCCCCGTGGCCCAGCCCATGACAGCTGTCGCGCAGGCACCGGAACCGCAGGCTTGAGTTTTACCGGAACCGCGTTCCCAGACGCGCATGGCAGCGATATTGGCTCCTGTGACCTGCACGAATTCCACATTTGTACGATTTGGAAACTCAGGATGTCGTTCCACCTGCGGGCCGATTTTCTCCAGTGCAATTGACTTTACGTCATCCACAACCACGATGGCGTGCGGGTTGCCCATTGAGACTTCGATCAATTGCAAAGGCTGACCCCACAGCAGAATATCATGCAACGTGACCTGTCGCACATATTGCAGCAGACCAATTGCAGCAGGGGAAACAACCACCGGCGCTCCAATGACGACGCATACCACGGCCTGCCTTCGATCTGAATCAGAACTCACTACTTCGGCATCGATGACGCGATCATGCATGGCGATCCTGCACCGTATGCCACAGTGGCCCGACTGATGCAGCCACATTGCCATGCAGCGGAGAGCGTTGCCGCAGAGAGTTCCTTCAGAACCGTCCGCATTGAACATCTTCATCCGGGCATCGGCATCGCTTCGATTCGATGCCAGCATCACGACGAGACCATCACCGCCAACCGATCGATGCCGATCACTGACTTGTCGGGAGACCGCAGAAAAATTGAAACACTGGAACTCAGCGGTCGTCCAGTTCATCCCATCCACGAACACATAGTCGTTGCCGCAACCGTGCATCTTGATAAAGGGCAGAAGGTTCATGGGCAGGCTATTGAACTCGCCTTGCGGAAATACGGGAAACGTCTTCGACGATGCTCGACGCAGTCGTATCGACTAGGCTGCGACGGAATCGAATTACCATCCCGGCAGAACCCTCCTCATCGTAGTTCCACAATTCACAAACAGACTTCCGAGATGCAATTCTGGAAATTCTTGTGGGCTGCCCCAGCGTCAGCACGACCTGCTGCGCGCTCATTCCTCCCACAACTCGACCCTCACGAATCGCGAGCTGTACGTCATCCTTTGGCAGCGACTTCATTTGAGCGATTGTCATCCACTTTTCGTTCAGGCGTTCCCAGCCGAGGCGTCTAAGTCGATCGGCGATCTGATCCGCGTCGGTCGGCGAGTCCTTAATTGCAATGCCCCATGCCCGCTTCAATAGTTCCACGCCCTGTAGCTCATATTCAGCTGACGGCATCAAATCAGCTGCGAACAGATACTCATCCGCCATGCGGAGTAGTCCCGCCAGACTCGTATTCCCAAATTTTCGTTCCTGCGCTAGCAGCCAGTCTCGCATTACGTCCGGCACCTGCTCAGCACGACTGCGCATGGTAAGTAGTTCCGTGAGTCCCTTCAGATTTGATCGGGAATCTGTTGCCAGTTGTGACCGTCGATATGTGAAATAGCGTTCTTCGAAATCTGCTGCCAGCGGATTGTCATCACCAAACTCTGAGCGAACCAGATTAGAGATTTCCAAGCCATTGCTTCCATCCGACTTGACCATTGTCTGAATCTGCCGCAGGCGCAATGACTGGTACAACAACCGATGCAAGGCACGTCGGTCAGCTTCCTGAGCGGAAAGAAAGGTGGCCACAGCATTCTTTGCGAACGGCGATCGGAGGCGTTCGGGAATCGGCGGTACTAGCTGATCCCAGCCATCACAGGACAGTTTCGTTTCGGCGGCTAAAGCATCCACGTCGGCGTTCGGTTGTATGGATGCCGCATAGATCGATTCAAACTGCAATGACTCAACAAATTCCGGTTTGACGCCAAGTGATTTACTCTGCTTAAGGATTTCACGCAGTCGCGTTACATCGCCGCGAGCCATCCCGCGCAGCCGCGAAAGACTCTCGGTTCGCACTGCGGTGATCTCGGCCTTCAGCACGGAATCGTCGTAGAATTCAGCGTCGGCCTGATACTCAGCTGCGAGATCCAGCAATTTCGCAGGCTGATCAGCGGGAACATCTTTGGCACGCAAACGCAGCCGATCAATGTCCGTGTCCTTGATTAGAATTCGAGAGACCCCAAAGGAAAGCCTGCCGTTCTCAGACGCGAATCGTCCGATGACATCGATTCGCTGACCGTTCCTGATTCCGTCAGGAAATGTGGCATTCGACGGCAGGTTACAAATGATATCGAACTTGATGATTCTGATCGTAGTTGCTGTGCGACCTTCAAACCGGCCTTCAAACTGAAGTTTTTTGCCATCGGCTGCGTAAGTCGGCCACTTCTCCTTTTGAGCCAGCAAGTCCTGAATCGCGACGGACTGTCCCATCGCTACGGCGGAATGCAACAACAGCAATGCCGCTAGGGCCATCTTCAGAATCGAACGGCAATGCACCGCTGGCCTTAGATGTTGAGCGTTTATTTCAACAGGATTCATTGTTGTCGGCCCTTTCCTGCGAAAACGGCATCGGACTTCAGAAACTCAGCCTGTCGTTCAAGCAAGGCATTCAATCCTGGCGTATTAGCGGCGGTAAATCCCATTTGAGCGGCGTGATACTGGGTCGTGATGAGCGTCGATGAATTGCCGCTGAGCTGGATTTCAAACTCCCGCCCACTCTCGACAACGCCGCACGTTTCTATGGACGCCACGAACATCAATGGTGACTGCGGCAGCGCCGTCACGACACGTTGCAGTGAATCGGATGAAATATTGATAGTCACCGGAACCGAGTCCACAATCAGCGGCATGTCGGCTTTCAGTCCGCTTTCGGCAGGCAGCAATGAGCATTCAAAAACAAACCATTTGCCGTTGAGTGATTCTGCGGCCATGGCCGCTTTTGCCGTGTCGAATGCGCCATCATCAGAAACGCAGCCGGAAAGCATTGAAATCAAGTCGGCGGAACTCAGATTCAGCACAGCCTGAGTTTGCCGCAACAACGAAATCGCTCGACGCGATTCCGTGTCGTCGCGTTGCAGGGTGTTCGAAGCGACTACCGCCTTCGAAAGTGAATCGTGCAATTCCACCAGATCGTTGTCATCAATCGCTTGTTCTGCAACATCCATTTCGCGTCGCCATGTCTTCCGAGCATCATCCATGCGACGCTGTATGACGATCCACCATCCGGTCAGGGCAACCAGCACTGCGGCACTCAGCATGAGCAGTCGAAAGGGTGTAAAGATCCTTCGAATGACAACAGCAATGCCTGGACGGGGAACGCGGACGACGGGTTCCTCGACAAGAATCTGCTCGGCCACCAGCGCCGTCGCATAGATGTTCTTCGACGGCGTGATCGATTTACGGGAACGTTTTGCAGGAATTTCTGCGACGTTGCCTGTATCGCTTTCCGGCGGATCGGCCGCAGAGACGGCACGCATTCCAGATCGACGCCGGGCTAAAGTGGTCCCTGGTTTCGTCGGTGATTGCGAATCCGGCATCGATTCGCTTTCACCAACGACAAGATCCCGCACAATCACGCTCAGGCGACTGGCGACAGATCCATCCAGCACTTCACTATGCACACGCCTTGTAGACGGATACACGTTAACGGGCAGCACATAAATCTTTGCATCACACGCGATACAGGTCGCCACCTGGTAAGAAGCTCGCCGAATTCCACCGACGCGATGACCGCAATCACAAGCCAGCTCGAACGGAACGACAATATCCTTGATCGCCGTTCCGAAAAGGCGTGCTTTAGCTTTCGTGAGTTTGGTCTTAAGGCTGGTCATGCAGACGAAGGCGATACGGGGCGATGGGACAGAACTATGGAAACTGGAGCTGGATTTCCGCGCCGCCACTTTCTCATTGTGCCGATTTACCCGCCGCTTTGCTACCGCGCAAACGAAAACAGGCGATGTCGGCCAGTTTGTGAACCTACGCCGTATGTAGGGTGGGACAAGCGACAGCGCCGGCCCACCATTTGCTCGATGTGGTGGGCCTGCGCTCCGCTGGTCCCACCATTCATTCGATGTGGTGGGCCTGCGCTCCGCTGGTCCCACCCGACGAATTCACAAATTGGCCAGCCGTGAACGAAAACATGTGACGTCGGGTGCAGTGGCGGATTTCTGCAGGCCGGACGGAACGAAGTGAGTTCCTGTACTTCAGTCATCCCGGCGTTCGTCAGGGTCGATGCCGTACTTACGCCAAGTGGCTTTTTCCCATTCGAGAGCTGTCGGGCTGGCGATGTCTTCCTGAATCACAGTGGCGACGGCACCTCTGGAGAAACCGAACTGCTTGCCTTCGGTCAGGAATTGCTGTCGCAGGATGTCTTCACCGTTCTGATCAGATGGTGTTCGGTCAAGGACCTGTACGACGTAGTAGCTGCTGAAGTCTTCGTTTGGAACCACGCCAACGGCGTTATTGACAATTTCTTGAAATACGACCTGCATGAACTTAGGTCCGGCATAACGAATTGTGCCGGCAATCTCATCAGCAAATCTAATGCTCGATAGACGAGCTGTGGGCTGCTGCCCAAAATTCATTTGCGGCGTCATGGACTGTTCCATCCACGAAAACGGAAGTGTCTGACGCATCGACAGGACAGTTGAGGCTTCTGTTCCAAGAACCGTCTGGCCTTCCAGTGTCTCCGACATCGTCTTCTTCTCGCCGTCGGGTTTTGCCAAGCCCGTTTCAATGGCCTTCTTAAGTTCTTCCGCACGAGCTTTTGCCAGTTCGCGCGCCTTGGTTCGTTTGAAAGCCAGCACTACCTGCTCGCGAATGCCCGGATCTTCCAGTGTTGCAACATGGCTTGGCGAGTATTCAGTAATGACCCATGCGTATTTCGCTTCACCACCATCCGGATCAGATGGATTTCTCACCGCACGTTCTCCGATAAACAGCGTCGTATCGCTTGTCGCGTCCTCCGGAAAAGTTGAAAACACCTGCTGAGCGACCGTATTGTTACTAGCAGGAAGCGTCGCGGCTCCGATCGGATACGATTCTCCCTCGACCAGTTCCATATAACTGAGTAACGGGGTTTTCACAAACTCACAATTGTGTTCTGCGGCGAGCTCCTTCAATGACTCCAGTGTATCGGACGACGATTCCCGCATTTTTTTATAAAGTGCATCCTTAGGAATGTCGCGGTCCTGCGCAAACAGCGAGAAGCGATAGCTTCGACGTTGCTCCTCCAGTTTCCTCACGCCAATCATGATCGCATCGAGACGTTCATCCAGCGTAGTTCTGACCTTTGCATCCATCAGTTGTTCGCGAATTTCCGCTCTGAGTTCATCGTCCAGCGGCTTGTACTCCACCTTAGGGATGACAAATTCAGGAGTGTCCGGCGCAGATGCCGCAGTTTTATCCTCAGCCGCCGGTGTCTCAGTTGCTGGTGTCTCAGTTGCTGGTGTCTCAGTTGCCTCGGCCGCAGCCGGTTCTTCGGCTGGTTTCTCGTCCTGAATTGTTGCCAGAGCAGAGGTTGGCTGAGCCTCTCGCGACTCGTCAGAAACAGGGAAACACTCGTCCCCAGTACCGCCAGAGTTCTGCTCGGAAGACTCCGTTGCTGGCGTTTGCTCTACAGGGGCTTCAGGTTTTGGCTCTTCAGGCTTTGGTTCTTCAGGATTTGGTTCCTCAGGCTTTGGCTCTTCAGGCTTTGGCTCCTCAGGCTTTGGCTCCTCAGGCTTTGGCTCCTCAGGTTTTGGTTCTTCAGGCTTTGGCTCCTCAGGTTTTGGTTCTTCAGGTTTTGGTTCTTCAGGTTTTGGTTCACCCGCTGGAGTCTCTTCACCTTTTGTGGCTGGATCACCGACAGGTGTTTCGACGGGAGTCGTAGCACCGGATGTCTCGGGCTTCTCCGGAGTGAGTGGCGCTACTGGCTTGCGATACAACTTGTCCATGTTATCTTTGTAAAATGCGTCAATCTCAGCGTCGGACGGAGGTGTCACGCTGGCTTCAACCTTCTTGTAGCCCAATTCCAGGTACGCCAGCTTTGCCTTGCTGGGCTGGCGGAAACCTGGTGAACCTGGGGTGCGTTCATTTGGAAATAGTAATCGTCCTTCCTGAAACAGTGCACCGATTTCGGGCTCCGACGGGTCGGCGACCTGTGCGACGAACTTATCGACATCCAGTCGCACTGAATTAAGTCGCTCACGAACTTTCGTCCGCTTGAATGTTGCGTAGTAAACGTCCGGGCCCTGGGGCATGCTGGATGGTTGTGGCCGCAAAATCTGATACGCCATCAACGCCTTAATTTCTTTGCGAAAGCAGTCGAGAAGTTGCGGCTCGGAGATGACTCCCGTTCCGAAATTCAGATTCTGACGAATGTCAGCAAAAGCCTCGCGAGAAAGTTTCTCCTGCGTCTGGCGGTTGATCCAGTCCGAAACCATCTTGTCGGTAACGACGATCCCCAGCTTATCCGCTTCGTCCCGCATCATTTCAGCGAAGGTCAGGTCATCCGTGGCAATTTCGTGCCCAAAACCGAATTGTGGTGCGTACATTGCCGTGCCAGGCGCGATGGCTTTTTCGAAAGCATTTCGCATGAACATGTTCGGGATGTTTCGCTGCAACTGCAGGTCCATCATGCGTTTTTCGTCGAAGTGCCCCAAAGCCGAATCCTGAAAAAATCCGGTCGAGGGATTCAAAATCTTTGGAAATACGAAACCACACACCGCGCCCAAAATGCCACCGGCAATCCCAAGCTTAATCCAATGCCCATGCCTGATGCCGAAGAATGAGAAAGTCATTGTTCCCACAAGGATACCCAGCAGGACAAAATGCGTGCCGCGATCGCTGAACAACGTGTCGAGCGTAAAGGCCAGCATGGACATAATCACAACCGCAACCATCGTGACGTGTTGATTGCGGCGAAAGAAACTAAAGGGGGAACTCATGGAAGAAAACTCTTACCGTTTGGTTGTTTCTGAACCCGCTTCAAAAGTCGATCACGTGACAGAAGTCGGAAGAAATGTTTTACTCGTCATTCACTCAAAACCATTGGAAGGGACGGATTCTAGCCGTCACCGTTTGTCAGACAAGGTCAACTATGATTTGACTTTGGGTCGGATTTCAGGTCTCTTGCCTGCCAGTCGCGATCATGGCATCGTCTCCGTTTCCAACATGTCAGTGTTCAGTTCCTGTCGGATGCTCCAGTCAATATCCACCTTTCGTGTTCTTCACGCAGCTAGTACCCTTCCGCCGCGATCAGGGCCGGATCCAGGCGGAAATGTCGTTTGCGGAGGAGACTGTTTGCACTCCGAATTCCTGTATTTTTCAGTTGTTTACGCATCCTGAGTCAAATCTTCATGGCATCTCAGAAAAAAGCTCTGGTGATTGTCGAATCGCCAGCCAAAGCTAAAAAAATCGCCGGATTTCTAGGCGACGATTACATCGTGCGCGCCAGCATGGGGCACATCCGCGACTTGCCTTCGAGTGCTGCTGAAATTCCGGCGGCGGTCAAAAAAGAATCGTGGTCTACGCTCGGCGTGAACGTTGAAAATGACTTCGATCCGCTCTATGTTGTTCCCGCAGAAAAGAAAAAACTCGTTACCGAACTCAAGGATTGCCTCAAAAAGGTCAACGAACTCATCCTCGCGACGGACGAAGACCGCGAAGGGGAAAGTATCGGCTGGCATCTTGTGCAGGTCCTGAAACCCAGCGTTCCCGTCAGTCGCATGGTGTTTTCAGAAATCACCAAGCCCGCCATTCTGGAAGCCATTCGCAATACGCGAATGCTGGACGAAAACCTCGTTCAGGCCCAGGAAACCCGCCGTGTTGTGGATCGCCTTTACGGCTATACGCTCAGCCCGCTGCTGTGGAAAAAGATCGCCCGCGGACTTTCTGCCGGGCGCGTTCAAAGCGTCGCCGTACGACTGCTGGTTGCTCGCGAAATCGAACGGATGAAGTTTCGCAGCGGCACGTTCTGGGACTTGAAAGCCGCGTTGCAGGGCAAAGTCGGCGAACCGTTTGAAGCCGTGCTGCAAACGGTCGGCGGCCGACGCATCGCGGCTGGTCGCGACTTTGATGAAAACACCGGACGTCTGAAAGACGGGTCCGACGTGCTGCTGCTCGAGGAGAGACGCGCGAAAGAACTTCTGGAGAAAGTTCGCACTCAACCTTGGACAATCACCAGCATCGAACAGAAGCAGCAGACACGCAAACCCTATCCGCCGTTCACGACCAGTACGCTGCAGCAGGAGTCCAACCGCAAGCTGAGCATGACCGCTCGACAGACCATGCAGACCGCTCAGCGACTGTATGAAGATGGTCACATCACTTACATGCGAACGGACAGTGTGAGTCTCAGCGGCGAAGCGATTACAGCGGCGCGCGGGCGCGTTGACGAACTGTACGGCAAAGATTATCTCAGTCCTTCACCGCGTCAGTTTACGACAAAGTCCAAAGGTGCGCAGGAGGCGCACGAAGCGATTCGCCCGGCGGGTACGGAAATGAAAACGGCCGACCAGTTGGGTCTGTCAGGAGCCGAATACAAGCTGTACCAGATGATCTGGAAACGCACGATGGCCACTCAAATGGCCGAAGCCATTCTGCGATTTGATACGGTGACAATTCAGGTGGACGATGCGGAATTCCGAGCTTCCGGACGCACGGTCGAATTCGCAGGGTTCTTCCGGGCATACGTCGAGGGCTCCGATGATCCGGAAGCGGCGATTGAGGATCAGGATTCGTCACTGCCACCGTTGTCGGAAAAAGACGTGCTGAAATGTCAGAATGTGGACGCGGTCTCGCATGAAACCAAGCCACCTGCGCGGTTTACTGAAGCGACGCTCGTGCGAACGCTGGAAGCAGAAGGCATCGGTCGTCCGAGTACATACGCCAGTATCCTAAGTACCATTCAGGATCGCGGCTATGTCCGCAAGAACGGCAATCAGCTTGTGCCGACATTTACGGCGATGGCCGTGACGAAGCTGCTGGAGAATCACTTTCCGAACCTGGTGAATCTCGGATTCACAGCCGGCATGGAGCAGACGCTCGACGACATCGCCACAGGCACCGCAGATCGATTACCCTATCTTCGGCAGTTCTATACGGGCAGCGAAGGACTCGACGAACAAGTCAAACAAAAAGAAGGAGATATCGATCCGCGTGAAGCGTGTACGCTGTCGATCGACGGTCTGGATGCGTCGGTTCGCGTTGGTCGCTACGGCCCCTACTTTGAAAAAATGAACGGTGAAGAAAAGCTGACCGCTTCGATCCCCGAAAACATTGCGCCGGGGGAGATCACGAATGAAGTCGCCGATCGTTTGATCGAAGAAAAACAGAGAGGACCGCAGTCGATCGGGATGCATCCGGAAGCAGGACTGGCGATCTATCAAATGCGAGGGCCATTTGGGCCGTATCTGCAACTCGGTGAGATGACGGACGACGGTACGAAGCCCAAGCGCTGCAGCATCCCTAATTGCTTCGATGTTTCGAATATCGATCTGCCGACAGCCATTGAACTTCTTTCACTGCCGCGCAGAATTGGAAAGCATCCGCTGACGGATAAAGTCGTGAATGCAGGCATCGGTCGCTTCGGACCATATGTAACGCACGACAAAGTCTTCGGCAGCTTTGAAAAGAAAACGCATACGTATGAATTTGGCGGTGAAACTTACAACGTCCTGAATATCACGATGGACGCGGCCGTAGAACTGTTGCGGAACACAAAGAAGCGGGCTGCACCGACGCCATTGAAAGAACTCGGCAATCATCCTGACGATGCCGCTCCTGTGCAGATTTTCGAAGGCAAGTTCGGCCCGTACGTGAAACACGGATCCACCAACGCGACCGTCCCTAAAGACACGGATATCACTACCGTGACAATGGAACAGGCTGTGTTGTGGTTGGCGGAAAAAGTGAGCAAAGGTGGCGGTAAAAAAGCCGGTGGCCGAAAAGCGGCAGCCAAAAAAGGTGCTGCAAAGAAGGCCGTCACAAAGAGCGTCGCCAGAAAGTCATCAAAGAAAGCCGGCAAGAAGGTTGAATAATCTCATTTGCACACCGCATTTTTGAGAACACGTTTCGCGTGACCATACAGTTTCAGAATTCCTTCATTCCGCCATCAGTTCAGCGTGCTTACGATGTTTCAATTCGCACGGCTACAGCAGTGAGCGGTGGGTTTAGCGGTGCGACTGTGTTTCGGGCGACGACAATTGACGGACGCGAACTCGCCGTTCGCAGGACCCCGAGGTCAGTCGCCCTGCCCCCTGAACGCATGAAGCGGCTCTATCGGCTGCTTCGCCAGATTTCGCAGGCCGGCTTCAGACTCATCCCCGTGCCATTTCTGCCTGCGAGGGCCGCGTCTCCAGTTCCCGGTGGTGTGGATCCGTCATTCATGCCATGGCTGCAAGTGGACGAAATCATCTGGCAGATCGAACCATGGATGCCCGGCACATCGTTGTCGGGAGATGAAGTGACAACGCTGGATGTGAGCGCGGCATTGATCGCCCTGAATCAGTTCCATCAATTGGCCACCAAAGCAGTGCGCGTCGTCGGATCGGATGACTGGTTTGTCAACGCGACAAAACCGTCACCGGCGGTTCTGAAGCGTTTGAGTATCGTCAACGAACTGACTCACGGGGTACTCGATCTGCTGCACCGCCAGCTATCGACAGATTCAGACGAGCGTTTTCGTGGTCTCGCTGTTCGCGTTTGTAAATCACTGCGAACTTGGTTGCCATGGCTGCATTGCGAATTGACTGCGCTGGCAACTATTTCGTTTCCAATTCAGCCGGTGCTGCGGGACGTCTGGCGGGCTCATGTGCTGTTTACGGATAACGAAGTCACTGGACTTATCGATCTCAGCGCTGCTGCGTCTGATCATGTGACGGTGGATGTGACGAGACTTGTGCGCAGTTGGTACGGCACAGATGTTGCGAAGATACAAAAGTCCATGGAAGAATATCAGTCGCTGCGAATCCTGAACGCCAGCGAACTACGTTTGTTGCAGGTACTCGATGCATCGACGGTCCTGCTGAGTCCCGTGACGTGGCTTCGGCGACGGATGGAGTCCTGCGACACTGCAAATGTTTCGAACGAAGTCATTGCACGACTCGTTGAACTTACGATCGTCGCCGAGACATTCAACCCGTTGCCTTTCGTCTCCTGACGCTTAATGCATATGCACCAACCCTATTTGCAGAATCCACAGTCTCACTAATATTGCTGCAATCCGAAGTTCCTTGACGGAGTGCCGCGGCAGGGTCAGAATTCCCGGCTGTGCGACAGAGGCACGCGAATGATCGCGGATGCTGGTGCGTCTGATAGTGGTTTGAATTTCTGTTGGATAAAGAGGCTGAATCAATGAGCGGACCGATTGTTCGGACCGGAACGACACCCGAGTTCTGGAAAAACTGGGATCGGGCTTTCGGGGATAAGAAAAAGGCGACCGGCGGCAAAACGGCTGCGGTAGGAACTAAGACAACTGAGGGCTCATCGCCCGCAAAGACAGTCAAGAAAGCGCCAAAGAAAGCGGCAAAAAAGGCGGCAAAGAAAACGAAGTGATCCGTGTCCCGATAACGGCATCCGAATCCGGAAGGCAACAGCGGAAGTCTATGGTCTTCTGCCTGTTGTCGGTCCCGGCGATTGCGGGAATGTTCCTTGTCGTTTCGCTGCTGAGTAGTCCGATCCCCGGGGTCAATGAGCCGCATTATCTGTGCAAGGCTCGATCATTTTCCGACCCGGCCTGGTGTGATCGTGATTTTTTTCTGGCCTCCGCCAACGCCCACTACTGCTTCTACTGGCTGCTCGGGCCCTCGACGCAGGTTTTGTCGTTCTCAACTGTGGCGTTGATCGGACGAAGCATTTCTGCCTTGATACTGGCGGCAGGCTGGACGGTGCTGGGGCGTGCAATTGGACTATCATCGTCGTCTCGGCTTCTGGCCGCAGGGGTGTTTGCCTTCCTGAGTCAGCTCGGCAGTTTTTCAGGTGAATGGCTGCTCGGCGGATTCGAATCGAAAGTCGCCGCATGGGGACTTGGTCTCGGGGCGATTGGATTCTGGATTCGCGGGATGGTCAAGGTCTGTCCGGGCTGGATGTCGGTCGCAGGGCTCTGCTGCGGCGGGGGCGCGATGCTGCACCCTGTCGTTGCGGGTTGGATTGCCGTTTGTCTCTGCATGGCATGGCTGATCGATCTGGTCACGACGCGACGTTCAGATGGATCGCGGAATTCCATGAAATCGATGATAGGGATTGCGGCGTTTTCGAGCGTTACGATTGTGGTTGCACTTCCCGGCCTGGTTCCGGCCTTGCGAATGGTGCTGGATGATTCGCTAGGCAAAAAGGATCGCGAGCTGGCGTCATTCATTCAGGTCTTCTGGCGACTAAAGCATCATCTGGACCCGACAGAATTAGTGACTGCGCAATGGCTTTATGCTGGTGGATTATTGGTAATTTCGATTGTCGTTTACCTGATCATGCGGTGTGATTGGCAACTCAATTGGCGAACGCCGGTATCTGACGGCAGCCAGGTCGTATGGCCCGCGCAGGCAGTTGAAACAGCGCTGCTGCTAAGATTTTTTCTGGCATCCGTTGCCATCGCGACAGCTGGTGTTGTCATCGGATGGCACTTCGTCGAAGCTCGGGACATGAACGGCTGGGAATGGCGTGCGGCTCTGTTGAAATTTTATCCTTTCCGCACGTTCGAT
>CANJQC010000036.1 GCA_947476295.1 Planctomycetaceae bacterium | reverse complement strand
TGGTTATCTGTATATTTCCACGGGCGACGCAGGTCCGGCAAATCCGCCGGACATTTTGCGAACCGGTCAGGATATCGGCGACCTGCTGTCGTCGATTCTGCGGATCGACGTGGACCACCCCGACGATGGAAGGAACTACCACGTTCCCTCCGATAATCCATTTGTCGGCGTCGAAGGAGCGCGTGGGGAAGTCTGGGCGTATGGACTGCGCAATCCCTGGCGAATGAGCTTCGATCGGAAGACCGGCGACCTGTGGGTCGGTGATGTTGGCTGGGAATTATGGGAAATGCTTTACCGTGTCGAGCGCGGTGGCAATTACGGCTGGGCTGTGATGGAAGGCCGAGCATCGACCAACCCGGAATGGCCGCGCGGGCCGACGCCGTTTCTTCCTCCAACGATCGACCATCGGCACTCAGAGTCCTCGTCGATAACCGACGGGCTGACGTATTACGGCACGCGGCTCAAGGAACTTCGCGGGACTCACATCTACAGTGACTACGACACTGGCAAGTTTTGGGGCTTCCGCTACGAAAATGGCACCGTGATCGATCACCGTGAACTTGCTGACACCACGCACCGTGTCGTGGGGTTCAGTGAAGAGCGGGACGGTGAATTTCTGTTACTGGACCACACCGCCGGGACGATTCACCGCCTCGTGCCGAATCCGAAGCAAACGGAATCGACTACGTTTCCCCGGAAGCTGAGCGACAGCGGTCTGTTTTCATCGATCACCGAACAAACACCGGAACCGGGAGTCATCGCGTACTCAATCAACGCGGAACCCTGGGCCGACTATGCCAGAGCCGAGCGATTCGTCGCGATTCCGAATGAACTGTCGATTAAGAACGAGGTCTCAACTACGCCAGAAGAACCAAAGTGGACGTTTCCGAAAAATTCGGTGCTTGTGAAGACGCTTTCGCTCGATATGCGTGACGGCGATCCTGCCACGCGGAGGCGTGTCGAAACGCAGCTTCTGCACTTCGACGGTACCGAGTGGATGCCCTACACATACCAATGGAACGAAGAGCAATCAGACGCGGTGCTGGTGGCTGCCCCTGGTGCGGAACAAACGTTCGAGATCGCCGACGAGAATGCCGCTGGAGGAATGCGGGTGCAGACCTGGCGGTTTTCCGGCCGCGCCGAGTGTCAGCGGTGCCACAACAATTGGTCCGGGCCGGCGTTGGCCTTTAATACACCTCAGTTGAACAGAGATCATGACTATGGCGATGTGACGGGCCAGCAACTGGCGACATTCGCGCACATTGGGTTGATCGAGAAACCGGTGGCTGCTGAGAACCGCCCGCAGCTCGCCGATCCGCACGATGCATCCGCTGAACTGGATGATCGCGCGCGTGCCTACCTGCAGGTCAACTGTGCTCACTGCCACCGCTTGCATGCCGGAGGAGCCGTTCTTTCGCATATGCACTACGACTTGGCGCTGGAAAAGACGAATATGGTTGCAGCGCGTCCGTCACAAGGCACATTCGGCATCCACGCGGCTCAGGTGATCGCTCCAGGCGATCCGCTGCGATCAGTGCTGCTGTACCGCATGTCGAAACTTGGCAGCGGACGCATGCCACACATCGGCTCGACAGAAGTAGACCGCGCCGGGATCGACTTGATTTACGAATGGCTGAAACAGATGCCACCAGAAGCTGCAACAGAATCCACCGGCAATGAAACGGCGGCGAGGTTGCAAGCCGAAGAGGCGACCGCTCAACAACGCCTGCTCGCGACGGAAGCATCAACGGAACAAGCTGCGATCGTGGATCATCTGTTGTCATCGACAACAGGTGCGTTGCTGCTGCTGCGGTCGGTTGATGCTCGCGAACTCTCGGCGGCGGCGATGTCATTGACAATCGACAAAGCGGCCCGACACAGCGATGTAAGCGTTCGTGACCTGTTCGAACGCTTCCTGAGTCCGGAGAATCGCGTCAAACGACTGGGCAGCGTCGTGCAGCCGGAACAGATTCTCTCACTGGCGGGTGATCCGCAGCGCGGCAGGCAGATCTACTTCGAAACCAGCGGCGTGTCCTGTAAAAACTGTCACCGCATCGACAAGGACGGCAAGGAGGTTGGGCCGGAACTCACAACCATCGGGAAGAAACTCACGCCCGTTCAACTGCTGGAGAGCATCCTGGAACCATCGAAGCTGATCGAGCCTAGGTACGTCACGTATCTTGCCGAAACTGACGACGGCCGGTTGATGTCCGGCCTGCTCGTCGAGAAGAATGACGAAGAAGTTGTCCTCAAAGATGCGCAGGACAAAGTGAGTCGCATTGCCACTGAAAACATCGAGCAACTGGTTCCGCAGCGACAGTCCCTGATGCCGGACCTGCAGTTCCGCGACATGACCGCTCAGCAGGTCGCCGACCTGCTGGCGTATCTGAGCTCGTTAAAGTGAATCACATGTCTCATCGTCGGTTATTTCGACGTGTCCAGATCATTTAAGAACGGTCGCGTGTCGGCTCCTGCACCAGACCCCGCGTCGCTTGGCAATGGGACCTTGTCGTCTGGGCTGAAGAAGCGACCATCAGTGGAATCTGCAGGCTTGTTGAAATCATCGGGCTGACTGGGTGTTCCAGGCGTGTTGTATGTCGCCCCGCCCGGCTGATAGAGCGGCGCATTCGATGGCGGCACGACGATAGTGCCCGGCTGCGCAAAATTTCCCTGCGGCCCATACATCTGCTGGCCGTATGGACCCTGCTGGTACATTGGCGGATACATGCAGCCAACGAGAACGAGCAACGACACCGGGGCGGCGAATCTCAAGGGGAACCTGGACATCCTGTCAGTTTCCTGCAACGTATTTTTTAGGCATCCTGACTTAGCAAAGTCAGGCTCTGCGGGCGAATGCTGTTGGGAAATTCTGCATCACCGGCAACGGAGTGTCGATGGAGCAAAACACCATAAAAACCAGCAATCTGTGCGGTTTCAACGCATAGACTCGCAGAATCTGCTGGAGGTTTACCGCATTTGCGGAATCCTGTCCAGACGAAATCCGGTGAACCCATACACCAAAAATACAGCCAATTGGTGAAAAGTTCCATTCGAAATGGCAACTCAGATTCGTGCCCACGCTCCCAATGAATTCCGCAAAATCTAACGCCAATTGAAAACGCGAAAGACACCTTCGCGCTGTTTGATGCGATCGGGAAGAGCCAACAATCGATCGCGGAAGAAAGCGAGGATCAATCCTGAACCGAAGATGAAACCGCCGCCGATGGTAATGGCCAGAGCGACGGCATTGAGTCGTCCCCAGGGGATGAACAGCAACAGCGTCACAAAATAAAGAAAAGTCATCGCACTGCCGACCATGGTGGTGGATCTGAGTTGAAACAGAATACCCGTCGCGAGCAATGCCACGCTGATGAACAGGAATCCGAATTCATTCACCGGATAAAAGACATTGTGCCCGCGATCAATCCATGTCGCAATCGCCAGCGGGACGCTCGCCAGAATTGCGCCAAACAGCAGACTCATGCTGACCAGATCCGACTGCTGATCCTGTTCGCGATACCAGCCGTAATGACCGATGCCCAGCAGGATAAGTCCGATCAGAACGGCGAACAATTCGATCTGCTGCCAGGGATTCAGATCAATCAGCTTATGGACGGCCAGCAGCAGTACGATGGCCTGACCGACAGTCGTTACAACATACCAGCGGCGACCGGCAGGGTGTTGCGTAATCAAAATCGCCAGCACGCTGATTCCCAGCATCACCACGCAGAAGCCAGCGAATTCCCAATGGATGACGGCTTGACCGCCGCCCGGTGACATTTCTTCGCTGGCAATGCGGCTGAGTCCATAAAACACCGACGAGATAAACGACAGGCTGAGTACTCCGTTTGCCGACTGAAATAATGCTTCAGCGAGCGGAGCGGCTGCAGTTTGTTCCAGCAGCGACATGCGGTACGCGATCAGCATGCCCAGCCCGATCACGGCGAACACCAGAATATAGGCCTGCGTTCCCAATGTGAAATACGTGAGTACCTGCCAGAACGCGGCACTTGCCATCAAGCTGGACAGATAAACGCACCACGGCTGACGTCGGAAATAGGTCGCCAGTCCATAGAACGCTGCCGCTTCCGTAAAGAACAAAGCGAGTGACAAATGCAGCGTCTGATTGCCGGGACCGCCCCCGAACGCTTCAAACGCCGACGCCAAAGAGGAAATCAGCATGACAGCGGCTGCGGCATGGGCCACCCACAGCAGCGGCCTCGCAGGAGAACGTTCTCCGTAAAATTTTGCGGCCACCAGATACGCAATCGGAATCAGCATCATGATCGGAGCGTGACTCTGCCAGCGATTCAGTCCCAAGGCTGACAGCGCGGCAACTGCGGCGATCATGGTCGCCGCACCCGTCGCAAAGAAGTACCACGTCATCAGGATGTGAGAAGCATTACGATACAGATGGGCGCCGACGCGACAGGCCACGGCCGTGAGCAGCATCGCACCGACAAACGCCCAGCGCGGGGGCTCATCGTGCCAGACGGCCTGCAGTCCGAAGTGATCCAGATAGACCACGAGGCCCATCAGCACAGGCACCAGTCCCAGCAGCAAACCGAACACAGGCAGCGATCGAGTGTACGGATTGTCCTTGCCCAGCTGATTATGTGTCAGATGACTCAACAGCGACGTCACCGCCAGAATCGCAATGATGGCGTCCACGCCCAGTTTCAGATTCAGAATCTGCACGATCAGCACTTCCGCCCACAGCACGGTAAACGCGGCCACATGCATAAAGATGCCTCGTTTGCGAACAGCAAGGTCGGAATAGACGTAGCCGTACGTTCCGGCAAGGACCAGAACTAAGGCCAGCCACTGCAGCCTGTCGCAGATCGGCGATGGGGTCGCCTGCATGGCTTCATAGACCGGCTTAAACCAGAAAGGATACATCCAGTCACCGGCCACCTGCGCCACCAGCAGTAGAATCAGTCCGACTGCCAGTTGCACATGCCCCGACCAGAAAAATGCCATGCCGAATTTTCCGCGAGTAAACGGCCCATTCCCGACCACGAACGCGCGTTCCAGATGAATGCCGATCAGACCCAGCACGACGAGCATTGTGGCGGGGGATGCGATTTCCCAGAATCTTTGAGGTGACGGCTCCATATCGGCCAGGAACAGAAGCCCCGTCATGGCTATGCCGGCGCTGAAAACATAAACAAACAATTCGTCTTCCAGCATCACGGCTGCAACTGCATACAGGGCACTGATCAGGACGGCACACATCCACAGATGCCCGTCAATGGTCACCAGATCGTTTGCATGGCAGTACCACAGATTGAGCGGCATGACGAGGCACGACAACAATGCCAGCGCCTTCCCCGCCATTTGATAACGCGTGTATCGAATCGCCGCCAATCCCGCAGCCAGCAGTAACACGTTACTGAACGCCAGAATCATGGCCATCACAGGTGGTGTAAAGTAGTTGTTGATCCATAGCAGGATCACCAGTCCCACGACCATCAGCGCACCACCAAGACCGAGCAGACACTGAATACTGCGCGGGTCGAGAATGATTTCCAGCAGACTTCTGCGCGGTGCGGCAGGTGGTTTTGGTATCGGTTGACTCACGACTGCAGCGGCCACCGGTGTCTTGACAGGGCACGCTGTAGCCTGAGTCGAAGGATTGCACTGAATTGAGAGGCTCCATTCTGGAATCCCATCCTGATTCAACCGTCGCCGCACTGCATTCAGCCGTTCCTCCGAATCAGCCTTGAGCGCATGAAACTGAGACAGCGTAATTTTTCCGCGTGAGCGCAGATCGTGCAGCAGTTCATTCACAAACATGCCGGCGCGGTAACCACGAATGCCGGCCGTTTCGTTCGATTGCCGAGGCAGAAAGCCTAGGATCTTTGGAAACGCCCCGTTGATGCTGGCATCCTGAGAATAGACGCTGTACTCAGCCTAGAGGTCAGCAATAATTTCCTCCCCCTGCCTCCGGGTTAGCTTGCCGCGATCCCGCCACTGCTCGCAACACGTCTGAGCTGTACGGACCGTGTCCAGCAGAGCTGCCCAATTCAGTTCTCGATCCACGTTCGCCACCGTCAGTCCCTTTCGCACGATGTCCGCAAATTCATAGGACATAAAATAACGTTGACTGGAGACATGGGTGCAGACCGGATAGGCTGTGTCATGGGCATATTCTTATAATTGTTGGTCCGGCGACTGTCTGGACGGGAGGATGATCGTGATGCGATGTCTGCAATTGATTCTGATGCTTTGCTTCCTGTCCAATCCGGATTCGCTCGCCGCGTTTCAGGACATCGATCTCGGCTCGGTGACCGAGCTGCATCAAATGATTCCGATGCGCGACGGAAAGCATTTGTCCGCGTATCTTTATTTCCCGCAAGGCGCTGGTCCTTGGCCGGTGTTGTTTGAACAGAGGTATGCCGACATTCGCGGTGCGGGGACTCGAAAAACGGCAGCAAGGCTCGCCGAAGCAGGCTACGTGGTGGCGATGGTCAACTATCGCGGCACCTATCAGTCAGAAGGAACATGGGTCGGCTATCGAGCTCTCGGCTGGGGCGAACTGAAAGATGGTTACGATGCCTGTGAATGGCTGGCGACGCAGTCGTGGAGTACCGGCAAGACGGGCACCTTCGGAAGTTCACAGGCTGGGTATGCTCAGAACTTTCTCGCTGTCACGCAGCCACCGCACCTGACGGCGCAATACATGGTCGATACGGGCCTGAGTCTGTTTCACGAAGGTTATCGTATCGGTGGAACCACGCGACCTGCTCGCTTTAAGTCGCTGTCACAGGTCGCCCGTGAGCCCGCCGATAACGACCGACTGCTGGAAGAATGGTTTGCCCATCCTCATTATGATTCCTATTGGCGCGATGAAGATTGTTCACTCCATTTCGAAAAGATGAACGTCCCCTGCTTCACGATCGGAAGCTGGTACGATTTTATGAATCAGGGCTCCATCGCCAGCTTCCAAGGAAGGCAGCACCATGGCGGTGATAACTCACGCGGCAAGCAGCAGCTAATCATCGGTCCATGGCTGCATGGCAGACTGAACAAAGGCAACAAAGTTGGTGATCTGGTGTACCCCGAAAACGCGATCTGGCCCGAACACGAACACATGATTCGCTGGTTTGATCATTGGCTCAAAGGAAAAGACAACGGTGTCGAACAGGAACCCGCCGTGCGGTACTACGTTATGGGTGCCGTCGGCGAAGACGCCGCTGCGGGAAATATCTGGAGAACTGCCGACGACTTTCCGCCGTCTGCAAAGATGACTCCGCTATACTTGGCCGCAGACGGTCAACTTTCGGCAATCGCGCCGGTCGCAGAAACCGGTTCCACCACTTACGTCAGTGATCCGAAGCATCCCATGGAAATTCTTGGCACCGGATTTCCCGGCGCAACGGATAGCCGAGCATTCGAACAACAAGCTGAAGTGCGCACGTTTACGACAGAACCGCTGGATACTCCGACTGAATGGACCGGGCGTATTCGCACGGAATTTTATCTGTCGTCAACCGCAGCGGATACGGACGTGATTGTGCGCGTGAGCGACGTTTATCCAGACGGGCGTTCGATTTTGATTGTCGATTATCCGCAGCGACTGCGTTACCGGGAAGGCTTTGATCACGAGGTCCTGATGACGCCAGGCGAAGTTGTCAAAGTCGCGTTCGATGTTGGCTGGATCAGCCAGATCTTCAACAAAGGCCATCGTATCCGCATCACCGTTGCCAGTACCGGAGCCCCGCTCTACGAACCGAATCCGCAGAATGGAGAACCGGCGACGATTGAGTTCCCGGACGATGCCGTTTCCGCAATGAACACCATTCATCACAACCGCAGTCACGCTTCGCGCATCCTTGCCCCGGTGGCTCGATGAATGTCAGTCTCAGCTACATCGGTCGCAGTCAGTTGCGGCTGGCGTCCGGTGGCCAGCGGATTCTGGAACTCGCTCCAAATCTGTCTCGCGACAGGATTGCTCTGGATGCCGCACTGAAGGAACCGATCAGATTTCGCGAAGCCATCAGCACGCTGCACGATGTTGTGGTCAACGATCTTACGTTCAAACCTCGCGACAAATCCGCGCATGAACAATGGAAGAAGCAACAGGCCGTCCGCGAACGGGCAATTCGCGAGGAGGCCATTCGGACGGCCCGTGTAACCGTCGCTGCAGGACTCGTCCCGAAACCCACGGCGGAAATGAATCAGCAGCATCGCCTAGCCCTGGAACGTTACTGGAAATCGCGATCACACTTGAACGTGCGGCTGCGGGAAGAAAACGAGATGCTGTGGCGGCGACTGATGCCGTACGATCCGGTCATCACGGTGGCCGACGATGTCGTCTTCTTCGAGTGTTTTTCGAGTGATGAATCCAGCTACGGTTGTCTGACGATCGATCGTGATGCGTGCTTCGCGAATGCTCAGGATGCCTGCTTGGGCACCACGAACGTGGACTATTCGTGGGAGCTGTATCACAACTTTCAGTCAATGCGAACGTATCGCGAAATGCGTTTCAACATCAATCCTGATGGATTTTCGGTTCAGACATCCGATCGAGTTGACTATCGCGAAGAGCAGATTGAATTGCCCGAAGGCTGGCTACGAGGCTTCATGCAATTGCAGGCCGCCATGGCGCTGCCGATGAAGAAGGTCACGCTCGGTGTCGATGCAGTATACTCGTTGCTGGCGTGGCTGAAACGACATCGCGAAAAGCACGGCCCGCGGGCTATTCGATTCGAACTCCAGGACGGCAAGTCACCGCGACTGGTACTGGAACCGTGGAATGTTGCCATCGAAAGTCCCTCAACGGTCTACCACGGCGCGGCGACACAACCGGTGCGCATCTGGGGACGTCGTCGGCTGATGAGTCTGGCTCGGCTGCTGCCGCTGGCTACGCAGGTGGATGTTTATCTGCCAGGAACCGGCTTGCCAAGTTTTTGGGTGGTGCAGATGGGCAACATGCGTCTGACGCTGGGGCTCAGCGGCTGGACCACGAATGACTGGACTCGTGGCAGCACCGTGCAGCAGCTGCTTCCACCGACCGCTCCCGGCCTGACGCAGGTCGCTTTTGCGACCGAACAGCTCAGGCAGCAACGTGCAATGACTCTGAACAGGATGTGTATGGACTTGAAGTGTTCAATCGACGATGCGGCATCGGTTATGAATCAACTGACTCAGCGTGGCCAGGCGATCTTTGATCTGGACGCTGGCGTTTTCCGCTGGCGACAGATCCTGCCGATGGCGTTGTCAGATCGAGAACTCGGTTCACCGCACCCGGAACTTACGGCCGCTCAGCAGATTGTCGCAGACCGCAAGGTGAAAGTGGAAACCCGCCAGGAGGCCCCTCTTGGCGGTTTGATCATCACTGGCAAAGTGGAAAACCAGAGCTGTGAAGTGCTGATCGACGGTGACGGCATCATTCGTAAAGGCAAGTGCCGCTGCAGTTGGCACTTCAAATTTGGCGTCCGCAACGGCCATTGCCGACACCTCGAGGCACTCCGCGAGTGTGTTCGTCTTTTCTCAGAATAGCAGCCGAACATCTGCTTCCTTTTGCGTTTCTAAGGTTTACTGGCACTTGGCCGCTTACGGATTGAATAGCGTTTAGGCGAGCGGCAGAAAAATTTACCGTAGCTGAATTCGCAACAATTCAGCTACAGAACTGATGGGACTGATTATTGATCTGAGATTTCACGTTCGGAATTTAAAATTTCAACCTCCGCTTGTTCAGTTATCGACATTTTTCTCACGTCGCGTTGGGTCTTTCGTGGTCCACCGCAGCAGCAGCGGCAGCAGCACAAGGTCGCTGATGAGTCCGCCGATCATTGACAGGCTCAGGAGCCCACCGAAGTAGACCAGCGGGATAAATTCCGACACGGTGAGCACCAAAAACCCGGCGACCAAGGCGATATGAGCCAGCACCACGGCTTTGCCGACGCCGGACTGGGCGATCTGTAACGCCCGCGTCACGCCGACTTCAGGCAGTGATTTCTGAAACACCTCAATGTAGTGGACTGAACACGTAAATCCCATCGCGACGCTGGCAATCATCGCGGTGCCGATGTTCACCGGCACATTCAGCAGTCCCAGCGATCCGGTCACAAGAGCGATCGGGAACACGTTTGGCACCAAGGAAATGAGCCCGATTCGCAGGCTGCGAAACGCAATCCACATGCACACTACTGTTCCAATGGATGCCCACGTGAAGCTGCGGATCTGATCTGTCAGCAGACTGTCGATAATGTGTGCCATCAGCACGAATAACCCGGACGCAGTCGCAGACTGTCTCGGCGGCTCTGAGCCACTGGCAGTACTTCTTTCGCCACCTGCCACCAGCGCTGCATGAGCGCGTTCGGTGTCGATCGCATACTGCTTGTCAAAATGACTGGCCACGACATCGCGGACCCGCTGAATCTGAGCCAGCTTGACATGTGTCGGCTGCTGTTCTGCAGAACGCAGCACGATTCTCATCCGATGCCGATCCGGATTGTAGAATCCTTCCACCAGCTCTGGCTGCTTGCTCATAAACGTGTTCAGCCGTTTCGCAGCGTTACCCAGCCGCGGCGGAATGTCGATGCCGTCGTTGAGCGACAAGACATCCAGCTCAATTCCTTCTGCGGAAAGTTCTTGCATACGATCCGTGAGTTCGCGCGTACTTTCCAAGAACTCGGTCGTGATGGGGTCCGGCACATTGAACGACACATCCCAAGAACCCGCCGGCCCCAGATTTGTCTCGATGAATTTGAGTGACTGCACGATGGGAGATGATTCGCGAAAGTTCTTGCTAAAATCGGTTTCGACCTGCATGATGAACAGCCCCGGAGCCGTCACGGCCGTCAGCACCAGACACCCGATCGTAGTTCCGACGGGATGGCGATCAATCATGTGTGCCATCCTGTCGAGCAGGCGGTCGAGTGTATCTTCCAAACGGACGCGCCCCGGAATCGGCACATGCTTACCGGACGCAAACGTCGCGGGCAGCACCGCCAGCGTGATCACCAGCACCATAAGTGTGCCCAGCGTCATCATAATGGCGAAGCTGCGCACCGGAACGATGTCCGAAACAAGGAGCGCCGCGAAACCGACGGCAATCGTGATCACCGTCCACATCACCGGATGCCACAATTCCCGCAGCGTGCGCAGCGTAGCCGCGTGCTGATCCAGTTCAGATCGCAGTTCACGGTAGTACACGATGATATGTGTCGTGGTGCCGATCGAAATGACGGTCACCAGAGAATTGAGCATCGAGCTGACCATGCTCAGTTGAGCCCCCGCAATCACCAGCACCGCCCGCGTACATGTGACCGAAGCAATTACTATCCCCACGGAAGCCAGTACCCAGCGAAGATTTTTGAAGATCACCAGCAGCATGATCGACAACACGACCAGTGACGCGATGTATAAAATATTGCCGTCGCGTTCAACGAGGTTGAACATATCCTGAATCTGCACGGCTTCGCCAGCCACAGCCGCACCAGGAATTATGGCCGCCGCCGTTTCACGAATTGCAGCGACCGTTTCGCCCCGTGAGACCGAGGAATTTCCAGCGGAAAGCAATTGGAGTACAATCGCGGTCGATTCTTGGTCAGGACCAACCAGAACACCGTCAAACAGTGTCAGCATTTTTTGACGTGTGTTCTTGTTGTACGGTGACTTCTTGAGAAACCGTTCCAGATCCCGCGTGCGTCCTTTATCAACGCCTGGCAGCTTGCTCAGTGTCTGAGATAGCTCGGTGATATGACTGGTGGCTGTTTCACTCAGCTCAGGAATATCGTTTTCCGGATTGGTCAGGATGAGTCCCGGTTCCTGCCATGCGACGATGACAAATTCGTCGCCGCCAAAATCCTGCCGTGATTTGAGCAGCAGTTGGATATCCGGATTGTCAGGAGCAAAAAACGACTCGATCGTTTGATCAAAAGTCAGTCGTTCGGCGATCGGGATGCATACGAGCAGCATTACTACGGCTGCCAGCAGCAACCAGTTTCTGAATTTGACCAGACCTTCCATGCGTTCCCTTTTTTTCCGCGAACGTGGATCATAGCCGATCGTCGAGGACTCGGGAATCTATGAACCATGAGTGGCATCCCAGCGGCAATTGCTGAACAATGTTACATCGATCTCCGATGAATTCATCGGATCGTTTACCTCGTGGTCGCAGACCAAGCCTTCAAGTCTGACGGTGTAACGCCGAACTACCGTGACGAAAGAAAACGATGACTCTGGACGAAATGCTGAAACAATACGAAAAAGGCCCCGATCTGCTCAAAACCGCCATCGCTGGACTGTGTGAGGATCAGTTAGACCGGACTCCTGTGTCTGGCAAATGGTCGATTCGCCAGGTCATATGTCACATCGCCGATTTTGAGCCCGTTTACGCGGATCGCATGAAGCGAGTGCTCGTGGAAGACAATCCCACTATGTTTGGCGGTGACCCGGATATCTTTGCCGCCGGCCTCCACTATGAGAAACGCAGCGTCCACGACGAGCTGGAATTGATCTCCGCTGTGCGGCGTCAGATGGCCGTCATCCTCAGGAACACCGATGTCGAAGACTTCCAGCGAACTGGCGTCCATTCCGAAGCAGGTCCCCTCACCCTCGAAACCCTCCTGGAACGCATCACCCGCCACATCCCGCATCATCTGACATTTATCGAAGCCAAGATCGCGGCGATGCGCTAAGCCGAGCGGACGGCGGCGAGCGGCATGCGTCAGCTTGCCGGTACAAGGCAATTCGCAGTGCGAGTCGATCCCGTCAAAACGCTTCACGCAGAATTCCTAACAGATCGGCCTCTGTCGGCTGGCGAGGATTCACCATCATCAGTCGTTTGATCCCGAAGGCTTTCGCTGCGAACCGAGGCAATTGATCCTCACGCCCGCCAATGTCGCGAATACGTTCAGGGATGCTGATTGCCAGTTTGAGTTTTTCGACGGCCGAAATCGCGAGTTCTGCTGCTGCTGCTTCATCACGGCCCGACGTGTCTTCACCCAGAAGTGTCGCGATCCGAGCGAACGTCGAACGTCGCTCGGGCAGATTGAACCGCATCACAAACGGAAGCAGCAATCCATTCCCCGCACCGTGGGACACATGCAATTCGCCGCCCATCGGATATTCCAGAGCGTGCACCACGGCCACCGCGCAATTTGAAAACGCCATTCCGGCCAGCGTTGCTGCGAGGCTCATGCCCTCACGTGCTTCACGATTGTTCGGTTCCCGCACGGCCGTGACGAGATGCTTGCCGATCAGTGCAATGGCTTTCTCCGCGAGACATTCTCCGAGGGGAGTTCGCCCTTCGTAGGCGGCCGTTTCGTTCTCAGCGAGTTCCATCGAGCGGAAATCGACCGCAGTGCAGGCCTCGATTGCGTGTGTTAACGCATCGATGCCGCTGTCGGCCGTGACCTTCGGCGGACACGATAACGTCAACTCCGGATCCACCACGGCAATCATCGGCCGCAGATAATTGCTGAGCGTGCTGACCTTTATGGCATTCGCCGTATCCGTGAGCACCGCTGCATGAGACACCTCGCTGCCGGTCCCGGACGTCGTCGGAACACAAACCAACGGCACGACTGGACCAAGAATGCGATCCCAGCCGAAGTAATCGCTCGGCGAACCGCCATGCGAAAACGTAGCCGCCGTCACCTTGGCCAGATCCATATTACTGCCGCCACCCAGTCCTAGGATGACGTCCGGCTGATACTGTCGAGCCCGCTCAAGAGTCCTCACCGCCGTTTCCACCGAAGGTTCCGGTTCGCCGCCGTCGAACACATCGACATCCAGTCCCGCCTCAACCAGCGGTGCCCTGACCTGTTCGAGAATCCCGTTCCCCGCGAGCACACGATCGGTCACCAGAAACACCCGCCGAAACTTCCGCCGCAGCATCAGCGCCGGCAGTTGCCTCACGGCTCCCCAGCCAAAGACCAACTGCCCCGATGTGTGAAACTGCCAGACTGTGCGCATAATGCCATGACTCCTGAATCATTCGAATCCCGAAAATCGAAACGAACACCTGATGACCTGTGTACCTGAAATCGATGATTCTTACCACGAACTTGCAGGGTATGATAAGCACCGCGCTGGCACACGGAGACACGGTCGTGGTGTGCCTACGCTGTCGCTTGTCACACGGAGACACGGTCGTGGTGTGCCTACGCTGTCGCTTGTCACACCCTACTCTTTCCGCCCGGCGGAGTTAGCCACTGCCGACCGCTGATCGGCACCAGCCAGGGCCCGGAATTGGGAGTTCTCACGCAATCGCAGAGTTTCCAGCGATCATTGTGCGAAAAGCAACAAATATCGAACGATGAACCTGATGTCAAAATCTGTCATGGGCAGCAAACACCTTGAGAGCGCTGGTTGCGTACGGTACGCTACAGGTAAACTCTACGGGTTAACTTTGAACCGGTCTCGACTTTCGATCCTGATTGAGCCCTCCGACTTCGTCGCAAGACGGGACAACGTCATGAATCCCTCCTTCTCATTCATCTTTGTCAATCGATTGATACGATTGCGACGCATCTTCAGCCGGATTGCGATCGCTGCAATCGTGGTCAGTTGCCAAGTCTCGCTAGTGTCGGGCGACGAGAGTGCCGACGCGCAGTTCGAGAATCAGATTCGACCGGTGCTGGTTGAAACCTGTTTTCGGTGCCATGGGGATTCAAAGGTCTCGGGCATGCTGCGGGTGGATTCGCGTGAGGCGTTGTTGAAGGGCGGTGAATCTGGCGCGGCGATTGTGCCGGGGAAGCCGGACGAGAGCCTGCTGATCATGGCGATTCAGCGACACGAAGATGTTTCGGCTATGCCGCCAGAGAAGGATAAGGCATTGCGGCCCGATCAGATCGCGGCATTTGCAAACTGGATCAGGTCCGGCGCGAATTGGCCGACAAACACCCGGAAATTTGAAGGCCACAAACATTGGGCGTTTGAACCGATCCGTGATCCGGCTCAGCCCACAGTGGTGGACGCGGGATGGATACGCAACAGCGTCGATGCATTTGTCTTGGCACAGCAGGAGGCGGCCGGTGTTCATCCTGCTCCGATGGCCGACAAGCTCACGCTGATTCGCCGAGCCACATTTGATCTGACGGGGCTTCCTCCGACACCTGCGGAAATCGATGCTTTTCTGATGGATGAGTCGCCGCAAGCTTACGAAAAACTCGTTGATCGATTGCTCGCTTCTACTCATTATGGCGAACGCTGGGGAAGACACTGGCTGGACGTTGTGCGCTATGCCGACACGGCCGGTGAGACTGCCGACTATCCTGTGCCGTTGGCATGGCGATACCGTAACTACGTGATTGACGCATTCAACACTGACAAGCCTTACGATCAATTCCTGCGTGAACAGATCGCCGGCGATGTGCTGGCGAACCAACAGCAGTCAGAGAACTACGCGGAGCTGGTTATCGCGACCGGGTACCTCGCAATCTCACGGCGGTTTGGTTTTGATTCTGAAAACTATCATCACCTCACGATTCAGGACACGATCGACACGCTGGGACAATCGGTGATTGGGCTGAGTCTGGGCTGTGCAAGATGCCATGATCACAAGTTCGACGCCGTTTCGATGAACGATTACTACGGACTTTACGGGATCTTCGACAGCAGCCGTTATGCATTTCCCGGATCAGAACAGAAGAAAAAATTCCGCGCGATGGTACCGCTGTTGCCACCGAGTGAGTCGATTCCACAATGGCGCGCTTTCGATCAGCGAATCGGAGCTATCGCCGTCAGCCTCGAAAAACAGCAGCAGGCAGTTCCCTCCGCCATTCTGCGATCACTCAACGACATGGACGGCGACTTCGAAATGCAGGCACCGGCCGCAGGCGGCAGTAACGGCGTGCTGGTTCCGCCATGGCTTTACGAAGGGAAGATTGCCGTCACGAATGCCGCTCAGAGCCCGTTTAAGAACCTGTACCCGCGCGGCAAAGTGGGAGCAAGTCTCGCAGCGGATGCTGGCAGTTATCGAATCGCACAGTCGCTTTATCCGCGACGCTCCAGCCGTAACTGCGACACACTGTTCGTGAATCTGGATTTTCGAATCGGCGCGTCTGATGCGAGCAATTCCGGCAACAGCCCGACGGCAGGACACCAATTCTGGATCGGATCGTACCCGACATCGCCTGCGGCGGTTGTCCTGATCTCATCGGACGGAGTGTCTCTGCAAATGGGTGATTTGATTGAACGCATCGGCGACGCGAAACCCAATGAATGGCAGAACCTGCAGCTCCGAATCAATCTGCGGTCTCAGACGATTTCGGGCACCGTCGGAACGCCCGAGGCGCTTTCATCGTTTGTTGACAAACCGCTTTCCACGACCTGGCCTAGTACAATCGACTTCGCCGCGCTGGAATCATCCGAGTCATCGAATGTGAAATTGCCAGCGATCGAATTCGATAATCTTGGCCTGCAGGATTTACCCATTTCGGCTGCGTCAAAAGAGTTGTTCGTCACGGCCAGCAACGCAGGCAACCTAGACCCGGTGGCACTGTCGAAGGAACTCCAAGATCTCGTCGGGATCGGTGGTGATTTCGAATTGCAGACGAACGACACTCCGCTCGCAAGCCCATGGAATCCCGGGCCAAACAGCGTCGTCAGCATTTCCGGAAGTTCGCAGAGTCCGTTTCAGAATCAGTTCCCAGCCGGGGAACTCGGGATTCACATGCCGAATCGCGGCGAGTATGACGGTTTTGGTCTGACGCTCCCAGGAACTTGGAAGGCCGACGAGACAGAACGGCTGTTCGCCTGTTTCGACTTCCGTTGCGGCGAAAGTCCTGCGGGTAGTGATGGCTCTTGGCGATACTATGTCGGGAGCGGGCCCGGGAGTTCGGCTGCGATTGAACTGTTTTTCAACGGCAAAGAGTTCTTCCGCAGAAGTGGCGACACCAAGGAATCCGTATGCCCGCTGAGTCTCGGTGAATGGTATCAGGTTCAGATGACGCTCAACCTGAAAAGTCGTACCTTCACAGCCACGATTGCGTCACGTTCATCACGCACCGAATTCAACGGTGAATTTGCAAGCGGATGGAGTGGCCTGATTGACTACTCATTCATCGACAGTTACGGCCACATCGGCGGCGTGCGGCCCGCCCTAGATGTCGATAACTACGTCATCGGTGATTCAGAATCTGCCACATCAGACGCATCATCCTCGCCTGCCAGCACAGCTGAGTCCGCAGCACGTCTTGTCCGGGCTCGGCAGATCCGTGATCAGCTTTCAGCCATTCAAAACGCGACTCAGAATGCGGCTGCGGAACTCAATTCGCTTCTGATCAATGGTCCGTTCGCCATGGCTTACGGAATGGCTGAAGGCACACCGCACAATGCCCATGTTCAGCTCCGTGGCGAACCATCTCAGCCGGGTGACGAAGTTCCGCGGGGACTCATCCTCGCGCTTGGCGGACAGCCGTTGCCCGAGAACACGCCCGGCAGCGGTCGGCTAGAGCTGGCTCAATGGCTGACTCGGCCAGATCATCCGTTAACCGCGCGAGTCATGGTGAATCGTCTCTGGCAGTATCATTTCGGTTGTGGCCTGGTGAAGACGCCAAACGATTTCGGGGTTCGTGGATTACCTCCGACGCACCCGGATTTGCTCGATCATCTGGCGACGGAATTTTTGCGGAGCGGCTGGTCGACCAAGGCCATGCATCGCCTGATCATGCTCAGCGCGACATATCGGCAGGCGTCGGAGATCGACCATTCGCTGTCGTCGTCCGCAACGGGCGTTGATACCGGAAATCTGTACACCCACTTTGCACGGCGTCGCCTGAGCGCCGAGGAGATTCGGGATTCAATCCTGACGGTCAGCGGAGAGCTTGACCCCGAGCCTGCAAAGGAGCATCCGTTTCCATCACCGATCACGTGGGGATTCTCTCAGCATGGTCCGTTCAGCGCTGTCTACGACAACAACAAACGCAGTGTGTATCTGATGACGCAGCGTCTGAAGCGACATCCGTTTCTGGCCTTATTCGACGGACCAGACACAAATGCTTCAACTGCAGACCGCCTTGGAACCACCGTGCCGACTCAGGCGTTGTATTTTCTGAATGATCCGTTCCTGCATCAAAAGGCGGATGCCTGGGCATCGCGGCTGGAATCTGGCAAATCCTCCGAGAGTCAGCAGATTGAGCAGGCATACCGCTTGGCTCTGTGTCGTTTGGCAACGGCTGAAGAAACAACGGATGCAGCTTCCTTCCTTGCAGCCTTTCGGACCGAGCTTTCAAGTATCGGTCAGGACAACGTGAATCATCGCGCTCTGGCTGCGTTTCTGAGGACGCTGCTAGGAAGTAATGAATTTCTGCATGTGGACTGATTGGAGAATTACGTGACGATACAACAAAACCATGACCCATCACGCCGCGGGGTACTGCGATCCATGATCGGCGGCTCGATACTGTTTCCAGGGCTGATGTCGCAGTTGCTGGCGGAAGAAACGGCGGTCGATTCCGATGATCCGCTCGCTCCCAAAGCAACTCACTTTCCAGCCAAAGCGAAACGCATCATCCTGCTTCACATGAGCGGCGGTGTCTCTCATGTCGATTCATGGGATCCCAAGCCGCAACTGGTCGCGGATGCCGGCAAGACGATCCCTGTCAATGAGTTCCAAGGCCGGAAGGGGGACTTCAATATGTACCTCAAACGGCCGCAGTGGGACTTCAAACCACACGGTCAATGCGGGACCGAGGTCAGCTCCTTGTTTCCGCATATGGCGGAATGCGTCGATGATCTGTGCGTCATCCGTTCGATGAAGTCCGACCACACAAATCACTACGAAGCGACCCTAGGAATTCATACGGGCTCGTTCACGTTCGCCAGGCCCAGCATTGGTTCGTGGCTCAGTTACGGACTGGGGACGCTCAATCGAAACCTTCCGTCGTTCATTGTGATTGCGCCTCATTCGCCCTACGCCGGGGGACAGGTCTGGGGCAGCGATTTTCTTCCCGGCGCGCATCAGGGAACACTGGTGGTGCCGGGACCTGAACCCGTAGCGAATATTCAGCGACGATCACCCGGCAGTCGGCTGCAGGAAATGGAACTGGCAGCGATGGCGAAGATGAACAAACGCCATCTGGATGCACGACCAAACGATCGGCTGCTGACGGCTCGCATCAAATCGTTCGAAACTGCGTTCGGGATGCAGGCCGAAATGCCGGACGTATTTGATCTGTCAAAAGAGGACGACGCGACGCTGGAGATGTACGGCCTGCCGCGAGGCAGCACGAGCGGCTTTGGATGGCAATGCCTGGTGGCTCGTCGCTTGGCGGAACACGGCGTGCGCTGCGTGGAACTCATCGATGTCGGTTCATCCGCCAACTGGGACGCACACGGTGACATGATGACGCATGCTCCGCTGGCGAAGAATGTGGACCAGCCCATCGCGGCACTTCTGAAGGATCTGAAGCAGCGCGGCATGCTGGACGAAACACTCGTTGTCTGGACCACCGAATTCGGACGCACGCCATTCAACGCCGCCCCCAACGCCGCTGGCCGGGAACATCACCACTGGGTCTTCTCATCCTGGCTCGCTGGTGGCGGCGTCAAGCCGGGCATTACATACGGACAATCGGACAGCTACGGCATTGACGTCGCAAAAGACGTCGTCCACGTTCACGATTTCCATGCCACAATTCTGCATCTGATGGGTCTCGATCACGAGCGCCTGACGTACCGTCATACCGGCCGAGACTATCGCCTGACCGACGTCGCCGGTCGTGTTGTGCATGAGATCCTGAGTTAACTCGGCGAGCGGCATGCGTCAGCTTGCCGGTACAATGTGATTCGTGCGTTCCGCATCACTTTCTACATATCGCAGTTTTGACGGTCGGCTGACGCCACATCCGTCCCCGGATCGCCGGATCGGTTCAATTGTCCTAGAACTTGCAATTCCTGCACGACATGTTCTACTGACAGTGCTCGGTGCGTCCGAAGATTTCAGGCTGGCGAATCGTTGTTTCTGACAACGGCTTCGTCTCTCCGGGGTATCCCCGGGGGAATGACTTCTCTATGGCACTGCGTCGCGTGAGGAGGTAGTACGCTCCACGTACAATTCCTCACGCAAATCCGGTTTCGCTGTATCCAAACGGTTTGGCGATCAGCGACCACGACAGCGCGAACTGGTCATCTTCTTGCTGCACAGTCGCAGTCTGTCGAATGCTTCCGAAATGGACGATTTTCGAATACAGACCTACGATCAGTCGGCAGATTTTCTGCCATCACCTGGGTTGTTCGAGAACGTCGGCGTACTGCAGTTGCGGTCCGTGGGAGAAATCCGTGAATGGCTTGGGCTGGATGAAAACGATTTACTTTGGTTCGCAGACCGACGACAACTGGAACGAGCTTTACCAGACGGTCCGTTGCGGCACTATCGCTATCACTGGAAATTGAAGCGGCACGGCAAGTGCCGACTGATTGAAGCACCCAAGTATCGACTCTGTGATCTCCAGCGGAAAATTTTGTACGAGATCCTGAATCAGATTCCCGTGCATGAGGCTGCTCATGGATTTCGCAGGCACCGATCCGCGAGCAGCCACGCTGCGCCACATGTTGGTAAAGCGGTAGTATTAAAAATGGACCTTGAAAATTTCTTCCCGTCAATCGCTCCGGCGCGATTGGTGCGAATCCTGATGCATCTTGGTTATGCGGAAGATGTTGCAGAGATCCTGACATCGTTGAGCTGCAATCACGTACCCTCCGATGTCTTTGCGTCGTTTCCGCATATTGACGATTGGCGTCAGAGACGGCAGGCTCAGCAACTCTACTGCCGGCCGCATTTTCCTCAAGGTGCACCGACATCACCGGCGATTGCAAATCCAGTACATTGCACAGTCGAACGCATCTCGTCTCGCGAAACTGACCCGATTGTTCGAGCAGATTGATTGGTCAATCGCGATTATCGAGTAATTCCACTGATTTAATTGAAGTTTGAAGCTTCAACTCGCTTCTGTCTCGTCTCGCAAAAAACAGCCATTGCGGCTTTTGAATCGGGCTTTTGACTGTACAATTCGCACGTCTCCTGGCCGGACGTCGGTGTGTACCGATGTCCGGTTTCTTTTTGCAACTGACACTGCAGAGTGTTAATGTGAGCGGCATTCAGGGGTGCATGTACTTTTCTTCGCGAGTGATTAAGTGCCGGCAACATCAGTGATTGGATTGCAGTGGGGCGACGAAGCCAAAGGCAAAGTCGTCGATCTACTCACGGAAAAACATGACATCGTCGTTCGCTATCAGGGCGGCAACAACGCCGGCCACACGGTCAAGTTTGACGGTAAAACTTACAAGCTCAGCCTGCTGCCAACAGGGATTCTGCAAAGTCACGTCAAATCGGTGATCGCGCCTGGTGTCGTCGTCAATCCTCACGCTGTCCTGAAAGAACTGGACGGACTGGCAGCGGGAGGCCAGGACTGCAGCGGTCGGCTGATGATCAGCGACAGAGCGCATGTGATCTGTCCGTGGCATCTGCTGGAAGAAGCGGCTCTGGAAAAATCTCGCGGAGCTGCCGCAATCGGAACCACCATGCGCGGCATTGGCACATGCTACCGTGACAAGGTCGGTCGGTCTCATGCAATCCGCGTGGGAGATCTGATCAATCGCGATGCCTTCGCGTCCAAGGTCTGCGAAATTGTGCGGTTCAAACAAATCATCCTGAACTCGCTTAATCCTGACGGCGAACAGATGAATGCCGACGCGATTATTGCGGACTACGCAGCGGCCGCCGATAGAATTCGTCCGATGGTGGCCGATTCAACAAACTATCTACTTGACGCACTCGACAACGGCAAGTGGCTGCTGTTTGAAGGCGCTCAGGGAAGTCTGCTGGACGTCGATCACGGCACGTTTCCGTATGTGACATCGTCCAATAGTTCCGGCTGTGGCATCCACAGCGGCAGTGGTGTGCCGGAACGAGAAATTAAGAAAATGATTGGCGTCGTCAAAGCCTATACGACCCGCGTCGGGGGCGGACCGTTTCCATCGGAACTGGACAACGAAATCGGCCAGCGAATTCGGATCGCCGGAAACGAATTTGGCACGGTCACCGGACGACCGCGCCGCTGCGGTTGGCTGGACGCCGTCGCCACCCGCTATGGCGCGAGAATCAGTGGCGTCGATTCGATCGCGATTGCGCTGCTGGATGTGCTGAGTGGTTTCGATGAACTGTTTATCTGTGAAGCGTACGACATCGATGGTCGTGTCACTCGAGACTTCCCAAGCCGTTGTGAGGATCTTGCAGCAGCGAAACCTGTGCTCAGACGTGTCCCCGGCTGGCAGGAAGATATCACTGGGATCACGAAGTTTGCCGATCTGCCTGCGAGTGCTCAGCAATACGTCAATGATGTGAAAAAACTGGTCGGCAAACCGGTTGAACTGGTTTCTGTTGGCCCCGATCGATCGCAGACAATTCGCATGTGATGCGACTAACGGTGTTTTATTGCCGGAATGGATTTTCGCCGCTAGGCGAACCGCATTGGGTCGCACGTTCGGTCCACGTCGCCGCATTCCCCTTCATTCGACCTGTGTTCGGTCGCGGGTCGAGACAATTCGCGAAGTCCTGCCCGGCAGGCAGCACCTGCATAAAGGTTCATTCGAGCAGCACGATGTCTTCCAGAAAGTTCCCACCGCCTTCCTTGGCGTCGCAGACAGATTTCGATAGCCTTTGCCCGATCGGCTTCTGGTATGAACCTGAAGCTGCGGAACCTTTGTAAACAGGGAGAGCGGATTGTGTCGGAAGTACTTGATAGTTTTCAGATCGAATGGCATGGCAACACGGTTGTCGTAACGCCAGCCGCAAATGTCGATTCATTGAACTGGGATCTGGTCGAACAGGCCGCAGACCTGGTAATGGAACCACTCGCAGCCCAGGAAGCCCCGATGGTTGTGGTTGATCTTTGTCAGGTCGGCTACTTCGGCTCCGTGTTTCTCGCACTGCTGCTGCGCTGCCACAAGTTTGTCAAGAAAAAAGGGGGCGAATTGGTGCTGTGCGGGGCCAGTGAGAGTGCATTGGAATTGCTGCGCATTACTGCGCTCGATACGATTTGGGCGATCTACAAGACGCGGGAAGAGGCCATGCAGGCATTGTTGAGCTAGCAGAATGAAATCCCCAAAACGCACGCCGCTCAAGCATGTCAATGAAGCCGAGATGGAAGTCATCGAGCATGTTGTCGATCTGAAGCAGCATTCGGAACTCATTGAGGAAATCAAGCAGACCGCCGACAAACTGCAACGCGACGGTGCGACACGTGGCGATCTTAAGATTCTCAGCCGCGCGCTGAAAGAGTTGCGATATGCCTTCAAGGTCTTTGCGCCGTATCGCCGGCGTCGCAAAGTCACAGTCTTTGGATCGGCGCGGACGCAGCCCGATCATCCGTGCTGGAAAGCAGCTGAAGCATTCGGTCGTCGCATGGCTCAAGAAGACTGGATGGTGGTGACCGGTGCCGGTGGTGGAATTATGGAAGCCGCGCATCGCGGATCCGGTCGTGAAATGGCCATGGGGCTTAACATCCTGCTTCCATTCGAACAGGAAGCAAATCCGGTGATTGCCGGTGACCCGAAACTCGTCAACTTCAAATACTTCTTTACGCGGAAGTTGTTGTTTGTCAAAGAAGTTCATGCCCTAGTCACATGTCCGGGTGGCTTTGGAACGCTGGACGAAGCGTTCGAATCCCTGACGCTTGTGCAAACCGGAAAACGCGATCTGATGCCGATTGTGCTGCTGGACGAACCCGGTGGGACTTACTGGACCGCGTTTCTCCAGTATGTCCGCGACGAACTACTCGATAACGGCCTGATTTCGCTGGGTGATCTGTCGCTATTTAGAGTCACCGACAACGTGGAAGATGCAGTTGAAGAAGTGCTGGGCTTTTACAGCGTGTACAACAGCATGAGATTCGTGCGTGATCTGCTGATTCTGCGTCTGCATATTGAGCCGTCTGATGAATTTGTGGCTCGGCTGAACGACGAATTCCACGACATCTGCAAAAGCGGAAGAATCGAAAAGGCCCCTGTTCATCGTCTGGAAGTGGACGACGAACATCTTGCCCATTTGCCGCGTCTGAACCTAGTGTTTAATCGCAAAGCCGTCGGTCGGCTGCGGCAGCTGGTAGATGTTATCAATTGCGAACTTGAACCCAGGCCTCCTGCGTCGTAGACAGAATGGATATTTATGTCCGTCGCATGGCCATGAAACGCTGTCAAAGCGAATGTTATTGTGAATCGAGATTCGTCCGGCAGCGGGATACTTACAGGCAAAATCTCGGACATGAATGTCCAAGCTACATATTCTCCATGCATCCATCCCGACTTATTGAATCCCTTCAGCCGCAGCTTCCGACCGACCGAACTATCGGGATCGGCTGTGTCGGGGCGGGTTTTATCATGGCGGACTGCCAGTTGGTGGCATATCGTCAGCATGGACTCAATCCCGTCGCCATCACATCGCGAACGAGGGCCACAGCGTACGCCGTCGCAGCGCGGCACAGCATTTCAAATGTCGTCGAATCCGTTGAACAGGTTGTTGCGCATCCGGAAGTCCAGGTTCTGGACGTTGCCGTGCCGCCGGACTGTCAGGCCGACGTGATCCGCCGCGCGGTGCTTTCGCCCAATCGACTTCGGGCGATCCTGGCTCAGAAGCCTCTGGGCGTTGATTATCGTGAAGCACTGGAACTTGTGAATTTGTGCGAAGATGCCGGAATCGTGCTGGCTGTCAATCAGAACATGCGTTTCGATCAGTCGGTCCAGGCCTGTCGCGAGCTGATTGCGACGGGAACGCTGGGAACACCGGTCCTGGCGACAATTGATATGCGGGCGATTCCGCACTGGATGCCCTGGCAGGAACGTCAGGGCTGGGTCACGCTGCGGATTATGAGCATCCATCATCTGGACACGTTTCGTTACTGGCTGGGCGATCCGGAACGAGTCTTCGCCAGCGTCGCGCCGGATCCTCGAACAGCACAGAAGTTCGCTCATCGTGACGGGATCGCGTTATACATTCTGGAATTTCCAGGCGGCGCGCGAGCGTCTTCATGGGATGACGTCTGGACCGGTCCGGCGCGCGAAGGCAGTGCGGCGGATATCGGCATCCGCTGGCGTGTCGAAGGCACAGCCGGCGTCGCGCGAGGCACAATCGGCTGGCCGGGATATCCTGATCGAGTCCCCAGCACGATCGACTATTCAACCGTACATGACAACGGCGCATGGCATTCGCCGCGTTGGGACAGCGTCTGGTTTCCGGATGCATTTATCGGACCGATGGCGCAGCTGTTGTGCGCGCTGGAACAGAAACGCACGCCGACGATCGGCGCAAGGGACAATCTGATTACAATGGCTCTCGTCGATGCATGCTACCTGTCCGCTGCCGAACACCGCGCCGTGAGTCCTCAGGAAATCACAGAAGCCATGGACTGATTTGAAATTTCAGATTTCAGATGTCAAATCTGTGGGCTTGTTCTGCGTGTGGTGCGCCCGGGGAGGGGACCATTTTTACTCAGTTATTTTTTGATTCTGGAATTCCAAAGGAGCATCCTGTGGACGAAGAAAATCCGTATGCCGTCCCGGAGTCTGTCAGTGGTTTTGCACCACCCGTTGCGGTTGCAGGTTTGCCGCCGGATCGCTTCTACGTGGACGGCAATCTCATCATGTGCGGTAAATCTGTAGTTTTCCCACCCATTTGTATCATTACCGGCGAGACTGAGGATGTCGTGCTAATCAAGAAAACGGTGACGTGGGTTTCAAAGTGGATCTACATCACGCTTTTGGCGGGAGTCCTGATTCTGTTGATCGTCTATCTGATCCTGCGAAAGGAATGCAAAACCAGCTATTACCTGTCGCGGAGATTAAGGAATCGACAACGCTGGATGACTTTCAGTGGGTTCGTTGGGTTCTTCGGTGGATTTGGGCTGATAATCACGGGCGTCGTGAATTCTCAGGTTCCCGAGATTCTGGTGCCGCTGGGACTTATCAGCCTCATCGCCTCCCCGGTACTGCTGGTCCTAGGGCAGCCACCGCTCAAGGCTGTGCGTCAGGAAAACGGCGTAAAGTTCTGGCTGAAGGGTTTCAAACAGCCGTTCTTTGATCAACTGCGAGTAATGTATGCGAACGGTGAATGAGTCCCGATTGCGTTTTCCCATTTGGCTGATCTGACCGCATTTGTTGCAGGCACTTACTGATTGACATCATCATGGTTCGACTTGATCGTATCTACACTCGTGGCGGTGATCACGGGATGACTAGCACGGGGGACGGGCGGCGAGTTTCCAAACTGTGCGCTCGGATTGTCGCCGGTGGTTCGGTTGATGAGACCAATTGCGCAATCGGTGTGGCAATCGCCGCAGGGACGACGGCGGAACTCCGGGATGTCCTGGCCACACTGCAGCAATTCCTGTTTGACCTTGGTGCGGATCTTTGCGTGCCACTTCCCGCCAATGGGCAGCCCGATCTGCTGAAGGCACGACTCACCAATGACGACACGCAACAACTGGAGCGACTGATCGATCGATTTATTGAACGTCAGGCATCGCTCAATAGTTTTATTCTGCCAGGCGGCTCACTCGCTGCGGCTCAATTGCATCTCGCTCGCGGTGTTTGTCGGCGTGCCGAATTGGATGTATTGCGAATGCAGGAAACGGAGCCGCTGAATCCGGAGCTCGCGATTTGTCTGAATCGGCTTTCGGACCTGCTGTTTGTCCTCGCGCGAGCTGCCAACGACGATGGCAAGAACGACGTGCTTTGGACGGCACGAAGCGATGCAGAATAGGTCGTACGTGGGTATTCAGGACTTGTAGATTTTTGGAAAACCGTTCGCTGTCGGCCCTATTCCCATGCCTTGGTCGCCAGAGCCTCTTTATTAGCATCGATCCAGGCCTTTAACGCTAACTGATCTTCCTGCGGTATTTTTTTTTTGTTATTGATCAAAGGCACTGCGATTCTCAAAGTCAAAATGCCGGACTCATTCACTGGGACCGACTGAGCTGCCCGATTCATCATGCCCTTTGGCAGCATCGGCGGATCTTTTGCCAGTCCGACTTTGTCCACATGGCGATGTGCGAAAAACAAATCGGATCCACATTGCTCCCACGCCGAATTTCCGGGTGCCTGATTGAAGAACACGCTCGCTTCCAGAGCGAGATTAGCGACTTTCCATGCGAGCGGATCGAAATCTATTCGATTGTCAAACGCTCCCTGCCCAATTCCAAAGGCCGCATGGCACCGCACCTGCAACGGGCGTTTCCGATCCTCCACGAGTTTGACGAACGTTCGCATCGCGGTCGTAATCGGAGGGCCAACGGGTTGGCGAGCGATTGTGATGTTAAACAGAGTCTGCACCAAATCCATCTGATATGCGACTTCGGTGCAAGGACGATCAAGTTCTGCCGCAATGACATCGCTGACCTCAGCCTGTTGCTGAGGAATCACGGACATATTGGAAAGCACATAACCGATCGCAGCAGCGGCCATGTCTTTGACCGAATCAGGTTGCTCAGGATCTTTGAGCAGCCCGATTAAAGCGGCTAGCGATTCGCTGTGGTTTTCTGTCAGCCCTGTCGCAGTTTTATTGACATACAGTTCCTTGATGACCTGAATCGCGATCGAGCGGGCATCCAGACTGTTTCCAAACATCTGCTTTGCCACAGCAAGCACCGCATCACCGTATTTCTGACGATATTCCTTAATTCTCTGCGCGTTTCCGGCCTGCCCACCGGCACCGCGATTTTCGCGGTCCATTTCGTTGAGCATGTTCTTAACGTTATCGGGATTGGCTACAAACGTCGGATCGGTTGCCTGAAATAGTCGATACTTCAGCACAAGACTCAGGTTCTCAAGATCTGCAGCAGCCGCTAAGCCGGATTGAATGCCAGTTGCGACCGGCCGCCGTAGCTGCTGATACTTTGCTTCAGGAATGCGTTCCAGCGGATTGGTCATTGCACGAATCGTACGAGTCAACGCCTGCTGATCGATGATCTTCTGCATGCAGTCCTGATCTTGCGGCTGAACGTTCTGGCTTTCCTGCGGCGCCGCAGCAGGGGCGGCGACTGTATCGCTTGTGGCAGCGGTAGTTTCGGCAGCAGGCGCACTACCCCCCTGGGCATGAACGATTCCCTGCCACGATAGGCATGACGCCAATGCGATCAGTGGACATCGGCTGACAGCAACAATGCCAATCAGTATCTGAATGCAGCGGATAACAACTGGCATAGGCTCACCAGAACAGGAGGACATCGATGTCTCGTTAGTTTTTCGAGAATTCAAACTTGCACCATCCTGGAAACATCGGCCGTTCAAGCTACAAATTAGAAGACAATTTGAGCCAGTCCAAGCCCGCTGGTTGCTGCCATGGAATGCCGAACAGCATCTCAGGAACTTCCGGATTAACTGGTTAAGATGACAGGTTCTATGGTTCACGTCCAGAATCAGAACTCCCGGAACACCACATTTCAATAGTTTCGTGGCTATATCCCAGCAGGTGTGGCAATATCGCATAATCGTTTGCCAAGTTCCAGTTTACCAAGTGCCAAATTCTGCCGATGCGATCAACAGAACCCATACAATCAGATTCCCGGGTCTACTGGCTGCCTTCTGACGATCCCCTTGGACATCGCTCAGGGCAAATATTTCACGCCATGCGCATTTTATTTCATCGCAGTCAATTCAGAGGAAGCTGCAGCCATGAATTTGCCGCGAGGAATTGTTCGCGCCAGTGATAGTGATCCAGCAGGCCGGTCGTGTCGCGGTTGAGCAGTCGCAATGCAGTATAGAGGGCCTCAATAGTGGCGAGCCCCTCGCTAGGGTCCGGGAAGACTTCGGACTTGCGAGGATACGCTGTCTTTACGACGGGCAGCGATCGGACTTCGACATGCTCGTAAAAAGGTTCCATCCGCCTAGCAAGTCGCCAGGTTCCGTCGAGCAGCAGAAGTCCGCGATCAGAATCTGCTTCTGAAAGAACCGGGCCACCGATCCCCAGTCGCACATATCCTGTGATATCAATCGGGACTGGATGCGGAAAAGTGCAGAACACGAAGCCATCCCGATCGCGCAGGGGTTCGACCGAACACTTGCTGCGTCGTTCGCGCGGATGTACCACGATCACCGTTGGGGGCTCTGGCACAGTTTGTGGCACGGAGGCTGCGGGCATCGCGATTACTCGTTGCGAATCTTTTCGCTCTCCGCATTAAGATCGGCGATCTGTTTTTCCAGACGCGGGATCTCATGTGGATCATCCGGCTGGTTCTTTGCTGCCTTCAGCAATTCCCGCAGACGTTGAATTTTGTTCTTTGCAGCTTCAATTTGCTTCTGCTGTTTCTTGTTTAGCGCCATTTGGCTCTAATCCCGTCTTGTGTATCGCGATTCCGCCGATTTCTGTCCGATTTTCTGTCGAATGTTGTGCCGGACCGCTGCCTGTGCCGGCAGCTTATCGAAGTTTTGACTTGTTGCGAGCAATGCCCGACCATTCCAGAAAACTTGTTCGATTACTTTGCGAATCGGTGCTGTTGGGCGGCCTGCAAAAGGCAGTTTTCAGCGGCCCACGTGTCGCCAACGAATCAATTCGCCGCGTGGATGTGCATCCGATCGAAATTCGCGATGGGCGACGGTTTCAGTTCACGTCGCAGACGGAAACGCAGCAGGCTCACCAGAATCTCGACGCCAGTGAAGCCGCTTCCGAATTTATTCGCCTTTGCCAGAACGTCTACCGCAACGTCCGACTGGTAACAGATTCTGCCACCAGCGAAGCGCGCGCGTCGAAAAAGGGTGTTTGGTTTCTGAAGACGAGGGCGACTTCAGGGGCAACTGCGGATTTCGGCGCAAGTGCATCGACGGATGAAAATTCATCGGCCCAGGAAGTCGAATCGCACAATCGCGTCCGTAGCTATCTGATTCCCGCAGGCGTGCCCTGCCCGTTCCTGATTCATACCGGGGTCATGTCGCGCGACGGCAGCGTGCGAGCCAATCATTCACGCAAATTTCGTCAGATCAATCGGTTCCTAGAATTCATTCACGACATTGCCGATGCGCTTCCATCGGATCGACCGCTGAGGATTGTGGATTTCGGCTGCGGCAAAAGCTATCTGACTTTTGCCACGCACTATTTGTTTTCGAGTATTTTGAAGCGAGAATGTCATATCGTCGGACTGGATCGTCGAACCGATGTGATTGCAGCCTGTCAAAAAATCGTCACCTGTCTGTCGTTGCCGAATCTGGAATTTCACGTCGGCGATATCGCGGGATTCCTGTCGAAAGATCCGGTCGATCTGATGATCTCGCTGCACGCCTGCAACACGGCCACTGACGATGCCATCGCACAGGCGATTCAGTGGAACAGTTCCGCCATCCTTGCCGTTCCCTGCTGTCAGCATGAATTGAACGAGATGCTCCGGGCATCGACTCTGTCGCCCATCACCTCTTATGGCATCACGAAGGATCGCTTTGCCGCGATCGCCACCGATACAATGCGGGCGTCTCTGCTTACGGCAAGCGGCTATCAGACCCAGGTGATGGAGTTCATTGATCTGGAACACACGCCGAAGAACCTGCTGATTCGAGCGATTAAGCGAATGCCTGGCAGCAGTGGCGCGACAGCGATGGCGAGAAAGGCACTCGCGGACGTCCGCCAACTGCGCTCGCAACTTGGAGTTGAACCACTGACGCTGGAACGCCGTTTGAATAAACTCGGCCTGCTGACGTCGCTCGAAAAATTGCAGTGTCCTGAAGGCAATAACGGGCAACACGGACGGGACAAGGATGCTGCATCATGACGAGGACACTGATCACGCTCTGCACATACAATGAACGTGAGAACATCAGCCAGCTGATTCCGGAACTAAACGCAGTCGCGACGGACGCGACAATTCTGATCGTCGATGACAACTCACCCGACGGAACCGGTCGACTCGCCGACCAACTCTCTGCCGCTGATCGTCGTGTGCAGGTCCTGCACCGCGCTGGGAAACAGGGCCTAGGTACCGCGATTGTAGCAGGTTTTCGTTACGCGATCGACAACGGTTTTGAGTTCGTGGTAAACCTAGATGCAGATTTTAGTCACAACCCGAAGTACATCCACGAACTCATTCAGGGTATGTCAAAATGCGATGTCGTAATTGCTTCCCGCTATGTTCGCGGCGGTGGCGTGGCGGGCTGGACGCGCGGACGCAAGCTCATGAGTCAGTCGATTAATGTGTGGGCCAGACTGTGTCTGGGTTTGACGACCCAGGACAACAGCGGCAGTTTTCGATGCTATCGCGTGAGCAAACTGGCGGAGATCGACTGGTCTCTGACGATCGCCAGAGGTTACGCCTTTCAGGAAGAGGTGCTGTATCGCTGTCAGCGCGTCAATTGTCGCATGGCAGAAGTTCCGATCATCTTTGAGGACCGTCGGTTCGGGACGACAAAGATCAATCTCAGGGAATGCCTGACCGCGGGCTGGATAATTTTCGCTCTGGGAATCCAACGCATATTTCGATGTCGTGTGAAGAAGTTGAAATGAGGATCGAAGCGCCGTTCGTGGCGGTGACGTAACAACCGTCAGCATCATTGCGGACGCCATCGTTCTTTATTTGCGGGAACTGCTGCATAGTACAATTCCACGCAGTGCCAACGTTTTTTGCTCTGTTACGAGACATCGTCGTATGGGACGGAATTCAGGCAAATCTTCAGTGATTCCTGCCGATTTCCGTTAGATCTCTCCAGACATCCCGTCTTGACTTGTTTGCCGATGCTAGGCCCTGACAATTCGAAAACACCGTTGGTCCAGCGTTGCCGTGATTCTGCGGCGTTGTTATAAGTCTGCTGACTGTAAAACTTTGTGTCCGGGTTTTCGCGTCCGGACGATTATGAAATGCTCAACATTGGAGAAGATAAACGTGAGCGATAGTGAGAACGCACAGGAACAGGAACCATCGCGTGGCCCGGAAGCGCAGCAGACGCAGGAAGTCATTGTGACGGATGCAGGCGCCAACGCCGGTTACGCCAACTTCTGCAGAGTGTCCAGCACTCCGGAGGAATTGATCCTAGACTTGGGTCTTAACCCGACGCCATACGCAACAGGCAAAGTCGAGGTGAAGGTGACTCAGCGAATAATCCTCAATCACTTCACAGCCAAGCGTCTGTGGAGCGCACTGTCGATGGCGTTGCAGCGGCATGAACAGGCATTTGGCGTTCTGGAAACGGACGTTCGCAAGCGTGTGAAAGGTCAGCCGAATTCCTAGTAAATCATGGCACGACTTCGATAGAATTGAGCAAGGCTTAGCATCTTTAAGGATGCTAAGCCTTTTTGCTGGGCACGCTCAGCCACTATATTCTCTCAAACCACGAGTTTCACTTGAAGACGTCACCACAATGATAGATCCGCCAACGCCGGACGAACCTTCTGATGAGCCATCAGAAAACGAAGGCCCGCAAAGCCAGGAAATCCGTCACTCCCACATCGGTGCATTGGTGCCAGCACATGTGGCCCGCGGAGTCTTTACGACAGGCGCTGTTGTGTTGCAGGGGCAGCATGAATTTATCGTGGACTTTCTACTGCGGATGCAACAGCCTCAACAGGTTGTCGCGCGCGTTGTGATGCCACCGGCAGTCGTGAATCAGTTCATTATGGCGCTGCAGGAAAATATTAATCGCTATGAAGACCGCTTCGGGCCAATTCATATGCCGGCCCTTCCAAATCAAAATCAGCAGCGTCAGTCGGCTCAGGATCTGTACGAATCGCTGAAGATCAGTGACGACGTACAGTCCGGTACGTACGCCAACGCCGTAATGATTGGACATTCGCCGACGGAGTTTTCATTCGACTTCATCACGACGTTCTTTCCGCGATCCTCTGTTTCGCAACGTGTGTTTATGGCGTCGGCTAATGCCCAGCGACTGCTGGATTCAATGAATCATTCTTTTCAACAGTTCCAGCAACGACTTCGCAACCCGCCGCCTCCGCCAGACTACGACACAGGCCCACCGGATTTCAACGCGCCGGAAGGCGACTGGCCACCAGGAATGTAGAGCGATTCGTGTCAATGGTTTGACAATTCTGCCGCGATGCGGATGGCTTCCAGCATGCCCGAGGCATCGGCAGGGGTCCGCGGATTCCATGCGCGATCGAATGCTGTGCCGTGTGTCGGGCTGGTGCGAACAATCGGCAACCCGAGTGTGATGTTCACTGCCGCGTCAAAGCCGATCAGTTTCACGGGGATGTGACCCTGATCATGATACATGGCCACGATCCCGTCAAATTCACCGCTCACCGCCCGCCGGATGAGAGTATCAACGGGCAGCGGGCCGGTTACTGATTTCAAGGATGCGGCACACGCTTCAACAGCCGGTCGGATGAGGCGTGATTCTTCATTGCCAAACAAGCCGTTTTCGCCGCCGTGCGGATTAAGCGAGCATACCGCGATGGCGCGACGTTCGCAATGAATCCTCTGCAGAAAACTGTCCATCAACCGGATCTTGCCGATGATGGAATCCTTCGTGAGCATCTGCGGAACACTGTCGATGGATGTGTGCAGCGTGACATGAACGATGCTGAGTCCGCACAAGGATGCGTCGTTTTCTCCGGACCTGTTGCTGTTCGAAAGCGGACGAATCAAATGCCGCCATGTCACAAGTGCGGATTCCGGCAGATGCAGCATCATGGCGAACTCAGCGACACCACAGCGTTCGGCCAGAATTTCGGTGTGGCCTGGAAAATGATGTCCGGCCAGATGAAGTGCTTCTTTGTTGAGTGGGGCTGTGACAATGGCATCGACGGCGAAGCGCTTTGCCAGCGTGATGGCGGCGTCCAGATAATGGAACGCAGCGTCGCCTGCTTCGCAGCTGACTCGAGAGCGAGGAGTCGCAAGCACGCCGTCAGTAAACGGATTGATGCAAAGGATGCGACGGTGAGTCGCAGCGGAGACGACGTCTTCACGAAAACGTGCCGAATCCTGTACTGTTGTGGTCAGTTCCTGCAACGGCACAGTCAGGCCAAAGATCTCCGCCGCCTGACGAAAAATCTGCGGATGGCCAATGAGCACGGGATAACAAACCAACGACGTCGCCGGTTGTGCGATCGCGCGGAGGATGACCTCCGGCCCGATGCCTGCAATGTCTCCGGCAGTCATGGCAATGATGGGCTTCATCGATTTCGTTTCAGTCCAAAAATACAAATTCACTCAGATTGAAAAGCAGTCGGCACAGCGCAGGAAGCCCGTGTTGTTCGGCGTAGGCGGTCATCTGAGTGTGTTCTTCCTGTGACGGCGTTCTTCCCGTCAGCAGGTGGAAGGCAAGATCGATGCGAGCTTCAGTGGATACGGCTTCCGTTTCCAATCGCGTCGCAAAGTGCTGCGCCATGGAAAGCGTGAAGCGATTGTTGAGCAGCGACAGCGCCTGCAGTGCGGTCAGTGTTTCGTGGCGACGCGGTGTGCTCTGTGACGAATCTGCGCAGTCGAGTGTTGTCATAAACGGGTCCGGCTGTGAACGGACGATAAAACGATAAACACTGCGGCGGTGCGAGTGGACATCTTCCGGATCGAATTTGTTGTATTCGTAGTGCGGTGAGTGTTCGGGCTTTTCTAATTGAAATAAATAGAATCCCGGTCCGCCCATTTCGGGATTTAGTTTTCCGCTCACGGCCAGCATGGAATCCCGGATTTCTTCCGCTTCGAGTCGCCGGCGGTTCATCCGCCACAAGAATCGGTTGTCGGCATCGACAGCTTCTGCTGCAGGATTTCCCGATGAGCTCTGCCGATACACCGCGCTGGTCACGATCAGTCGATGGAGCTTTCGGAAGGACTGTCCGTTGTCACGAAATTCAATCGCCAGCCAGTCTAGCAGCTCTGGATGACTGGGCAGCTGACCCATTCGGCCAAAATCGTTCGGTGTATCCACAATTGCTCGTCCAAAATGATACTGCCAGATGCGATTTACGATCGACCGCCATGTGAGTGGATGGTCGAGCCTTGTCACCCAGCGGGCTAAGGCGGCTCGACGATCGGCTTCTGAATGATTGACTGGAAGTTGAAAGTGCCATGAGTCGTTTGTGTAAAGCGGAATCGTGCCGGGTTGAACTTCCTCTCGCGGCTGCGTTTCGTCGCCTCGATGCAATAACCTTACCGTTCGTGGCTTGCCTTCGGTCGGTCGAAAATTTCCCTGCGGCGCGAAGTGTGTTGCCGCCGTGTAAACCATCTGACCGGAAGGCAGTCCGCCGAGTTCCTTATTCATGGTTGCCAGTTGCTCTGTCAGCGTCTCTCGCCGAGCTCTGCGTTCTTTGGTGTTCAGCGTCCTCAGCAGAGTGTCACGAGTTTGCTGAACCTCTGAAAGCTTGCGAGCAGCGTCCGCATCAGCGGCTGTCGGCCAGATCGCATCCGTGAGATTGCTCATCCGCCATCGTTCGGGCGCTTCGATCGAATCCAGAGCCGTCACACCTGCATTTGCAGCGAAGTTGGTGCCATCTGCAGCCATCACTTCGAGTTCCGCCACCGCAAGCATGAAATCGTTCTGACGAGTTGCCAACTTTGTGGCAATGATGCGAACGTAACGGGCCGTCACGCTGCAATGAGTAGAAACGGGGGCGATCCCAGGATTCAACATGTCGGTTCCTGCAGCATCCAGGACGATGGCAGGCGATTCCCTCGCAGCACGTTGCTCTGCACTCGATACTGCAATCCTGTATCGCACAGGAAATCCGAATCCCGCGCCGATGCCTGCAAAGTCATCGTGACACGGATGCAGGACAAGTGACGCTATTTCAACGTCACGGCCAAGATCGATCTCAACCCATTTCTCTGTGTCAGCGGATGCCGCAATTTGGCTGTGATATCCAAACGCCGGTCGCTTTGCGGCGGGCTCTGCTTTCAAATGCAATTTATTGATCTGCTCTTCCAGCATCGCAAGTCTGTCACCACCTTCCGCACGGATGGTGGCTTCCAGTTTCGTCAACTCTCTTTGTGCGACGGCCTTCAGTCCGGACAGATCGTTTCGCCGTACTTCTATTGCTGGATCGGTGTTATACGGGCGCTCCGCTCGATCGATGGCGGCAAACACAGACTGCAGACTGTAATAGTGCTGCTGAGTGAACGGATCAAATTTGTGATTGTGGCAGCGTGCGCATTGAATGGCAGCACTGCAGAATGTGTTGAGAGCCCCCGTGACCATGTCGTCGCGATCCAGGTTTCGCGCCACCATACCGTCGATCTTGTTTTCCGACACTTCCACATGACCGATAAAATCCCACGGGCCTGCCGAGATGAATCCCAGCCCCAGAATACCATCCGGCTCACTAGGATAAAGTGCATCGCCGGCAATTTGCTCCTGCACAAAACGCGCGTACGGTTTGTCGTCGTTGAACGCGCGAATAACATAGTCGCGATACGGCCATGCATTCGGCCGCAGCTTATCTTTGTCGTAGCCGCATGTGTCAGCATAGCGCACCACATCCAGCCAGTGCCGAGCCCAGCGCTCTCCATAATGTGGAGACGTAAGCAGCCGATCAACAACTTTTTGGTACGCATCCGGCGAGGAATCATTGATGAAAGCGTCGATGTCTGCGGGTGTCGGCGGCAATCCGATGAGGTCAAATGTGACTCGTCGAATCAAAGTGTGCTTGTCCGCTTCCGCAGACGGCTCCAGTGCATGCTCCCGCAGTTTGCTGAGTACAAACGCATCGACAGCCGTTCGAAGCCATCGGCGTGCAGCATCGTCGTCGAACACTGGGGGCTGAATCGATACCAGCGGACGCAGCGACCACCAGTCAAAATTGTCGATGACCGGTTCCGTCAGACTAAAGTCTGCGGGCCATTTTGCGCCTGCGTCGATCCATTGCTGCAACAGGCCGACTTCGTCTTCAGTCAGCGGACTTCCGTCTTTCGGCATCGCCGGACGCACGCCTTCCGAAACAGCAACGACGACACTCAGCAATTGACTGTCGTCCGATTTGCCGCAGACGACGAAGCCTGAGGCCTGCAGATGCTCTTGAGTCTGTAATGAAAAATCGCCCTTACGATCGGTTTCGTTGTGACAACTCAGGCACCGTCGCTCAAGCAGCGGTGCGATTTGATCAAGAAATAAATCATCAGCGCGCAGTGCCGTTGCTGTGATCAGTGTGATGACTGCGATGCAGCTGAAACATCGGGGTTGAAACGTTCGCATTTGTAATGTGCCAGTTTATGCAGGACGGACATTCATGTCCTTCGCATGCCATGAAACGCTGTCGAAGCCACGGTAAAGTGGTTTAGGAGTTTTGCAATAGAAAAACGTTTTTGCGAGGCCTCGGACTTGATTGTCTAGGCTAAAGGAACCGCAGCATTAGACACTATATTTATTTCTCGTTACGGTCACTACGGCAAACGACAGCATAACGGATGTCAGTGTGTGTGCCGACCGTTATTCGCTCAAAACATTTGCATCTGCGGGTCTGGGACGCAATAGCCTGGCGACGACAAAGGTGACCACGACCACGTAGGCAACGCTCACTATGAGCAGTGGCCAAAGTAACTGCGGCCATGTGTTGAAGATGCTGTCGGAAAGCCATGATTGAGCAAAACACATCGGAGCCATCCCCATTCCGGTTGCCAGCATCACGTTGCGAATGGGGATGCGTGTGAAGCCCGCAGCATAGGATATCAGATCGGTTGATGTGAGTGGATTGAGTCTGAGTAAGACAATAAGCCACACACCGCGCCGTTCGAGTACCGATTGAAGTCGTTCGACCGAATTTGTCGTGCCGATGGAATGCCGCCAGCCTGAACCAGGACTCCGTGTCAACCCGCAGGAAATACCTGAACCAATCACATTTCCGATCAGCGCGAGCAGCCCACCGAGCCACGGTCCAAAAATCAACCCACCAGGAGCGTACAGCAGCAGCCCAGGGATCGGCGCGACGATTACCTCGACTGTGACGAACAAAACATAGACAACTGGTGCCAGTAATCCGGCCTGGCGGAAGAATTGTTGCAGGGACGCCATACGCTCATCGCCAGTGATGTCAGATCTCATCAACTGAAACGCAATCCCGTCCGACAGCCACGATCCGGAAAAACCGACAATCAGCAGCAGCAACAACCACGGAAGGACGCAGCTTTTTGACGGAGACATGGGGCACAAGGCTCGACGATCAAGAACAGGCAAGAGTGAACCGATCACAAATTGTGCGGCTCACTAATCACAGTGTAGCATCGCTCCGTCGCACTGGCGAACTCCAAATCTCAGCGACAGTGGCGTAATTTCCTCGCATGGCTGGCCCAGACGAAGTACGTCGTTGGCACTGGTCTTAATCGTACAATTGGATTGTCGAAGAACCCAGAAATGTGCTGATTTGCAACGATAGTCATGGTCTGCGATCATATGTCTCTGGGGACGTGATGATAAATTTACGCAAACTTCGAGTATTGGCGGAGTCGTGCTGAACATCACTTGAACTTCACGTCTTGCAGAATGCAGTTGCGGAGCTGCTGATCCACAATCCCAGGAGCATCACTTTGCGTCCAGCGTACGGTTATACAAGGTGGCTGGTGTTAGGTGTTTGTTTCCTTCCTGTCACGAAGATTGCTGTCTCAGCTATGGCACAGATCAACGATGATGCACCGCCAGCGGCGATAGTGACCGCCGATCAGGCACAGAATGTCCCCATCGTGATCGCGCATCGCGGTGCGTCGGGGTATCTGCCGGAACACACGACCGAATCCGCCGTGCTGGCTCATGCGATGCTCGCCGACTACATCGAACAGGACGTAGTCCTCAGTAAGGACGGTATTCCGGTTGTGCTGCATGATCTGATTCTGGATGACGTGACCAATGCTGCATTCGTGTTTCCTGATCGCAATCGTGCAGATGGACACTGGTACTCATTTGACTTCACACTGGATGAGTTGAAGACACTCAGGGTCACCGAACGCCGTTCTCCATCGCGTCCGTGGAAAGACAAAGGCACTCGGTTTCCGCTGGAATCCGGTGGTTTCCGCATTTCCACGCTGGCCGAACATCTGCAGTTGATTCAGGGACTCAACAAGTCACGTCCGCACCAGGCTGGTGTGTATGTAGAATTTAAAGGTGCCGCTGAACATAGAGCCGAAGGACTTGATCTGTCACAGGCTATTCTGGATGTTCTGACGCAGTACGGCTACGACTCTTCCGACGATCGCATCTATCTGCAGAGCTTTGACGAAGGTGAAGTGCGGCGTCTGCGAAAAGAACTGAAGACGTCGTTGTTAATCATCCAGTTACTCGTAAAACCCGCTGATCCTGCGAAGTTGAAATCGATTGCCGAGGTCGCTGATGGCATCGGTGTGCCGCTTGATCATGTCGTAACGGGCAAACAAGAAGACGGCACCCCGCAACTTACCGAGCTTGTCCGGAACGCGCACGCCAATGCATTACAGGTGCATGTCTGGACGTTCCGCACAGATGCGTTGCCGGACTTTGCAGGCTCTGCGGCCGAATATCTGGAATGGCTGACCGTCGCAGCCGGTGTTGACGGCATCTTTGCGGATCAGCCGGACATCGTCGTCCAGTGGCGAGCCGCCCGCAGGGAGCAGGTAAATGGAGGCAGCCAGTTTCGACTGCTCAACGAACGCAGTCAGGAAAAACCGCGATCAGAGAAGTGAAGCAGTACGCAGCCTTCGCGTGGCTGTTGTCAATGTGTCAGACAACGCCCCGGGGCGTTCCCAATACCAGAATAATTCACGCTGGTTTGGCATCAACTCTGGTTGATGATAGGGAATGCGGTAACCTCGGTCTAACGAAGATCACTGCAAGACAGCGGTGTCTTTGATTAGCCGTAAGCCGGGTTCCAGACCTGCTGTCATACTTAACTTGGATGGCCCGCTGGCACTACCGGCAACGAAGGGATCATGATAGGCCGTGCGCGGGATGTCTGAAACGCCGCTGCACAAAATTCAACTGTCTAAACGATTCCGGCGTGCATTGTATCGCAATTCCCGAACAACAAGTGAAACTCCAAATGTCGGTTCCTAGATTGGAAGAACATCGGGCGATCGAATCACGACTCGAACGCATCGAATCGGCGTTAGCACATTTGCAGCATGATGTGGACAGTCTGAATTCAGCTTTGTTGGGATACTTCAGCCGGTTACGGGAACTGGACAGTCGATTTGTGCGGCTGGAGCATGAGTTGCATACGTTCAACGATCCGACTGAACGAACAGAGGTTGAACCAGAACGACCGCCGCATTATTGAACTCGCCGGATGGCTGCGGATCGAGATTTCACAAGCGGCAGTTTCGCATCCTCGCCGATGTGGATATGATGACGCCCCGCGCAACTCGTCAGCATGATTTAATGACCCGTCATCGGAGGCAGCTTATGTCCCGTCGAAGTACGCAGCAGCATTCCTTTAGGTCGTTCGACCGAACGCGACGTTCGTTTATTGATACGTCCTGTCTCGGTTTTACGGGGCTCGTCGCTGCTGCATTGATGGCACAGGAAGATCGTGTCGCAGCCGATCATCCATTGGAATGGCAGGCTCCGGATGGACTTCCGCATCGCATTCCGAAAGCGAAGAGCGTAATCTGGCTATTCATGAACGGCGGCGTCTCACAAGCGGAATCGTTTGATCCAAAGCCCGCGTTGACACAGTATGCAGGCAAGTCCATCAACGAGACGCCGTTTGCGGACGTGCAGAATCCGGAAAAGTTGAAGCTCGCGCGGGTGACTGTTGTCAATGACGCGAACGGGCAGCAAAGAAACAAGCTGTATCCGTTGCAGGTTGGTTTTAGGAAATATGGGCAGTCTGGAATTGAGCTGAGCCACTGGGTGCCGCACGTCGGTGGTTGCATCGACGACATAGCCGTGATTCGATCGATGTACACCACCGACGACAATCACGGCGCGCAGACGCAGTTTCATTCGGGGCGGCACATGCTGGACGGGGAGTTCCCGACACTGGGTGCCTGGGTTCATTATGGACTGGGAACACTCAACGATAATCTGCCGCAATTTATCTCGATGGGTAAGCGAGAATACTGGAACGCAAAGGATGGTCATTACCTCGGACCGGCTCATGATGCCGTGCCGATTCAGGTCGATCCGGCGAATCCGCTGGACTATGGCAAGTCAGCGACCGGGCTGACGCATGCCCAACAGAAACGGGCCTTTGATTTGGTCGGGCAGTTGAATCGATTGAAGAGCGAACAGTATCCGGATGACGCCTCGCTGGCGGCGCGGATCAAAGCATATGAGTTGGCGTTCCGGATGCAGTCGTCGGTCCCGGAGACTCTGGATTTCAGCTCGGAGACGAAGACGACGCAGGACAGCTACGGACTCAACGACCCGGAGACTCGAGATTTTGGATTGCAGATGCTGGCCACCAGGCGATTTATTGAACGCGGAGTTAGGTTTATCCAGGTTCAGCACGGAGCGGGTGGTGCTGGAGTCTGGGACGCCCACAGTGCGCTGAAGGTGAATCACGAAAAAAACTTCAAGGCCGTCGACCAGCCGATAGCCGCGCTGTTGAAAGATCTGAAACAGCGGGGATTGCTGGATTCGACGATAGTAGTCTTTGCTAGCGAGTTCGGTCGCACGCCTGGAACACAGGGAGCCGACGGTCGTGATCATCACATCTACGGTTTTTCCGTCTGGATGGCTGGGGGTGGAATTAAGGGTGGCGTCGTGCATGGGGCAACGGACGAAATTGGCTTCCATGCAGTGGAGGACCGACATTACGTGACCGACGTGCATGCCACGATTCTGCATCAACTGGGACTCGATTCACGCCGCCTTGAGATTCCCGACCGCAAGCGACTGGACATAGATCACGGGCTGCCGATTTTGGCGATTGTTTGAATCGGCCAGCGGAAACGTCAGTCGCACCGTACGGCCTGCCGGGCTGGATTTCGCGGCTTGCCGCGACCTGCGACCCGACAACATGGATTCAATAACAATGCTGCGACGTTGAGCGGACGTCTGTCCCATTAAGGTTCGCCGTATGGCGAAAGTCCTTTCCGGCAGGCAGGACTTCGCGATTCGTCGCGACATTCCCCGCATCCATGCCAGAATCGAGCGCCACTCGCTCATTTTCCTGCCCCGCGTTATTCCTGCCAACCGCCAACTCAAGTCTGTCAACTGAAGGCTTACTCCTCGCCCCTCGCCCCTTCACATCACATCCGCCGGACTTCGTACCGCCAGGCCAGGACGATTCAGCACATGCGTATAAATCATCGTGGTCTTCACATCCGCATGTCCCAATAGTTCCTGGACGGTGCGGATATCGTATCCATCTTCCAGCAGATGAGTCGCAAAGCTGTGACGTAATGTATGGGGCGTCGCGGGTTGATCGACGCCGGCCGCCACCAGAGCGCGTTTCATGATCGGCGGAAAATTGTTCTCATGAATATGGTGTCGGCGAACGACACCACTCCGAGGATCACGTGACATTTGTCGGGACGGAAACACAAATTGCCAGCTAAACTCCAGATCCGCATTTGGGTATTTTTTCGCCAAAGCATATGGCAGATACACTCGCCCTTCGCCTGCCTCAAGATCTTTTTCGTGAACCTTCTTCACGCCTCGCAATTGTCGCTGCAGCAGTTCCACGGCCGCTTTCGGCAGCATCGTCACCCGATCCTTTTCACCCTTTCCGTCACGCACCGTGATCTGCATCGTATCAAAATGCACATCCTTCACACGGAGCCGCAGCACCTCCTTGTGACGCATGCCCGAGCCGTACAGCAGAAGCGCCAGCAACAAGTCACGACCTTCCAGTTGTCGCAACATGCGATTGACTTCCTGACGACTCAACACCAGCGGCAGATG
>CANJQC010000035.1 GCA_947476295.1 Planctomycetaceae bacterium | reverse complement strand
TGGCATATTGTGGCATGAATGCGGTATGAGATCGGAGTGGATCACCATGGATGGTGTGATTGCTGCTGGTGTGACGGATGAGTTATTGATGGTAGCCGCTCGAGCGATGACGGGGCGTGAGCGGCGAGTGTTTCAGGGGCGGGTTTGCCTAGCACTGTGTGAGGGAAGTTCCCGCAAAGCCGAGGCTCGGTTCGGCTGGGGCCGCGAAAACGTGGCGTCCGGTCTGCTGGAATTCACGGAACGCGAACCCGGCCAGTTCAAGGTTCCGGCAAGTCCTCGAGGCCGTCTTCGCAGTGAAGAAAAGGATCCGCAACTGGCGATGGATATTCGCCTGATCGTCGAGCCACATACGCAGTCGGACCCGGAACTGAAGACATCCCGTCAGTATACGAATCTGTCGGCTGCTGAAGTTCGCGAATTGCTTCAGGCCAAAGGCTACGATGAATCTCAGTTGCCGAGCGAGCGGACGATTTGCGACATTCTGAATCGGATGAACTATCGTCTGAAGCGGATTCAAAAGGGCAAGCCGCTGAAGAAGACGAAGGACACTGACGCGATCTTTGCCAACGTCAAAGCGGCTCGCGAGAAATACGCGGACGATCCGGAAACCTTGGAGATTTCGGTCGATACCAAGACAAAAGTCAGTTTGGGTGAATACTCGCTGGGGGGAAAAAACACGGACTGACAGTGAAGGCAAAGTCCCCAAAGCCTGGGACCATGATCCACCAGCGAAAGAGAAACTGGTTCCGTTTGGCGTGTTGATTCTGCTGACGGGTGCGTTGACGCTGATCTTCGGCTATCACGAAACGAGCGACTTCTGGGGCGACTGTTTGCGAATGTGGTGGACGAGCGTGAAGGATCAGTTTCCGAAGGTGCGACGGCTGACGATTTATCTGGATAACGGCCCGAAAAACTCGAGCACACGGACGCAGTTCTTGAAACGCATGATCGAATTTGCCGACTGTTCGGGGCTGGAAATTCATCTCGTGTATTATCCGCCGTACCACAGCAAGTATAACCGGATCGAACGCTGCTGGTCATCGCTGCAACAGAAATGGAACGGTGTGCTGCTGACATGCTGGGTCATCGTCAAAGCCTACGCCCAACGCATGACATGGAAGGGACAGCGTCCCACCGTCATGAAGCTCGACGGTGATTACCCGATTGGAGTCATCGTTCCAAAGAAAGAGATGATTGAACTCAACAAACGACTCGAACGCTCCGAAACTCTCGCCAAATACGATATCCTTATCCGACCGGCAATCCCACGCGGCAGGTAATTCATTTTCTGCCGCTCGCCTAATCTCTGGAAGCAATCGCATTCCAGATAAGCGAGATGATCCTGCATGAAGATCGTGCAGCGGAAAGACAAAGTCGGATGTGTGCACCGGCACCGAAACACGCCATCGTCGTACTTTTTCAGAAACGTAGCCGTCTCGCTCCGCCGAGACGAGCCCGTGTGCGACACTATCACCAGCCGAAAACCGTGGATTCTTTTGCACGCACCGCAAAGATGACTGGTCAGAGAACGCGGGCTTGAGATGTGAATGGGGCCAGAACGGGGCTCATCACGGCGGAGCGTGATGGCTGCCATTGGCTTCACTTCAGCAGTTTCTGTATCGCTGCCATAAGTTCAGCCGCTTCCAGCGATGTCGAAATCACTTTCCCCTGTCCATCCAAGAGCCAGACGGTCGGGCTTTGGGCGATGCCCCAGAAGCGGACGAGGGGGCTGTTCCAGGAACGTTGTTCACCTTGAGTGAAGAAGATCTGCTGGCCGGGGACTTTGTGATTTTCGAGATACTGATTCAAGGTCACTTCGTCTTCATCCAACGCAACGCCGACCAGACGCAATTTCGAAGGGGTCAGGGCGGTGCTGATTTTCGTGAGCACTGGCAGTAAATCTTTGGTAAACTTTTCGCTTTCCGAATCCCAGAAAAAGATAACCGTCGGTTTTCCGCTGAAATCATCGGATGAGATGAAACCTCCATCGAGAGTTGGTCCGGAAAACTGAGATAGAGTCTGTCCGGTCAGAGCCATCCGGCGCAACGAGGCCGTCGCTTCCTGACCCTGATCAGTCGTAGCAAACTTTTCCGCGAGGGCCGTATAACACAGTCGTGATTCCGTCAACAGCCTAGTAGACAGCTCAGTGTCTTCGGTCGCCATGGCCTGCATTTCACAACTGCGAGCTGCACCGAAAAGCAGGCTCACGGCGCGCTGCGTCTGTTGTGGAAAACGATCCGAAAACTCGCGTGCCCACCGTGAAAAGGTTTCGAACCATTCCGGTTGGGACTTTCCCATGAGTCCGGCTTTGGTGTGGGCGAACCTTGCGATGTAGTAAACACCTTCCGCTGCAGCAATGGACTTTTCGTCGCGTTCGTTCAGGGCCTGCACATCAGCATACAGCAGATCGACATCGTCCTGCGATCCGGCCAACGCCATCTGGAATCGAGCTTCCAGAAGTTGCCCGACGGCCAAGTGAAACTGCGGCTTGCGAGCTTCGTCGTTCATGGTGACTCGTAGCACTTTCGTCGCCATGTCCACGATGCGTTCGTTTCGTTCGCGGCGAGTTTTTCTGGCTTCGGCAAGATCTGTCGGTACCGGGGAAATTCGGAGTTTTTGAATTTCTCGAAGGGTTTGTGTCGCTTCATCGTCTGGGAACGGCGACTTCTGACCGTTTTCGGAAACCGTTTTCGAGCCATCCAGTGCAGCCGACGTGTTCGGGCTATCGATACTTGCGACTACGCCCGCAGGAAGGGACTTCGGCTGGCTGACTCCCAAATCAGTAGTCTTCCCCGCACCGTCGGCCGTTCCCGTATCTCTTGCGGCCGAACCTGTTTCTGCGGCTCCTTCGCCACATCCAGAAACAATACCAATAACGAGCATCAAACTGGACAGTCGTGATATTCTTGACATCGCCATCAACGTCGATCCTTCGCAGCGTTGGTTTTTTAACTCACATTGAACCCGGTTTTGTAGAGAAAACCAGCGATCTAGAGAATACGAGTCTTCAAAGCTGTGAATTTGCCACTGTTCGGGAGGTCGATTTGTGGAAAAACGTCGTGAATTGCTGTAGTTGTACGTCGATTGAGAAACCCGATTCCTTGACCATTTGTGCCTTTGCCGCCAAAGAAGATTCAACATGACACTCGATGCGAGCAAGCTGCATGTTCTGGCGATTCACGCCCATCCCGACGATATTGAGTTTCAATGTGCGGGCACGCTGCGGCGACTTCGGAAACTGGGCTGCCGAGTTTCCGTCGCAACTATGACTCCGGGAGACGGCGGCAGTGCAGAGCACAACGCGGAAGAAATCGCTGCTATTCGACGCGAGGAGGCTCGTCGCGCCGCTGTTATTCTGGAAGCAGAGTATTCCTGTCTTGAATTCCGTGACTTATCTATCGTGTTCGACAATGATAGCCGTCGTCGGATGACAGAATTCCTACGCCGCACGGCCCCCAACGTCATTCTGGCTGCTCCGCCGATTGACTATATGCACGACCATGAGATCACCAGCGCGCTGGTGCGGGATGCGTGCTTCAATGCATCTGTGCCCAATTATCGCACTTGTCAGTGGGATCCAGCTCCATCGACCCTAAAAATTCCCTGGCTATACTATGTAGATCCTGTCGAGGGGACCGATCATTTCGGAAATCGCATCGCACCGGAATTCGTCGTTGATATCACCGCTGAGATGCCAGCCAAGCTGGAAGCTCTGGCCTGCCACGCCAGTCAGCGCGAGTGGCTTCGGCGTCAGCACGGAATGGACGAATACATGGATGCCTGCGAACGGTGGAGTCGTCAACGCGGCCATGAGATCGGGACTCAATACGGCGAAGGTTTTCGTCAATACAAAGGCCATCCGCATCCGGCAAGCAATATCCTTGCTGAGCTGCTTGGGTCGATGTCTAGGCAACAGGAAACGCGGCTGTAGCAGGTTCCTGGCCCTCAATTCCAGAAAACTCCGGTGGTACTTTATCAATGGATTCGCAAGAATCCGGCTGTGCGATATGCTAAGACGAGGATTTCTGCCTCCAAACTCTTCGATTCTGAACTTCGACCGCGAGATATGTTCCCATGTCAGACACTGCTTTGCTTGCAGACGCCCCCTCCGAGCACCAGGCGGAAATTTTTTCTACACTGGAAATTGAACAGTTCGGCGCAGACGACGTAACGGCGGGCGGCGCGATTGGAAAGATGCTGTCCGCTCTTTTTCTGTACACTGTGTTGGCGATGGGCATTGCCGGCTGGTGGACTTACTCTTCGATTATCGCCGACAAAGCCGCAGCTGAAGGTAAGCAGCACGATCAGGAACATACTGGTGATCGTCATCACGGTGCGAAGTCTCACTGAGGGTTTTCAGCCAGACATTATTCTCAGCCTTGGCAGTCTATGTCTGCTGCGCTTTGCCATCTTAGTTTAGTCCACTCCTACGTGGAGAATCCTCGCGACGTGGTTCCAGTGTGCTCTTGCGGGAGGGATCTCACGCAAATGTGTCTGTGAGTCCGCAACTGTGCGTGCCGCCTCGCGCCGCTGTACAAAGCTACCTCGAAACCCCCGGAGGATGAGCCCCTATTTCGCCACTCGGGCAGAATTGCTGTTGTCTCGATCAATTCCAATCCGGCCCCGTCCCGAAAAAATTCCCATAGCGGGCGGGATTTTGCTCTTGGCTCATTCTCCCAATCGCAGCTATTTTTCTAGGAATGGTGCCAGCCACCGGCAACGATGTATGCATTCGAGTGAAGGGAGTGACACAACATGATTCAGCCAATCTCAAATTCTTTTGGTCACGGGCTCAATCTAAACTCCGTCGCGTCTGCTTCAAATTCCGAGGAATTGGCCTTTCGAAGCTGGCAGTCGCGACGAGACGCAGCGCGGCAGCAGATTCGTCGCTTGTCGCGTCGCGAATTGCAGGTGGCGCAACTGGTTTCAAACGGCCTCGCCAATAAATCCATCGCGCTGGAACTGGAAATCAGCGTGAAGACAATAGAGAAGCATCGAGCCAATGCGACTCGAAAGCTTGGCGTCGGCAGCACCGCCGAGATGGTTCGGCTGACGGTTCTTGCAGACATTGAGTTTGAAGTTCAAAATCGGCTTGCAAATGTCAGCAATCACGGAATCCTGTCCCGCGTCGGTGGTAATTGAAGGCTTGCTCCACAGGTTCATTCCTTTCCTCGGGATTCTGTGGTTTTTGCTCCGATGGCTGGTCTCATGTGCCAACAGTTGTACACTGTGCAGCAGAGTACGCGGATGTTGACATCCCATGATTCTGTGAAGCGATCAGCAACCGATTTCATTGAGTACCGTCTCATGCCTTCCGCCCCCGCTGTGCAGTATGCTTCGCGTACCGATGTGGGGATGCGCCGTTCGGCGAATCAGGATTCACTTGCCGTTCGTCTGTGTTCCGACTATGACGAATGGCATCGTTGTGGGCATTTGTTTGTGGTTGCTGACGGAATGGGTGGCCATGCTGTTGGTGATTTAGCCAGTCGCATTGCGATTGATACGTTGCCTCATGCCTACTTCAAGCGCGATGCTCCATCCGTCCCAGACCGCATGCGGCAGGCCATCTTTGCTGCGAACAAGGCGATAAACGATAGCGGTCGGGAGAATCGCGAATTCGAAGGCATGGGAACAACTTGCAGCGTGCTGAGTCTTTCCGAAGACGGAGCGATCATAGGGCATGTTGGTGACAGTCGCGTTTACCGAGTCCGTCGCGGACGCATCGAACAACTGACGTTTGACCATAGCCTTCAGTGGGAAATGATCCGACTGGGACGAGCGACCATTGAGAATGTTGAATTGTTTCATCCACGTAATGTGATTACGCGCTGTCTTGGGCCGGATCCATTTGTTCAGGTTGACGTCGAAGGGCCGTTTTCTGTTGAGGGCGGTGACCAGTTTGTGCTATGTTCCGATGGGCTTACGAATCATGTCACCGATGTGGAGATTGGCCAGATTGTAGCTTCGTTGCCGCCAGCCGAATCCTCCCGTTTACTGATCAATCTAGCCAACTGTCGGGGAGGCACCGACAATTCGACCGTGGTCGTCGTGGGAATTGACACTTATCCCGGCACGTTCGAAGAGCAGTCTGTTGAACTGCCCGAGACACCGAAACTTGACAGGACAATGGACATTCCTGGCAAGCCGTCGCCTGTACCTCAGATTCTCCTGGCAGCGACGGCCGTCCTGTGTCTGCTGGCCGGCATCACGCTGGGGGTGATGGAGAGCTTCATTCCGGCTGCGATTTTGGTCGCAGCCTCCGTCCTTTCGTGGCTGATTAGTCGGAGGATGTTAAGCGGAAATCCGAAGGAAACCAGTGACGACTTCTCCACCGCTGGAACTGCGTCAATCGCTAATATCGACCAGATGGAGTCAACAGGGGAACGGTCGTCTTCGCGACCATCGGTCCCGAACACGGCGTTCAATCCCAAATCGCCGTACAGGGTCGTCAATGCAACGGTCTCAGAAGCATTCTTATCCTGTCTGGCGGAGGTGCAGAGTGACCTTGTCCAGGTCGCGCGAGAGAGCGCTTGGGACGTTGATTTCGAGGAACTAACAACGCTTGGCAAACAAGCTGTTTTCGCTCAACAGTTGCGCAAACCGGATCAAGCGATGAAGTCGCGTGCGTGGGCAATTGATCTGTTGATGCGTGAGATGTATCAGCGGTCGCGAACAACTTAGCCTGACTGACCGAGTCGAGTGTTATTCGTCAGGCCAATTTCGTCGTATTGGCCGACCATTGCAACACCCGGAACCGCCTTAAAGTCTCTGACCGCAGGCACATCGAATCGCTCTGGCCACGTTGAAGTTCTGCCGGTAAGATACAATCTCCCCGCAGGTTGAAGTTCCGAGGGGATCTGATGACAGGCCGCAGATTTCTTCCGACCGCAGATTGGGCGGCAGGTTCAGGCGACAGGGAGGTTGGAGTGTTTTTGTTTCGCAGCATCCGCAGACGACTGGTGTCGTTATTTGCTGGCGCGATGCTGCTGGTCATCGCCATGGCCGGTATCGGTGCCTTCGGCCTGATTTGGCATCAGGAAGCCGTCGATGACCTTGATTTTTTGCTCCATCGCAGCCCTGATCTCAATCAACTGAGTCGCTCTATTTCGAAAATCTCAGAATGCCTGTTCTCTTCACTGGATCCAAAACAACTCGCTGCAGTTCAGCAACAACGCATCACCTACCTCGCTCACGTAGAAGATGCACGAGCGTCGCTGCGGGAATTTCGCCGTCGAATTGAAGCGTTGCCGGCACCGCCGGAACTCAATCGTCAGCAGAGAGATCAGGTGTTGCCGCGAATTGACGATATCTACGGCGAGTTTGACTACCTCGCGTCTTTGGCAGAAGGATTGCAGCCGGTCAAGTCTGCGGAGGCGAAAGTCCGGCAATTGGACCTTCGTTTTGACGCTTCACGAGCGGTGACTCGCATCCAGCGGTCCCTCGACAATTTGCCGGCCTATTACATGACGGCGGACTGGGGTGAACTTTCGCTGCAGAAACAGCATCGTCGGTCCGAACGTTTTCTTCGTTGGCTGCTGTATGGTACTGGCATCGTCGTCGCGTTTTCCATCGTCATTTTGACGTGCGGCTTTCGCTGGATTTCCATTCCTGTTCGTTCCATTGCGAAAGGCTGTACAAGAATTGCCAACGGTGACACGCGATTTCGGCTGCTACTTGCGTCGCGCTGGCAGGATGAATTCGCGGATTTGGTGTCGGGCGTCAACTGCATGGCGGATCGTTTCCAGCAGGCAGAAGAAGAACTGCAGTACAAGGTGCGTGAACGCAGCGAACAGTTGATTCGATCGCAGAAACTGGCGAGCGTCGGCTTTCTGGCGGCTGGCGTCGCGCATGAAATCAACAATCCGCTCAGTGCTATTACAGTCGCGGCAGAATCTTTGGAAATGCGTCTATACGGGATTGACGGCATGAAGTCGGATGAAGCGCGGGAGGTGTTGGATCGTATCGCCATGATTCGCCGCGAATCGCGCCGCTGTGGTGATATCACACGACGCCTCCTCGACTTTTCGCACGGGGATAAAGCAGGCCGCATCCCAACGGACATTGCCGCACTGATCCGCGACGTTCTGCTCATGGTTCAGCACTTGGGTCGTTACGCTGACCGCACAGTCAATTTTGAATGCGACCGCTGCATCATCGCAGAAGTCAACGCCGCTCAATTGAAACAGGTCGTTCTGAATCTGATTGCAAATGGACTTCAGGCAACAGCATCCGGGGGCCGGGTTATCGTGCGCATTCAGGAACTGGTCGATTCTATTGTGATTGCAATTGAAGATGACGGCTGCGGAATGGACGAAGACACATTGCACCACATCTTTGATCCATTCTTTACAACAAAAGAAGCAGGGCAGGGCACCGGGCTCGGACTGAGTATCACGCACCGAATTATCGAAAATCATTCAGGAACAATTACTCCAATCAGCAATGGCCTAGGATGCGGCAGTACGTTTCAGATCCGTCTTCCCAAACGTCAGCCGCAAGCCAACGCCGCTTGATACTGCGGCAGGCCCTGAATTCAGTCCAGCCACTAACGAATGTGGCGATCGCCGGGAAAACAATCGTCGAACACGATTATCGTGGGGTAAACAGACTGGAATGACCCCCCGAGATTGAATTATACTCCGGGAGTTCGAACAGCCCGCAACGTTTCAGGTGGAGTCTTCACAATGGCCGGTCAGGCCCGTAACATGGTTTTCGGATCACTGGGAGTTGCTGGACTGATGGGAGTCGCCGCGATTCTGGACCTTGCGCTCGGCGTGCCGTTCGGCGGCCAGATGGTCTGGGACATCATGCTGATCCTTGCAGCCGGACTAGTCATCTACATGGGCATCAACTGCCTCAAAGACATTCGCTGATCAGCGGAATGAAGGGCGATCGACAGACACCGCAATACGCGATCACCGCGAAAGACAAGGAAGTCTGCCAGTGGCTACAGCTCTGCACTCGCAACTCAAAGCATACTACGTTGCCGCTGAAGACCGACATGAAATCGAGGTCGATCAGTTTCGGATCGATGCGATCGACAAACGCGGACGCCTGATTGAGATCCAGTGTGCGTCGCTGTCAGCAATTCGCGACAAGATTCCCTGCCTGCTGGAATCTCATCAGGTTATCGTTGTCAAGCCGCTGGCAGCCCGCAAGAAGATCACGAAGCTGCATCGTCAGGGCGGAGATGTCGTTAGTTCCCGCTACAGCCCGGTGCGTCAAACACTGGCACATGTATTTGTGGAGCTTGTTCACTTCGGAGCATTTCCTCATCCACGCCTTCGGCTGGATGTGCTGCTGACGGAGCAGGAAGAAATTCGAATACCACCGACAGCACGCAGTTCATGGAAGAAGAAATACTCAGTCGCCGAACGCACTCTGGTCGAAGTTCAGCGGCAAGTGCAGCTAAAGACCGCGGCTGATCTGTGGAAGGCGCTCGATATCCAGCTTGCCAATGAATTTACCACGTCGGATCTGGTGACGGCGTCCGGCATGCCCCGCTGGCTGGCTCAGAAAGCCGCCTTTTGTTTTCGCCGCATGGAATTCTTCAGCGTCTGCGGCAAACAAGGCAACGCAATCACGTATCGACTCACTACCAAACCACGACGTGCGCGGGCGGCTTAAGAGAACAGGCAGGCCTTTTCTTCCGGAAAGGACTTTTCGCAGCCTGCACATCCATTTTAAGCTCCTTGTGTGGTTGAGTTATAGTCGTCAGAATTGAGTGGAGTGAAAACGGAAAGTGATTGTGCCGTCATTCAAATATCAAGAAAGCGACTTGTGAGCGAATCGTGGATTGCAGACCGGATGCACAGGATCGATGCGTCTGGAATTCGGAAAGTGTTTGACCTCGCTGCGACGATGACAAAACCGATCAATTTGAGCATTGGTCAACCGCATTTCGATACGCCTCAACCAATCAAGGATGCCCTGTGCAAAGCTGTTCAGGACGGGAAGAATGCCTACAGTCAGACGCAGGGAATTGCGCCGCTGTTGAGTCTGCTGCAGAAAGATATCGACGAGCGCTATCATCATGCAGATCGAAAAGTCTTCGTAACATCCGGCACCAGCGGTGCACTAATGCTGGCACTTTGTACGCTCATCAATCCCGGCGACGAAGTGATCGTGTTTGACCCGTGGTTCGTGATGTATCAACACTTAACGACGCTGGCTGGCGGCAATGTCGTGCAGGTTTCAACGTATCCGGACTTCAGGATTCGAATCGAAGATGTTCGCAGAGCCATCACGCCGAAAACCAAAGTCATTCTGTTCAACAGCCCGGCTAATCCAACAGGTGCCGTTGCGTCGGCTGCGGAAGTGAAAGCGCTGGCTGAACTCGCAGCTGAGAAAAACATCGCTCTGATCAGTGACGAAATCTACCGTGTCTTTTGCTATGAGGAAACATTTCACAGTCCCGCAGAATGGAACGATCGCACGATCGTCATCGACGGATTCAGTAAGTCGCATTCGATGACAGGGCTGCGGCTGGGCTATATACACGGGCCGCAATACGTCATTCAGCAGATGTTGAAACTTCAGCAATTCACATTTGTCTGTGCGCCGCATCCGGTACAATGGGCAGGTGTGACAGCGTGGGAGATCGATTTGCAGGACCATGTGGAGGACTATCGTCGCAAACGGGAATTGATTGTGAGTTTGCTCAAAGACGACTTCGAAATTCAGGGCGGTCAAGGGGCATTTTATCTTTTTCTCAAAGCTCCGTGGGGGACCGGTTCGGAATTCGTGGCTGAAGCAATTCGCAACAATCTGCTGATCATTCCCGGCAACGTGTTCAGTCCATCGGATTCACATTTCCGAATTTCGTTTGCGGCGGAAGACGATCTGATCCGTGAAGGAGCTGCGATTTTGTGTCACCTCGCCAAGAATCCGCCTGTCTGAGGTGTTTTTGCGGTGAAATATAGAAGAAATCATCAGGTTTTTTACCCAGATAGTACAAATTTTCGGGAATGATATGTGTCAGACCTGAAAAAAACTGAACAATACTGAGATGGTTCAGGGATCATAAGATTGACCGATCCGCGTGTGTTTCGGGCATTGTGGTCGTTTGACTCTATTTTTGATATCCGCAGTCAGCAAGGGAGATTTTTTATGCGTTCTCTTCGTCGAAGGACGCGGGGGTTCACTCTGATTGAACTCCTCGTCGTGATTGCCATCATCGCCATTCTGATCGCCATTCTGCTTCCGGCTGTGCAACGCGCCCGCGAAGCGGCGAATAAGTCTCGGTGCCTGAACAATCTAAAGCAGATGGTGCTGGGAATGCACAATTACCATGACACTCACAATGTGTTTCCTCCAGGCCAGATCGTGACAACATGGTTCAATACGAACAACGTTTTGACCAATCCTCCAAGCACGACGTTACCGCAATATGTTTCTCAGTTCGAGCCATACAGCAACATTCAGACTCTGGGATATCAGGGGGTCAGTTGGATGTTTCACATCTTGCCGTACATCGAACAGGGAGGCGTTTATCAGCTTTGGCGGCCAGATTACAACGTCTTTGGAAATGCTGAGATTACATTCGATAATCAGCTAGCAACCCCTTGGTTATTTCTTGGTTACGCGCCTGCTCAGACGGAAATTCCGACATTTTACTGTCCATCGCGGCGATCCCGTCTGGACATCAAGAAATTTGCGCTCAACAAATACCTTGACACAGACGCTGTGGTTAAACTGGCCAACCCTCCAGGTTTGAGAGGCGGTGGAACTGACTACGCAGGATGTGCTGGATCAGGCATTCTGTTTTACGACTTGACACGCTCACTGTGGGATTTGACCCCTGCTCAATTGAGCGTCGCGAACAGCGCCTCGAACACAATCGGAATAGGCACGACCCTTCTTTACAATTACAATCAACAAAGCCAGAACATTGGAATGTTCTACGCCAATAGTTCTGTTCGAATTGCAGATATCAAAGACGGAACGACGCAGACCATAATGATCGCTGAAGCAGAGCGATTTGAAACCCTTAGATTGCTGCCACAAAATCGAACGGTCCTTCAGGTTGCAAGTGATGGCTGGGCTTGGGGCGGTCCTGCGACGCTGGTCTCCACATTAATTGGACCAAATAAACGGCAGAACTATGCCTACGCCGGCTCTCCGCATGACGACGTCGTTCAAGTCGGTATGGCGGACGGTTCAGCTCGCCCGATAGGACAATCCATCGGATTGAATGTCTGGCAGGCACTTGGGAATATCCAGGGCCAGATTCCTGTTCAGAACTTCTGATGTTTTGCGAATTGTCTGTTTGGTACTACGTTCGCATCGCATTCGATGGACAGATCGTCGCCATGTCGCCGATTACTCGCCGACTTGGCGTTTTTTTGTCCACCGTCCACAACATCCCAATGCGTCAGCGAGAAAACAAGCGTGCAGTGCCTCGCTGGTGCGTCGAGTTGGTATATTATTTTTCCGCTGCTGCCTTAATGTCAGCTAAGGGGCGGGAATTCTCGTAAACTGCCGATTTTGTTTTTTCCTGTTGTGCGAGCCTGTGGCTTCGCAAGTCCGCTTTTGTGAATTCGTCCGAGTAGTTGAATGACCATTCGATACACCTGCCGCAGCTGCGAATCTGTACTGAAAATCAAGGACGAAAAAGCTGGCACCAACGGAAAATGTCCGAAGTGCAAAACGGAATTCGTGATCCCTTTCCCTGCGGAATATGTTGATGTTGAAGTCGAGGTTTACGGAGTTGCAAAAACATCCGCTCGTGTCGATGCGCCAGTTGATCATGTGGACATGCCGATCGAATTGACGCCTGAAGTTAGTGACGATCAAGATTCTGATCCACTGGACGTCTTGAATGGCTTGGCTGCTGCGGGACGCGCTTCAGCCGTACGGTCTACGCCTGCCGTCACGGACAAGAAACCATCCGTCGCGGAACTCATGCGCGACTTTAACGCAGGAAAGAAGAAGGATCGTACGAGAGATTCTGCGTCAGAGCTCAACAGGCCCGCGACCACAGCAGTTGCAGAAAAGACAGTCGGCACCGCAGCAAACGCCCTGTCGCGTACATACCAGCAGAAGCGAGATTCCGCGAACGCCCCGACAGTCAGTGCGAAAGACGCTAAGGTCGCTGAGCAACGCGCATTGCTGATGGAATTTCTGCTAAAAAAGGCTGGCCCGATTGCAGCTACTATTGCCGTACTCCTTTATGGCTACATTTGGTACACAACTCGAGACGTCTACAATGGCCTGCCGCTGTATCAGGTAACCGGTAAAGTTGTATCACAAACGACACCGGTCGAGGGGCTTCGCGTACAATTCTTCCCAGTCTCGGAAGGTCTTGAAGATAAACGAAGCTCAGCAGAAGGAATGACCACTAAGGATGGCTCATACAGGCTGATTTACGAGATTCCATTCGAAGGCGCTCCCGAAGGCAAATATGACATTGTTGTGCTTGGTCCTAGTGGGTCTCCTCTACCGCTCGTGGAAGGCACACCCACTGTCACAGTCTCTGCAACCGGCAAGAACGACTTTGAAATCAGACTGTAAGTTATGGCGACCATCATCATTGACTACGGAATGGGAAATCTTAGAAGCGTCCAGAAAGCATTTGAACGCATTGGAGAACCCGCGATCATCAGTTCTCAGCCAGCCGAGATTGCTGCGGCGACGCGCGTTGTGTTGCCGGGTGTCGGGGCGTTTCGAGATGCAATTGCGGCTCTGCGTCAACAGGATCTGATTGGTGTTATCAAAGACCATATTGCGGCTGACCGGCCTTTTCTGGGAATCTGTCTGGGATTGCAGTTGCTCATGGATGTGTCACTTGAAGACGGCGAACACGACGGGCTCAAAATCATCCCCGGCATCGTTCAGCGTTTTGACTTGCCCGCCGAATACAAGATTCCGCACATGGGCTGGAATCAACTGGACCGAAGTGCGCAGCCCGATCACGGTATTTTCCGGAGTCTTGGCCCAGAGCCTTGGTTTTACTTCGTTCATAGCTACCACGTCGTTCCGACAGATCAATCATGGATTGCTGCCACAACCGACTATGGCCGTCCGTTCGTTTCAGTAGTCGCAAAAGGCAATGTCATGGCGACTCAGTTCCATCCGGAAAAAAGTCAGTCGTGTGGAATGCAGTTGCTGAAGAATTTTCTGGCGGTGACGGTGGAGGCGACGACAAGTGTGCAAAGACTCAACAGATCGCAGGGTGGGACCAGCGGCTGAAAGGCTGCGCCGGCCTGCCGTGTTCGACGCCGATTAAGTTGGGTCGGCGCTCGCTGGTCCCACCCTGTTGAAACCGGGCTCTCCGCCATTTGTGTTGATTTCAGTAGTTCAACAGGAACGGCGGAGAGGCTGAACTCGCATTTCCAAAGCTCACACACCGTTCCCCAAAAATTCACACCTGAAGTTCCCTTCATGCTCCAGCTTCTTCCCGCGATCGATCTCTTGGAAGGTCGATGCGTTCGACTTCGTCAGGGAAACTATGACGACAGAACCGTATTCTCCGATGACCCGGTCGAGATGGCGCTGCGTTGGCGCGATGAAGGTGCCAAACGGCTGCATTTGGTGGACCTTGACGGTGCAAAAGCCGGACGTCCAGTGAATCAGGACGTCGTGCGGCGAATCATCACGGCCACCGGATTGCCTTGTCAGCTCGGTGGCGGCATTCGCAGCGAAGACAGCGTGCGCTCCACCATCGATCAGACCGGTGTCGATCGCGTGATCATCGGCACCAAGGCGCTCCGCGAGCCGGATTGGTTCGCTGAAATGTGTGCAAGGTTCCCGAATCAACTGGCGCTGGGTCTGGATGCTCGGGATTCGATGGTCGCGACTGACGGATGGCTGGAAGTTTCCAAAGTTTCTGTAACAGAGCTGGCCCAGAGATTCGTCGGCCTGCCACTTGCGGCTGTGATCTATACAAACATCGCGAACGACGGCATGATGCAGGGCATTGACCAACAGACTCTGGATGATTTTTGCATACTGGCCGACATGGGTCTGCCGGTGATCGCATCCGGAGGCGTGACGACGATGGATGACATTGCTGCCCTCAAGAAGATTGCAGCCTCGCATCCTAATCTCATCGGTGCCATCACAGGTCGCGCGATTTATGAAGGTACGATCAGCGTTCGGGAAGCGATTGCATTTTTGAAAGCATGAAGCAAAAATGAAAGAAGGATTCCTGACGCTGGACGCCATCGAAGCGTTTGATCGCGACGGCTACATCGTCGTCGAAAACCTGCTCGATTCCGAAGAAACCAAATTGCTCGGAATAATCGCCCGGCGTGATCATGAACTCACGGCGTCTCGAACATCTCGTGCCGATGGCGAAGGTGGATCGGTGGATATTGTCGTGGAAAACGAACTGCCCGCAGATTCGATTTACTCCGCCATTGTGCAGGCGGAGCCACTGGTCACAGCGATGGAATCGCTGCTTGGCGATGAAGTTTATCACTACCACCACAAGATGATCCTGAAGGAACCGCGCGTCGGAGGTGCATGGACATGGCATCAGGATTACGGCTACTGGTACAACAATGGCTGTCTGTTGCCCGATATGGCCAGTTGCATGTTTGCGGTCGATCGTGCGACCAAAGAAAACGGATGCCTTCAGGTTCTTCGGAGTTCACACCGCATGGGCCGGATTGATCACATCAAACGTGGTGATCAAACTGGTGCCGATATGGAACGCGTCAATGCGGCTCTGCAACGAATGGAATTGGTGCATGTAGAAATGGAACCGGGATCGGCCGTTCTGTTTCACGGCAATACGCTGCATCGGTCTGATCAGAACATCAGTGAGAAACCTCGCTGGGCGTTCATTTGCTGCTACAACACCCGCAGCAACGATCCTTACAAGGAAGGCCGACATCCGCAGTATTCGCCGTTGCAGCGTATCGCCGCGAATGACGTCGCCCCTATTGGTCGGAGGCATCTGGAGAGTCTGTAAAGTTTGGGTGGGCCGAGCGAGCAATGCGAGCGCCGGCCGAGCGTTGTCGTCGAGAAAGATGGTGGGCTGGCGCGGCTTATCAACCGCTGGTCTCAACCTGCGATAGGTACTCTAAGAACAATAACTGACCAGCTGATGATGAGTAACCATGACTTCTGACTGTCTATCACAACGCCTTAAATCCCTCGGGTTCGAGCTTGGCTTCGCTCAGATCGGAATCACCCCTGCTGTTACGCCGACGGGATTTCACAGACTGCTGCAGTGGATCGACAACGGCCATTCCGCCGAAATGAAATGGGTGGAACGCCGACTGGATGCTTACCGCCATCCGGATGGAGTCATGCAGGGAACTCGCAGCGTCATCATGGCGGCGATGAATTACAACGACGGTGCAATGCCTGCAGGCGGGGGACGCATCGCTCGGTATGCCTGGGGATCGGCGGACTACCATGACGTGCTGAAACCGCGACTGCAGAAACTGGCCGAGTTGCTGCGAACAGAAGTGCCGACTGCACGCACCCGAGTCGTAATCGACACCGCACCGCTCCTTGAACGCGACTTTGCGCGACTTGCAGGCATTGGGTGGTTCGGCAAGAACACGATGCTCATCAGTCGTGCGATCGGAAGTTGGTTCTTTTTGGGTGCGGTACTCACCGACGTGGAACTTGGATACGACAAACCTGTCGAACAAGACTACTGTGGTTCATGCACACGCTGCCTTGACGCTTGCCCGACCGACGCATTTCCTGAACCCGGCGTTCTGGATGCGCGGCGATGCATCAGCTATCTGACAATCGAACATCGCAGGGAACCGATACCGCTTGATCTTCGAAATGGCATCGGAGGGTGGCTGTTTGGCTGTGATATTTGCCAGGACGTCTGCCCGTGGAATCGATTTGCTCCTGACGATACGCTGCCGGAATTTCAGCATCTTCCGTCGATGAATCCTGTGGACTGTCGCGAACTACTGACACTCTCGGCCGAACAGTTCGAGATTCGTTTCAAAGATTCTCCCTTATCCCGACCGGGCAGAGCAGGGCTGTTGCGAAACGCTGCGATCGTGCTTGGCAATGCAAAGGATAGCTCCGCAGAACAGGCACTCATCTCTGCACTCGATGACACGGAAACTTTGATTCGCGGTGCTGCGGCATGGGCTCTTGGACAAATTGGTTCTCGTAAAGCAATTGCGGCCGTGCGAACTCACCTAAATGTAGAAAGCGACGAAACAGTCCTTCAGGAAATCGACGTTGCTCTACAAAGTCACTTGTCCTGAACGAAATGGCACCCGCCACCGGTATCGTTTAATTCGGATTTTCACGGAGAAACACTGCCGGTTAGCGCCGTACCGCTCACATCAATGTATATCCGATCATGGCTGCAACTATCACGCAGATTCCGGCAATCACCCAGAAGAGAACAGGGCTCTTCGAAGAAATGGCCAATGGAAGACTCGCCAGAGATGAATTGCCACTGGCGTTTGTTCCTGTTTCTGCCATGCGTTGCATTCCCGAACCGACTTCAATAGCACGCATTGGTTCAGAGGCTGGTCCGGGGCTCTCCACCGGTGTCAATCCCTTAAACACAATCGGCGCTGCATCCAACTCCGGTCGCATTGCCGTCGTCGCAAGAAAACTGCTGAGTCGCTCAACGACATCACCAGCCGTCGAAGTTCGGTCTTTGCGATTCTTCGCCATCATTTTCAAGAGAATCTGAATCAGTTCGTCCGGCACATCACTACGAAACTCTGCGACTGCCGGCGGTATTTTCGTCTGATGCGAGATCAGCCGCTGGACGAGTGTGCCTTCCGTAAACGGAGGCTGCCCTGTCAGCAAAAAATAAAGCGAACAGCCCAGACTGTAGATGTCGGCCCGAGTATCCACGGTATGGCTGTCAGCTGCTTGCTCAGGAGCCAAATAGTCGGCAGTTCCCAGCACACGTTCGTTGAAATCCCGCGTCAGGTTTTCTTCGCTGTCGAAATCCTGAGCCAATCCGAGATCCAGAATACGGACAGTCTGATCATCTGACAAAAAGAGATTCCCCGGCTTGATGTCGCGATGCACCAAGCCCGCATTGTGAGCGTATTCAAGCCCCAATGCCGCCTGCCGAATAAACTCCACCGCTTTGCGGCAGGGGAGGGGACCGTCGGCATTGACGATTTCGAACAGATCGTGCCCTTGCAGCAGTTCCATCGCCATAAAATGGACTTCGGTCTGTCCATCTGTTCCGGAAAAAACTCCAAACACGCGCACGATGTTGGGGTGATTCAAACGCTGTGTGATTGTCGCTTCGCGCTGAAATCGGAGCAGGTAAGACGCTTTGTCGGTCTTCGATAGTGACAGGACTTTTATCGCGTGAATTTCGCCGGATAGTTTATCTTTGGCGGCATAGATGGTGCTCATCCCACCCCGTGCGACACGGTTGAGCAGTTTATAGTCGCCGAGGAAAAATCCGCGAAACCGGCCCTGAATCAGTTTCTCTGCGTGCCATGGCGTGATCAGTTTTCGTTTGAGCAGCCAAATCATGATTTCCTGAATCGATACATCGGCTGTGGTTCTGCCAACGCCCGCTGAAAATCGCTTTTCAACGCTCTTCATCTGCTCGTCACTTAGCAAACCGCTTAGCGCCAGCATCTGCAGAAAAGAACTGGATGAAAGCTGAATCGTCATGCCAAAAACAAGAGCCCTGAGGAATCAAAGACATGGGTGAAGCGGGTAACGCAGCCACTCGCCGACGCAAACGGTGCATTTCCATCAATTCTGCCAACTTGCAACATTGTTGACAATCAATGAGTTTGCCGTCGGCCAATAAAGCTGGGTGATTCTCCGAACTTCAGTGTCGGCAAGTTTGCCGAGAGAATCAACGCTGGATACACTCACAGCCTGTTTACGCAGCGCATGAGGCGCTCCGGGTGATCATTCAGTCCCGAACTGTTCGCCTCCCTTCAGTGTTATGAATCCATCTTCCGACAGCCAGCCCGCTCCGCAGACTCCGGAACAGTTTGCTGAGTTTCTCAGGAAGCGAGTGCAGGAAGCCATCTCGGCGTCTGTGCATCACGCTTCGCTTTCGCAGCAATATCTGTCATTGTCGCAGCGATTTTCGGCACTGGCAGAACAGGCGTCGTCAGGAGATGCATCGTTCGCCTTTCAATCGCTGCATCAATTGGAACGCGAAGCCAATACGGGAACTCCTGCTGCTCCCATCGCGGCAATGCTGTCCACTGCGATGGCGAATGTGACGCATCCAGTGGTAAGCCCGTCGAATCCAGCGATCTCGTTTGCTGACGTTCCGAATCCGGCGATGAACGGGCAGGCATTTTATTCTCCGCCCGCCAGATTTGCGCCTTCGGAAATCGGAGCCGCACCTGTAATAAGTACGACGTTACCAATTGTGGAAGCGGCTGCGAATTCGGTGGCTGCTTCACCGACTGACAAGTCGCCGATTGCGGCGGCCAGTCTCGCAACACGCAAAAAGCCGCGACGTACTGTTTCAGTGCGATCGGTCTTGGAACGCGCTCGACAGGCCGGATTGGAGACCACAGAAAAAGTTCGCGTGAAGGCGAAGAAATCCGACCTCAAACCGCAGTTGCTTTCAACGACAGAAGAACTGACATTGGAAATGAAACGCATAAGCAAACCTGCGGTCATAAGTTTTGTGATCACCGGACTCGTTCTGTTCATACTTGCTTTGAGGCAAATGGAGTTTTTTGAAGACGTTCCGGTGCCACCAATCATCGCCAGCATCTCCAACACGATAGAAGCGGTTGAAGAGTCGATGCCAATTGAACTTCCTGCAGAAGAAACAGGCGAACAGTTGGAGCAGCCAGCTGAAGAGGTTATTGAAGAATCTGAACCGGCTCCGGAACCGATGCCTGAGCCAATGCCGGAAGTTGAAATGGCCGATTCTTCACTGCCGGAAACACCGGATGGCACAGCCCTGCCGTCGCCAAAACCAACCGCCGGTGCGGATCTCGAAGCGATCGACAATCGCAGTGACGCCGGTCGCAAGGTAATGCTGGAGAAATTCGGTGGTTCCGCAGCCAGCGAATCTGCCGTGGGGTTTGCTCTTGAATGGCTTGCCGCGCGGCAACGAGTCAACGGAACTTGGGATTTTGTTGACGTCGGACCATGCACACAAAAAGGTTCTGTCAACAATCCAATCGGTGGCACGGCCTATGCGTTACTTCCATTCCTGGCGGCTGGGCAAACCCATAAAGAAGGACAGTACAAGAAACAAGTGCAGGCCGGACTCGCGTTCCTTACCAGTATCGGCATTGTCGCTCCTGCCGGATACGATCTGCGTGGCGTAGTGAACAAAGCGGATGACGACACTGATCCAAACTACGCCTACTACGTCCATGGCGCGGCGACGCTGGCATTGTGCGAAGCGTATGGCATGACGAAGGATCGCAAGCTAAAACCTGCCGCAGAAGGATCTGTCCTGTTTCTTGTCAACTCACAGGACCGACGCGGCGGCGGTTGGCGCTACAATCCACAACAGGGTGGATCCACGTCTGCCACTGCCATCCAGCTAATGGCTCTCAAGGCAGCAGAGAAAGCCGGCATCAAAATTCCGGACGCGACATGGAAGGGCATTTCGTTTTATCTGGACAGTGTCTCTGTCGATGGTGAAGGACGCTACGGTTACGAAGCTGAAAAGAAAACGTATGCCCTGTCCGTCACGTCAATGGCGATACTCAGTCGCATGTATCTTGGCTGGGGGCGCGACGATGGCGACATGCGAGCTGGTGTCGCGTTGATTGACAAGAGCACATCGACGGAAAACTACTACACCAACTATTTTGCGACCCAGGTGATGAAGAACTGGGGAGGCCGGGAATGGGAACGCTGGAACATTCGTGTGCGCGATGATCTGATCGCCCGACAGGAAACAGATGGCCTCGAAAAAGGGAGTTGGGCTCCGCGAGATAGAGCCGACTACAGCCAGTCGGGCGGTCGTCTGCTCACAACCTCCCTTGCCACCCTGACACTTGAAGTCTACTACCGCAATAAGCCTCTCCTGTCGGAAATGCCGCAGTCTGCGTCTTTGGTAGATTCTGCTGAAACAGAACCTGCAGAACCCGCAACGAAGTAAGTGCAGAACGTCACTAAGGGAAGCCGCCTGTTCCGCCGATGAATCTCCGTCTCGGAGCAAAGGGCCGTTGCAAACTTTGCCTTGGCCGAGCGCAGCGTTGGCTTTGGGGATGCTTCTCTGAAACGTACCATTAGAGTTGACGACCATGTGAACCGCACTACAATCAAACATTCTGCCGAACGTTTGAACGACAGCGTTCGTTCTGGTAGATCTGTCGTTCAATTGCCGGAGCCGAATTTATGATGCGTCGTCGCCTTGGATTTACGCTCATTGAGTTGCTGGTTGTCATCGCAGTCATTGCGGTTCTGATCGCATTGCTGTTGCCAGCCGTTCAACAGGCGCGAGAAGCCGCTCGCAGAACACAATGCAAAAATAATCTGAAACAAATTGGACTGGCCATTCACAACTACGAAAGTTCCAATCGCGTTTTTCCGCCGAGCAGCACCAGTGCTTTCGCGCGAGGCGTCTGGAATTGGCCGGGTGCCGGTCCGAATGATCGGACCATTCACCTTCATAGCTTTGCAAGTCTGGTACTGCCGTATCTCGAAGGCACCAACATTTACAATGGAATCGACTACAACGTATCGTCGCTGGCTCCCGTCAATCGAGCGATGGCGTCTCAGATCCTTCCATTCTACCGATGCCCCAGCTATGCCGGTGCTGAGTTCAGTACGGATCCTTACTACGTCACAACGGTCGGTTACGACAAATTCGCGATTCGCAACTACGTCGCAATTGGAGCTAAAACAGTGGTCGGCCTGTCAGGTGCGATCCCAGCGGATGGCGTGATGTTTCCGGGATCAAAGACGGGATTCCGAGACGTCAGAGATGGCACGTCGAACACCGTAATGATTGCAGAAACACGGGAAGAAAGTGCGTCCGTCTGGATCGACGGTTCCAGTGCCTCCGTCGCAGCGCGGTGGCTGGATTTAACAAGCCCAGCGTATTCCGGCAACACTGTTTCCATCAATCATACTCCCTATTTTCCAAGTGTTTTTCCTGGTTCGATTGGTCAGAACTGGGGGCCGTCGAGTTTTCACACGGGAGGTGCGCATCATTTGTTGTGTGATGGTTCTGTGCGGTTTCTTTCCGAGACTATGGATGTGCTGCTGTACGATGGACTCGCATCGCGAGACGGCGGAGAAGTCCTGCGTGAGTTCTGATGAACAGCCATTCTGCTCGGCGACCATAAGGCGAAACGCGATGGCAGACGACTTGTTTCAGGCAGATGTCTGTGCCGAACAGCTAAAATCGCTAAGTACGCTTCACTGCCCGAACCCTAGTCGTTCCCACACATCATGCGCTGAAACGCCGCGCGATTTCAGCGAACGGAGGGGTTCCGCTTCGTGACGTTTGGCGAGGCGTTTGCCCTCAGTGTCGCAGATCAATGGATGATGATGGTATTCCGGCGTCGGCAGGTTGAGCAGCGCCTTAAGTAATCGCTGCACATGAGTGGCCTGAAATAAGTCTTGACCGCGTGTGATTCGTGTCACTCCCTGCAGAGCGTCATCCATGACAACCGCCAGATGATAACTGCAGCCAATGTCTTTTCGGACGAGTACGACGTCACCTAGAACTTCCGGTTGAGCCTTCTGCAGTCCGCGCTCCAGATCGATCCATTCCAGATCACTGCCTACTTCAGCAATCGCCCGGTTCAGATCCAGACGCATTGCGAAGGATTCACCGCTGACAATCCGCGACTGGCGTTCGTCTTCAGACAGACTACGGCACATGCCCGGGTACACTGGGCCCTCCTGTGCATGCGGCGCGGCGGCTGCGAGTTCAATTTCTCGCTGGATGTCTTTGCGAGTGCAGAAGCACGGATAGAGCAAACCGCGAACTCGAAGCTGTTCAGCCACCGCCACATATTCGTGCAGATGATCCAACTGTCTTCGCACGGGAGTTTCCCATTCGATGCCCAGCCATGCCAGATCTTCCAGAATTGCAACTTCAAATTCACGACGGCAACGCGTGAAATCGATGTCTTCGATCCGCAGCAGAAAACTTCCGCCACTCTTCCGCGCCGCTTCAAACGCAAACAAGGCGGAATACGCATGACCCAGATGCAACAAACCCGTCGGACTGGGAGCAAAGCGAGTGACAATGGCGGACGACATTACATGTATCCCCAAAGCTTCCATCAACGGATAGATGATGCATTGCGGTGTTTATGAGGTGTATCCGCAGCCGCCTTCGGCAACAGTTATTGCGTTGTCTTCGTCTCATCAAGGAATCGTAGATTTCGTCGGCGATTCCCGCATCAATCCCTGCTAAAGCATCATACGGCTAGTGGATTCCCAGTTAGAAACGGGACAGATGGTGATAAGCGGAATGTACCAATTGCAACAGGATTTTCGGCTTGGTTCTCAAGATGGTTTCTATTTCAGTGAACGATTCCTGAGGAGCTCTTTCAACATGGGCTGAGACACTGAAAAAACAATGACTGCGTGAAACACAGCCCTAAAAATCGCCGTCGCTGAGGATGGCCTGGGCAACGACGCCGCTCGAGTTTAAGCGACCTCCTGCCGGGGTGATGATTCGCTTATACACCAGCAGATGGATGTCCTGACTGATAAACTTTGTTGATCCGTCACAGAAGGCGGCGCAGACGCCGCCGGGGTGATTAGAACTCGGCCACGGACTTCGGCCCTCATTGCCAACTCTCGCGCCGTTGATGACACACTGTGGGAAATTTGGATCGATGGGAGGATCCGCATAGTACGATAGGCCGGCTACACTGACGCGCTCGATCGGCAACACAAACGTGCAACTTCGGGCATCCGGATCGCCCCACATCTGAGCCGGACTTACCAGCCCGCCAGCATGCAGGTTTTCCGTCATCAACAGTGTCTGACTTTGACCGTCATAGATTTCGTTCAGCGACAGACTTCGGTTTCGTTCGGCCTTGAAACTCCCCTTCGAACGATGAATCACTTCTCGCCACATGACACCTGAATGTCGCGTCAGATTGTCGTCTTCGTCGTCACCAACGGTGCCGTTGCTGTTCCAGTCGATCTTAACGTTATTAAATTCGTGGTAATTGCCGTTTTGGTTTCCCCAACCAGTAGTGCGATTGAGTTCAACTACAGAATCGATGCCTGCATAGCCGGCATTCACGACATAGCTGAGCGCCCCTGAACGCTCGTTTGCACTTTCATCGTCGGGGCAGGTCAGTACTTTCATGTTGTACGTTTTTATCATTTCATCGTTAATCCCGTTGCTGTGCCGCAGATCAAAATTCCAGCGGTCGTAGAGATCACGACGATCGATGAAGGGAAGGATTTCAACCACCCAGCTCCACATGGCAGCGGGTTGGGTTGATGCTGCGGATGTCGCGACATCATCTCCCCACGTACCATAGGCTGGCAGTTGGCCTGCTGCACTTCTGGCCGCAGCACCATGCATGCCGAGGCACAGTTGACGCATGTGGTTCAAACACTGTGTACGACGAGCAGCCTCGCGTGCAGACTGAATAGCAGGCAGAATAAGGGCCATCAGCAATGCGATAATGGATATCACCACCAGAAGTTCAATCAACGTGAACGCTGATCGATGGGAGCGGAAGCGATCTGATTCCAGCTTCGAAATTCGTCTTCGCATGGCAATGCATTTTTTAGGATGACAGCGAAACGCCCAATCACGGTTTGTCATCGATTATGCAAAACTCAACGCAGACCGTCTATCCCGTCAGGAGAAAGATTACGAATCCTCCACAGGTTTTTGGAAATAGATCACTGCAGGCATGACTCTGCCGAGAACAAAACACAGCGACTACCGGCCTCAGTTCAAAGCTCCGTACGACAGGACAAAGGTGGTCTGGAAGCAATATCAGTATCTTTATAGTCTCCCGATCATATTTAGCGCGTTTTTGAAGGCACAGGCGGCACCATTCACGACAGGCCACAGGATGAGCGATTCACTCGCACGGCAGATTCTCACAAAAGCCGGAATCTTTGTCGGGAAAACTACCAGACTTTCTGACTTGCAGTTGTTGGTTAAGGAACTGCGAGTTCTGCCAACAAAACGGGAACTCATTCGAATCGGCCCCGACAGCGACGGTGGCTACCTCTTCCCGGATGATCTCGATGGAGTCAGGCACTGCTTTTCTCCGGGCGTTCCTGACTGCCGCGAGTTTGAACTGGACTTGGCGAATCGAGGCATGGATGTCTTTATGGCCGACCGGTCGACGGACCTGCCGCCGATCATCCGCGATTTCATTTTAAAAAGAAATTTCTGGCGTCCCGGGATGCTTCGGAAGACGGACTTTTCACCCTAGATGCTTGGTATCGCTCGTGCCTCGGTCCCGTGACCTCAGAAAGTCCGGACGCCTTGCTGCAGATGGATATTGAAGGGGCTGAGTACGAAATGATTCACAATCTGTTTGAATCGCTGCTTCAACGTTTTTGTGTTATCGTTGTCGAGTTTCATCGGCTGCATCAGCTGCTGGATCGGTATTCGTTTGGCTGGATGAGTGATGCTTTTCGAAAGCTGCTCAAAAACCATGTGGTCGTGGATCTCCATCCGAACAATGCGCGACGTTCGATCAGCCGCAGTGACGTGGAGATTCCATATAACATGGAATTCACGTTTCTGCGGAGGGACCGCGTTCAATAATCGCTGCGACAGCTTGTATTCCCGCATCCACTGGATCGGAAAAACGTGGAGAGCAGACAAAGGCTGGTCCTTGCTTCGTGCTGGTACAAGTAAGCGCCAAATGAATTTTTATGGTCCGAAATCGTTACGCTCACCTTTCGCGTTGTCGTTCAAAGTCTTATTGTTCGCCCTGCGGTGTGTTACGATGGATCGCCCCTGAACATCTACGATGCAAGTCCCGAAATGATTCGACAGTTGAAGTGTGACAAGACATTCGACACGAAAACGGGTGTTCTGGAATGCGGCGGAAGTGCAGGTTTTTTTTCGAACTGCACAACGACTTTGTGGACGCTGATCAATCTGCACAACTCAGGGATTCACCCAACATCCCTGACAATGCGTTCCGGATTCAACGCATGGCGAAATCCGGAGCAGGAAGGCGTCGATCTTTTTCCGCTTTTGTTTGCAGAGGATGATGCGAAACCGAATCCTTCAGAAAGCAGGATTCCATTGTTCGACCATCACGCAAGGTATGGTCGGTTGAGACTGCATTCTCTGTTGCCATTCATTCACCGCTGGTTCATGCCTGCGACGCCTGTCAATCAACTGGTTGACTCGTTCATTCGTAACGCTGGCATCAATCCGGCATCGACGATTGCAGTGCTTTACCGTGGTACTGATAAGTCCACGGAGGTTCGTCTGGTGCCGCCGCAAGCTTATCTTGTGCAGGCGATTGAGCTTCTGCGTTTGAACCCGGAATTCACTGTACTAATTCAAACTGATCAGAAACAAGTGCGTGATCTTTTTGTCAAAGAATTCGGGCAGCGATGTCGTTTTATTGCCGACATGCCCGTGACGGCCGGAACAAAGGTGCTGCACGAGTTATCGACTTCGGAACTCACATTGCCGCGACTTCAGTTCGCTCAGTCATTGATCGCTGCGTGTGAGGTTGTGTCACGATGCAGTTATATCATCAATCATACAGGCAATATGGCGCTTTGGAGTGTTCTGTATCGCGGAAGCACCGAGCGAACAGTTCAGTTCGACGCCTTTGGACTGCTGACAAACGAACTTGGTCAGATCCAGCCGAAGGATATTCCAAAGGCACTTTGGAGAGTATTTCGAAAGCGTGCAGCCCGTGTCGTTGGTGTCAAAGTGACGGGATGATGCTGCTCGCTCTGTTAGATGGCTGCTTGAACCGAATAAATTCAACAATTGCATCTTGCGACAGACGCACTTCAAAAACTGAAACTCCATGAAAGACTGACAATGCGAGGTTATCTCCGTAGATTACGCAAGCGACGAGCTTCTCAGAAAAGAATTGAGGAACAGTGTCGTGTGACGAGTGAACAGGAAGCATTGAAGAAACCCGCACGCTACACGGTGATCGACTGGTTGTTGACTCAGACGCATCAACGCCGCTACATGGAGATCGGCGTACGAAATCCTGAGGATTGTTTTGGGCACATCAATGCTGACTACAAGGTATCCGTTGATCCCGGTTATGAGTCATCAGACAACCGGGCGGACGTAAAGCTGACAAGCGATGAATTCTTCGAACAGTTCCGATCGGGCCGGTTAACGCTGCCGCATCAGCAGTTCGATGTGATTTTTATCGACGGCCTGCATCTTGCAGATCAAGTCTGGAAGGATATCCAGAACGCGCTGCAGATCCTGGCTCCGGTCGGCTACATCGTTTTGCACGACTGCAATCCTCCGACGCGATACCATGCACGTGAATCGATCGAAGAGCAAAGTCCGGCTCGCAATTTCTGGAACGGGACAACTTGGAAAGCATTTCAAAGATTTCGCGTGGAGAGCAGCAAGAATAGCTACGTCGTCAATTCTGACTGGGGCGTCGGAGTGATCGAAAACCATCGAAACGCTGCTGGAGGTTGTCTGAATCCTGCGCTCAATCCATTCTATGAATTTGCGACCTTTGAACGGAACCGGCAGCAGATTCTGAATCTGGTAGACTTTGAGGAACTGTGTCGCCCGTCCAACGATATGTAGGGATTCTTCGGAACGCACGGCGATTTGTGCTAAGGAACTCGCTCAGCAATGTCTGTCCGTCGATAGTTACATCCTGCGCCACTTATCCGGGACGATGTCCGATGCATCTCGACCTTCAGACTGAAACCAGCGTCGAGGCGCACAAACGATTTTTCCAGGCGACGTCGAAAGCCAGGCCGCCCACCAACTGAAGGAGCTGTTGGCCGTGATGAAATGTTTGGCATGACTCATGAGCCGTAGATCTTCACAGTTGCGACTCGCATCGTTGTGATCAACAACCGTCGTTGCATGTTCGAATTTCAGATTCTCACGGCACCACGTCGGGTCGTCGGAGAAGACAAACAAGTGCAATGGACCGTATTCCTTCGCAAGCATCAAAACGGCACGGTAGTAGTAGGCTTCGTCACAGGTGCCGTGAATCTGGTTGGTTCCGGCATTGCTGACATAGTCGCCTCGCCGTACATGGAGCATAACGGACGTCGATTCGTCCATGGCCTTCATCACTTCCAGGTCTTTTCCGGCGGCGGGTGACGGCAGAGAAAATTCTTTAAGCAATGTCGGGCGGATTTCGGCAAAGTATTTTTCAGATTGCCAGTAGCCAACGAGGTATGTATTGTCGCGAACCGTGTTGATCGTTGGTTGCCATGCTAGTCCTTTCTCTCGAAATAATGCCAACGGAGGACCATCGATCCTGAGCAATCGCTTCCACAACGATCCGCCAAATCGAACGGGAAGACGCGAAAGCGTGGCGCGGTCCATTGGTCTTGACTGCAATGAAAATCGACGAATGGCGCAGTCGTGCAGTTTGTAAGTGTCGAAAGGAGTGAGATCGTGTTGAAACTCAGCCCCAACTCTTTCGGCCAGCCGCCGGCCTGCGGCGTACTGAAACATCTGGTTTCCCAGACCACCGGCAATTCGACTGACGATCACGCAGAACGATCCTTCTCTAACTACCTTCAGACCCTCGACGCTACCCGCTGTGCTAGCCACTAAAGTTCAGAAGGAAACATTTAAAACGTGCCGATAAGTCTGAATTGGTTGTGGACAGAGCCGCGGGTAGATACAGGAACTGCCTAGGAGTACGGATTTTTGAACTCCGAACCGATGACAGGCCGACAGACCATTGGCAGCGATCGACAGGTTTTCGGACAGGGAGCCGACTGGATCTGCGACGTTGGCGGCGATTCCGCCCACCTTCGCAGCCATCAGAAAGGCAAATTCCGGTCGATGTTTCAGGAAATACGGTTCGGTCGATACCGCATCGCAGAGATTCAATTCACTGCGTCGCGGCGTGAGGACTTTGCGAAATCCGTCGGCTTGGAATCGACGTCCCAGCACGCCTCCGACCATGCCGGACGCACCCGTGATTAAAATGAAGGAGCTTTGATTCATGATTCCCTTCACGAGCGCAGATTTCTTCGTCGGCAGCATCAATGCGGCAGGAGTGAGCCGACCGGGTTTTCCGGATTGTGGCCGGGATATTCGGGTAAAACGGCTTTTTGGGTCAAGGTCAATTCAGCAATGGAAGCGGGCAGGGCCTCTGAAAAGACTGTCAAAGTGCAAGAGTACGATCGAACGGATGGCGGTAATACGACGTCGATCTGTATCTCGTGTTTTCTGGATGGCAAGGCCGGAGATCGCAATCAGATTCTGGACTGACGAAGCAAGTCGCTGCGCGGAAATGGTATTGCATATGTTTCTGAGGCTTTGTGGGAGTTGGTGCGGAGCCATCGACCCGTCGTTGCACAGCATTTGCAACTTTGCAGCCTTGTCGGGGAGTTGATGCCTCCTGTGAATGGGAAAATTCACTGATCTTAACGAATGCCGTCTGAACAGGCACCAACTGTTCTAGAGTGTTGCCGGGAAAACATTAGGGAATCAGCGGTATCTATCTCAGATTAAAGGGCAGTTAGAATGGCGGCGACGGTTCAGCGGAAGAGGAAATACGCAACAGGTCTGATGTTGGTCCTGTGGCTGCTGGCAGCGTCAGTAACTGGCTCAAGGCAAGGTGATACCCTGATTAACTTAGTGTTTTTTCCTCTGGGCAGCCTTCTGGTGGGTGCCGGTGTGATCGGGCGAATCTGGTGCCTCGTCTGCATTGCGGGCTTCAAGAACGAAGAATTGATCACAGACGGGCCGTATTCGCTGTGCCGAAATCCCCTGTACTTCTTCAGTCTTCTTGGCAGCATTGGAGTCGGGATGGGATCAGGAACAATTTCTCTTCCAATCCTAGCAGTGTTAGGATTTGCTGTGTGTTATCCAAGTGTTATTCGATTCGAATCCAAAAATCTTGCTGAACGGCACGGGGAGACTTATCTTGCTTACCGGCAAAAAACACCGGCTCTGTTTCCTTCGTTCAAAGGGTTTTATGAATCAGCGGACCATACCGTGCGAAGCAGCTCATTCCGTCGTGGCCTCTTTGACACCTTTTGGTTTTTTGCCGTATTTGTGTTGATGAATATATTGTACGGGATGCATGAAATCGGCGTGCTGCCAGTTTGGTATGTGTTGCCTTGAAGACAGAGTTACGCGGCATAGCGGCGAATGAGACGTTGCTGGATCAAGTGCAGTTGCGATGTCGATGGTCGCCACGCTTTGACGCTTTTCTAAGCGGCCCTTGAGCGGCGTTTGATTTGGCGGTTGCGTAGAGTCATGCGAAGTTGTTCCACGCTGAAACGCATCGTGTGCAGCAGGCTGCGTTTGCGGCTGGCGTGGCGACTGTGAAGCTGAGCATGCGATTCGATGATTGCTGAGGCGTCGAAACGCTGTTCGACTTCACGCGAGACGACGGAAAACAGGTTGTATTCGTTAAGCACCTGCCGGCGAGCTTCGCGAAGTGCGGGCAGGCGGCGATCAAATTGATTCGTGGCGATGGCCTCACCGATGATCCTTGCTGCACCTTCCGGATCATGCACATCGATTGCGATAAAGCTCTGTGGATCAAAGTAGTCGGCGACGTTCGGGCAGCCGAAATAGAAGGGCAACGTGAGACCCAGAAATGCGTCGGAAAGTTTTTCCGTCCAGTGATGCGGGGCTTGATGGTTCTCGATTACGACGTGGTAGCGATAGGAATCCAGTGCATCGGCTTTATCGTCAATGGGGCAGACGCCGCGACCGAATAACGCCATGTCTGGCATCAGTTCTTTCAGTCGCATTGTGAATGCGTAGCGATCCGCGTGGACAGTGTTCTGCTGTCTCTTGTTAGAACACACGGCCGACAGGTTACCCGTCTTGTGCTCCGGTGGCGACTGAGTCATCTCATCCCATGTTCTCAGATGGTGCTTTGATTCGCCGTAGAACCATCGCAATGCAGGTTGAGAGTAGACAGCCTGCTGATTCGTAACGGCCCACGGTTCCTGACTAGTCAAAATCATTCCGAACTGGTTCAGAAAATCGTAACCATAGGTCTTTATGGACGACGGTTCCATTGTGATGAACAATGTGTGTTTTGGAGCGCAGGCCAAAAGTTCAACGCGAGTCGAAAACCGTTCTAAGGGGGCAGGAGCCATGTCATCGTAGACGGCGAGCCAGTCGTAAGTCGTTGAATCCGGGTCAAAAATGAAATCGCAGCGGCCCCACTGTGGAATCTGCCCCGGAAACTGTCGCAGGAAAATCCCCTGATGATCTTTCTGATGTCCCTTGGCAACAAACTTGACAACGATCCGTCGTTCGTCAGCAGGCAGTGCAGGGGGGGCAGCTGTGAAAGTTGCGGCCATCGTGGCGATTCACTTGAAAGTAAGGCGTGGGGTATCCCCGTTTTGTGGTGTTCGTTTATTATTCGGCATCTCAGAAATCGCCGCAATCCCAACATCAGCATTGTCAGACCTCGCCGCATGAGTCCTTTTCCCTGTCCTTCATTGCAAGCGTTGCCAATTTCTCTTTGGGAGGTTGTCGACGCTGCGCTGGTGATCAATCTGGATCATCGAACCGATCGCTGGGACACAATTCGCGAACATCTGAAATCACTTGTTCCGGAGGAGAAGCTTCATCGCGTTTCCGCCGTGCTGGGCAAAAAGCTTGATGGCTACTCAGATTCGCATTGGTTTCGCCGCACGAAACGGCCTGAAACGTGGGCGGGGCGCGCCGGGTGTTCTGTGTCACATAGAAATGCCATGCGACTAGCGGTTGATCGCGGCTGGAACTGGGTATTGATAGTCGAAGATGACACACAGTTTGTTTGTCAGTTTGAAGGCAGTTTTGGTCAGCAATTGGCGTCGTTCCTGAGAACGAATGGCGATGCGTTTGGGTTTGTGTATTTGGGCTTTGATTCCCCAAAACTGCCTGTTCGACGCATTTGTGATCTGAAAGACGATCGTTGGATGTACCAAATTGCCGGGGCGAGTACGACTCATGCCTATTTGGTAAACCAATCCGTGATGCGACGGTTGCTCTCTGAATTTCCTCAATCTGAAGCTGACATCTGGTCATGGACAGCGAAGAACGTGGTGATCGACCGATGGTATTCCTCCAACCTGCGCCGCTGGACAGGTATTGCGGCCGTGTCGCCCCAAGTGGCGATTCAGGAACAGTCGCTGTCCGATATCACTCAGCGTACCAGTGATTTTAGCGAAGACCCAAATGAGGATATTCTGCGGCAACTGGCAGTTTCCAATTTAACCTGGCGAGTTTCTACGCTGCTGCAAACAATCGTTCGGCCCATAACCGCAATTCCGCGATTATTAAAGGCTGTTGTGAGGCGATGGATGGGGTTCTGAACAAAATTGCCCGGAAAGTGGCCTCCCCCGATTCGTGTGAGCCCTGTTACAGTTTTCACCGATGAATGGACTTGCAGAACCGAAACAATCCGGCTGAAATTTTGCAGTGAGGAACTCTGATGCGATTTCTTATCAAGCTTCGCCGCAGTCTTCAAAAGAAATTCTTCCCGAGTGATCGCGACAAAGAGATTCGTCGCTGGAAATCAGATCTCGGCGATCAAAAGTTACGGCTGGATTACGATCTGAATGCGGAATCGGTCGTCATGGATCTCGGCGGCTATCGTGGCGAATGGGCTCACGATATTCATTCACGATACGGCTGTACCGTACATGTGTTCGAGCCGGTTGTGTCTTTTGCGGAGGGCATCGCTGGACGATTCAAGGGCAATGCATCGATCCATGTGCATTGTTGCGGACTCGGCAAGGAGACTCGTACGGAACTAATCGGACTTTCTGCGGACGCGAGCTCAATGTTCCAGAACGATGGTACGCTGGAAACAATTCAAATGATCGACGCTGCTGACTGGTTTCAGAGGCATAATGTTCGACAGGTGGATTTGATGAAAATCAATATCGAAGGCGGCGAATACGAGCTGCTGGAGAGACTTCTGGATACTGAATTGGCGTTCCGTGTTGAAAACTTTCAGGTCCAGTTCCACAACATCGCTGCAGACTCAGAATCGCGCATGAATGCGATCCTTCACCGATTGCAGTCGACGCATCAGCCGACGTATCAGTACCACTTTGTGTGGGAAAACTGGCAACGCAGCGTAGCGTAGAGATTTTGCGTCGCGTGACTCTCTGAGTTCAGTTTCTCTGGTGACTTCCAGCAGAGTCAGGCGATATTCGGCAGCCGATTACGCATCCGATAGATATAGCCACGGAGCATTGAGCGAAAGGCTTTGTGTGAGCAAATTGTTGTTCGTGCGTGTTCGCCGGGCTGCCAGCGGGTTTCTGCCCAGCGCGACCAAACGGCGAACGGATTCCAGTGATTCAGGATCGCGTCTCTGCCTGTCGCAATCAAATCATATTCGCTTTGGGATGCAGGTGACTCGAGAAGATTGCGCAACGTCTGAATGGATTCCTCAGGCTTCGCAGGATCGACTCGTCGAAAAGATGAAACGGGAAGGAATTGTTCCAGATTAGGACAGCCTACGTAAATGGGAAACGCCCAGCAAAGATATGCATCTACAATTTTTTCGCTCCAGTAGTTCGGGAACTGACAGTTTTCAAGCGCCAAATGAAAGCGATAAGGCAGGATTGCGTCCAGTTTGTCGGCAACAGGTTCGAAACCTCTGCCAAAATGCACAATGCGATCACCCAGTTGGCGTTTTGCTTCCGCAAGAAAATCCAGACGCAGGCATTGTCCGGGCGTGAAGCGATTATTGGAGCAAACAACCGAGATGCGATTTTGCTTTTCCGGCATCCGGATCGAAGCCAGATGATCGTAACCAAATGAGTATTCGTTTTGTGGCTGCGTCAGTCCAATGTGCCAGCAAAGGCCGAGAGCGTCCTGCGTCAAACGCGGGTGACGGGATCTTTCGTGTGAATCAACCAGCCAGTGAAACTGCCGATAGTATTTGAGCGGATAGACCTTCTTTTCAAGTGGCTCGGCGGCGATAAACATAGTGTTTTTCGGCGAGCAGAACATGGTGTCGGTCGGGCGTGCATTTCCTGCGACGATCCAGAAATCTGCGGGAGTCCCCGATGGCGGATTCAGCAGGAACTGACATTGTCCCCATTCGCCGCGTGAGCCGGGTGAAAGAAGCTTCAGGTTGCCCGGTGCATTGTCCATCGTGACAACGACTCGCAGCGGTTCCTTGCGATTGACGATCGCTGGCGATTCCATCTGCATTCTCTGACCGTTCTGGTAAGTTCTGCAGGCAAATAATCCCTGCCTGACAGTGCCATTTTCGGAAAGCCCTTTTACATGCCCAGCGAATCGGCACGCCGATTCCAGTTAATGTACATCGAAAGCCGCATTCGAATCCAGATCACGATTTTCCGAAAGCGAGATGATTCGGGTTGAGATTGGCGTTGGGCTTGATTCGACCCGTGTTTAGGCGTATTCCACCGTTACTGCGGACAGCAAGTCGTTTGGTGCTGTGCGCTGTTTTTCGCTGCCAACACGAAAAAGGGTATTTTGTGGAACTTCCGAATCTTCCGCCGTTGTTCGTTTATGGCGCGATTCTGGTTGGGTTTGTGATTACTAACCTGCTATTGGCCCATACGCTGGGTCCGCGCAAGCACACACCCGTCAAAGATATGCCGTACGAATCGGGTATGGACCCGGTCGGAGATGCTCGACAGCCGTTTGATGTGCGTTTTTATCTCGTGGCAATTCTGTTTCTTGTCTTCGACGTGGAGCTGTTGTTTTTGTACCCGTGGGCCGTGAGTGCCTATAGTGAGCTTGGAATTCCGCCGGAGCTTCGCGATACGGTGTTTGGAGTCATGCTTGTTTTCATGGCGACTCTGGCACTGGCGTGGGTTTATGCATGGCGGAAGGGAGTGTTTCGATGGCGGTAGGTCTTCCCGAAAATATCTTTATGACAAAACTGGATGCGGCGGCCAGCTGGGCTCGTTCCAACAGTTTGTGGCCCATGCCTTTTGCAACAGCCTGCTGCGGCATCGAACTGATGGCGACTGCGGCGTCACGACATGACCTCGCGCGATTTGGTGCGGAAGTCATGCGATTCAGTCCACGCCAGTGCGATCTGTTGATCGTGGCGGGTCGAGTCGTCATGAAAATGCTGCCTGTGCTGCAACGCATCTGGTTACAGATGCCCGAACCCAAGTGGTGTATTTCCATGGGAGCTTGTGCTTGCTCCGGCGGCGTGTTCGATACGTACGCTGTCGTCCAGGGGGTTGACCGATTTATTCCTGTCGATATGTATGTTCCTGGCTGTCCGCCCCGTCCTGAACAGTTGCTTGCTGCGGTCATTGACATGCAGGCCAAGGTTCGCCGAACAGGTACCGTCATGGGTAAAGAATTCATGGCGCGTGATACACCGATGGGACCGGAACCGTTCGAATCCGAAGAACGCTACCGCATTCAGGAAGCCAATCTTGTGCAACTCGGAAATTTTTCAGCCGCCATGACGTCGGCTGGGATGAAGCGAGGAGCCGGGAATCATGGTTGAGCTCTCCGTCTTGCAGCAGCGGTTCGGGACTGAACTGGTTGAGAGCACTTTTCGCGATAATCGCCGGATTGATGTGCCTGCGGAGAAGCTGTTTGATCTCCTGAGCTGCCTGAAATCTGATCACGGTTTCAACACTCTGATTGATATGACGGCTGTTGATTATCTGGAGTACGAAGGTGCCACGGATCGATTTGGTGTCGTTTACATGCTGCTGGATGTATTTGGCGGCGAGCGCCTGATTGTTCGAACGGCCGTCAACCTGCCGGATCCGACATTGCCATCTGTCTATTCGCTGTGGCGCGGGGCGGACTGGATGGAGCGTGAAGTGTTCGATATGTTCGGAATCGTCTTTGACGGCCATCCGGATCTGCGCCGCATCCTGATGCCGGAAGAGTTCGCGGCGTTTCCACTGCGGAAGGACTATCCGCTCAAGGGACGCGGCGAGCGGCATAATTTCCCCGTAATTACGCGGGCCGGCAGTTAAAGTGGCGTTGAGGCGAGCGGCTGGGTGTCAGCCCTCCGAGTGAGTTCTGCCCGCGAATTTCGCGAATGGAATGCATTGGTGTAGGCCGGACCAAGCGAAGCGCAGTTCCGGCAGGCTGACGAATTTGCAGGCCCCAATGAATTCTCTCGTTCACATCCTTGCAAAGGTCATTCTGTTCGTCACGATCTTCGTCGTCACGCTCGCTGTCCCAATAAACGCCGAGACGCTCAAGCTGAACGGCCAGACGATGGGTTCGTACTATGCGATTACCATTGATGGGGCGACCGAGTCCAATGCCGCAGAGATTCAGACAGAGATTGACGCAGTCCTTGCAGACGTCAATCGGCAGATGTCAACGTGGGATCTGGACTCTGAAATCTCCAAGTTCAATCAGTCCGAGAGTACCGACTGGTTTCCCGTGAGTCCCGGCTTTGCCGAAGTGGTATTGGAGTCGATCCGACTTCACAAAGTCACAGATGGAGCTTTCGATCCAACGGTCGCGCCGCTGATTGACCTGTGGGGGTTTGGCGCGAAGCGACCTGAGTCATTTCCGAGCCAGGAAGCGATCGACCTAGCTCGAAGCAAGACCGGCATGCAATTCATCGACGTGCAGGCGGAACCGCCGTCGATTCGCAAAACACGCTCAGATCTCACGTTGAATCTTTCCGCGGTTGCGCCAGGTCATGGCACCGACCGATTGTCTCAGCAATTGACAAAGCTGGGATATCCGTCGCATGTCGTGGATATCAGCGGTGAAGTCCGGACCGGGACCTTCAAAGCCAACGGCGAAAAGTGGCGAGTGGGTGTTGAATCGCCGTTCGGCGAGATTCATCGGGTAATTGAATGCGCGGAAGTGTCCGTTTCCACATCCGGAAACTATCGGAATTACTTCGAGTACAAAGGCGTTCGGTATTCTCACACGATTGATCCGGCGACGGGTCAGCCAATGATAAATCCTCCAGCCTCGGTGTCTGTCCTGAGCGATTCGTGCATGACGGCTGATGGTCTGGCTACAGGATTGATGGTGATGGGAATTGAGCGGGGTTTACAATTCGCGAAGCTGCACGGGCTTTCGGTCTTATTCCTAGATTTGGTCGATGAAAAGACAATTGTTGAACACGCGACTGGCGAGTTTCTTGCAACTGGTTCGTCGCCATCGATTTCAAACTCGAAAGAATCGGTCATCCAGCGAACGATTCCATTTTCCGCAACTTTGGCTGTTTTCCTGTTGGCTCTGACAGCAACGGCGATTGTGCTTTTTCGACGCACATGATCCGAAACATCCAGCATTTGACGCAGGCGACACCGGTGGAAAAGGAAAGCTTTGACAAGTCGGAGCACTCCAGATTTGGAGTGCCGTGACTCGTCAGTGCTTTCTTGTTTCAGCAAACCTAGCCCGACGCTGCAATGCTGGTGTAAGTCCAGTACTTCAGCGGGACGCTTGCTGCGGATGACGCGGAATAGTTATGGATATCTAGGCTGTTTACTGCCAGATTCGGCCAAATGCGAGACGAGTTTTCTCCGGGAATTCTCAGTGAAGCGACGCCCTGACAGCGTCTCTGGTGATTTTCAAACTCTCTGCCAGAATGCGGGGAATGGGAAAAATTGTTTCCATGCGTGCTGCCCTGTTCGTTTTGGAGCAGGGTGTTCATCATACGGTGACCAGATCTCCATCGTCGCAGCTGCAAGTTTTTCCTTTTCCATCGGTCTTTTTCGATGCCCTTATCTGCCGTTGATAACTTGGAAGCTGAGTCGGCTGAGCGTGAATACGTCTGGACGCTGAATTTCGGGCCTCAACACCCGGCAACGCATACGACGCTGCGACTAGTACTGACGCTGGATGGTGAACGAGTGTTAAAGGCTGTGCCTTACATTGGTTACCTGCACAGCGGATTCGAAAAGCTTGGCGAACATCTGGATTTCAACCAGTACGTGACGATCGTCGATCGCATGAATTATCTGTCGCCGCTGGCAAACGAGATTTCATGGCACCATGCGGTTGAAAAACTGCTTGGAATTGAACTCACACCGCGCTGCAAGTATTTGAGAACCATCCTCGCTGAACTGATGCGGATGCACGACCACCTGCTGAACGTCGGCACTACGGCCCTGGACTTAGGTGGATTCACGGCGTTCCTTTACTTTTTTCAGCAACGCGAACACATTTATGACATTGTTGAAATGGCCTCGGGCCAGCGGTTCCACACCAGCTACACCCGTGTCGGTGGCGTGCTGTTTGATGTCAACATGGACTGGATCAACAGTGTTCGCAAGTTCATCAAAGAGTTTCCAAAGGTCTACGACGAAGTTGATCGACTGTTGACGAAGAACCGTATTTTCGTCGATCGCACAAAAGGTATTGGCTACTTGAGCACTGAAGATGCAGTGAACTTGAGTGCCAGCGGGCCGATCGCGCGAGCGAGCGGGATTGAACGTGACCTGCGTCGCGATGAACCGTATCTGGCTTACGAAGATCTGGATTTTGATGTCGTCTGTTCAAAGAACGGTGACTGTTACGCTCGGTTTCTGGTGCGGATGGGTGAATTGCTGGAAAGCCTGAAAATCATCGAGCAGGCGATTGAAAACATCCCGGCCGGACCAGTGAATATTGCCGTCGACAGTGACATGGTTCTGCCTGCAAAGCCGTCCGTGTATCGCAGTATCGAAGGGCTCATTCAGCACTTCGAAGTCATCATGCCGAACAAGGGCTACGCTGTGCCTCGTGAGCAGGTATACGCGGCGACGGAATCACCGAATGGCGAGCTGGGTTTCTTTATCGTGGGCAACGCGGAAACGCGGGCGTATCGCGCAAGAACTCGCCCGCCATCTTACATTCACTTCGCCATGTTTCCGCACATGATCAAGGATCATCAACTCAGCGACGTGGTGGCGGTACTAGGAAGTCTCAACATTATTGCGGCGGAGTTGGATCGTTAGACAAAGCTTGATGGTGTGCCTGCGCTTCGCTGGTCACACCCTACGAGGCGGCGAGGCTGTTTATCAATGAGTGAGCTAAGTGAAGAACTCCGTTTGCGGATTCGTCAGGAGTTTCCAAAATATCCGAACAAACGAGCGGTGACGCTTCCGGCGCTGCACATCGTGCATGATGCCATGCGGGCGGTCTCGACAGAGGCAATCATCGGGATCGCTGAATTACTGGAGTTGCACCCTGCAGAAGTTCACGACACGATGTCGTTTTATAACTTCTTTAAGGATGAAAAACACGCTCTCGGAAATCATCGAATCTGGGTCTGTCGCAGTATTTCGTGCATGTTGCGTGGTGGCGAAGAAGTTCTGGAAAAGGTCTGTAATAAGTTTCACATGCATCCTGGACAAACGTCAGCAGATGGCAAGGTGACATTGGAGTTTGCCGAGTGTCTGGGTGCCTGTGAAGGGGCTCCCTGCATTCTAGTGGATGACGAATGTCATATGGACATGAATGCGGAATCCGTATCGGCGTTGATTGAGAAACTGTAGGGATTCGCAGTCGTCTTGAGTTCGCTGACCGGGTCTCTAGGCCTTAGTTTTATGGGACGGGTCCTATGACCTGTACTGCGTTGAGAGGACCGTTGTGGCAAAGTTCGAACCTGTTTTGTTCGCACGAATCAACAAGCCGGACAGTACGTCACTCACGACGTACAAGGCTGATGGTGGTTATGCGCGGATCAAAGAATTCCTGAGCATGGCACCGGGCGATGTGACGAACCTCGTCAAAGACGCCGGGCTCCGTGGTCGCGGCGGTGCTGGGTTTCCGTGCGGGCTCAAATGGACGTTTCTGCCCAAGGATCATCCGGGTCCAATTTATCTGTGCATCAACGCCGACGAGAGCGAACCGGGGACGTTCAATAATCGCATTCTGATGGAGAAGGATCCGCATCAGCTGATCGAGGGCATTATCATTGCCTGCCATGCGATTCGATCGAGCAACGCTTACCTGTATCTGCGATACGAATATGGGCGCAGTTACCGAGTCTTGGACGCGGCAATCAAGGAATGTTACGCGGCTGGATTGCTCGGAAAAAACTTGCTTGGCACAGGCGTTAATCTGGACATCGTGCTGCATCGTGGAGCGGGCGCTTACATCTGCGGTGAAGAAACGGGGCTGATTGAAAGTCTCGAAGGCAAACGCGCATGGCCTCGTATTAAGCCGCCCTTTCCGGCGATCGAAGGATTATTTCGCCAGCCGACGATTGTGAACAATGTCGAAACGCTGTGCTGCGTCACTCAGATTCTCTATCGCGGTGGAGCGTGGTTTAAGTCGATTGGGGTTCCGCCTGACCCCAGCAATCCGCGTGATCCAGGAAGTTACGGCCCGAAGCTGTATTGCATCAGCGGACATGTCAACAAACCGTGCTGCGTGGAGTTGCCATTAGGCGTGACGGCTCGCGAACTGATTGAAGAACATGCGGGTGGAGTCTGGAAAGGCCGCAAGGCCAAGGCTGTTGTTCCGGGCGGGATCAGTATGGGATTTCTGTCAGACAAAGAACTGGACACGAAGCTGGATTTTGCGGGCCCGGGCAAGGTTGGTTGTTTAGGACTTGGAACGGCGGCGGTGGTCGTCATCGACGATCAGACGAGCATGGTTGATGTGTTGTTCAATTGCTGCAGATTCATGTCCCATGAATCCTGTGGCCAGTGCACTCCGTGTCGTGAAGGCACGGCATGGATGACGAAAATCCTGACGCGCATTCGCATCGGTCAGGGGCGGATTGAAGATCTCGATTTATTGATGGAAGTTGCGGGATCGATGGGCATTATTCCGGGGACAACCATTTGCGGGCTTTCCGACGGAGCTGCGTGGCCGGTGAAGAACGCGATCAGCAAGTTTCGGGGTGACTTTGAAGAATACATCAACAGCAAACGAGCCACGGAAACGTCGGCACAGAAGCTGATGGAAGTGCATTAATGAGTTTGGAAAAGGGGTCAGGAACCAATAGCCAAATGGCCCAGCGGGTGCTGCGCACTATTGGTTCCTGACCCCTTTTCCAAAGCCTTAAGAGATTTGAAATTTGAAATTTCAGATTTGAAATTCAGGACCGGATATCGGCATGGCAACGGTTTTAGTAAACGGTAAAGAAGTTGAAATCGGCGCGAGTGAGCGGCTGAACTGTATTCAGGCAGCGGCGAAGGTCGGTGTTGAAATCCCGGCGTATTGCTGGCATCCGGAGTTGTCGGTCGTCGCCAGCTGTCGCATGTGTCTTGTCGAGGTCGGTGACAAGAAGCCGGACGGCACCGTGGCGATGCAGCCGAAGCTCGTGCCCGGATGCCAGACTCCTGCGAAGGACGGCACGGTAATTATCTCCGACAGCCAGAAGGTCAAAGACGCACGCAAAGCGACTCTGGAATACCTCCTGCTCAATCATCCACTCGACTGCCCTACCTGCGATCAGGCCGGTGAGTGTTATCTTCAGGATTACAGCTTTAATTATGGTCGTGGATACAGTCGTCTGAATGAACCGAAAAATATCAAGCCGGATAAGACCAACATCGGCGATCAGATCACGCTGTTCACCGACCGCTGCATTATGTGTACACGTTGCGTTCGGTTTACACGCGAGATCAGCGGATCGGCTGAACTGCAGGTTGTCAGCCGTGGGTCGCATGAAGAAATCGATATCTTTCCGGGATATCCGGTTAATAATCCACTGGCGGGCAACGTCGTCGATCTTTGTCCGGTCGGAGCTTTGTGCAGTAAAGACTTTCTGTATCAGCAGCGAGTCTGGTGGCTCAAAAGCGCATCGTCGGTTTGTCCAGGTTGCAGCACAGGTTGCAGCATCACAGTGGATCAGAATGAAGAACGAGTTTACCGGTTGCATCCGCGTCCCAATGAAAAGGCCCAGGGGCACTTCATGTGCGACGCCGGTCGTTTCGGCTGGAAATATACCCATTCCGATCAGAGACTTGTTTCACCGGAAACCAGAACCAACGGGCACGTCACGTCCACAGATTTTGATACCGTGCTGAATTCCGCACGAGCAGCGTTGACAAAGGCGGCACAGGGTGGCAAGGGCAAAGTCGCTGCTGTGCTTTCACCGTGGATGACAGTGGAGGAAGCGTTCCTGCTGAGCAGTTTTCTGAAGAGTCTGTCGGTTGATGTCACGCTGGCGATGGGGCCTGTTCGAGTCGAAGGCAAAGATGACCACTTCCCGAAAGACATCACGGGGAGAGTTGTTGAACCGGTTAAGTTCACGATCCGTGCCGAGAAGTGTCCAAACCGAGCGGGCGTCGAAGCCGTATTGAATCATTTTGTGGGCGACGTGATGCCGTTCGAAGAACTGCTGCGTCTTTCGTCCGCCAGTCAATTTCACGCGGTGTATCTGGTCGGCGGTGATCCGGAAGGCTGGATGACGGATATTCATGCCGAAGCGTTTAGTAAAGTAGAAACGGTGATTGTGCAGGATATTCTGCCGTCACCGGTGCTGAAACATGCGACGCATGTGCTGCCGTCGGGGACATTTGTCGAACGCGAAGGTGTGTTCGTGAATCACAAGGGGCTTGCTCAGTTGATTCACCGCTCTGTGCGCGGGCCGGACGGGACTCGTCCGGACGGTCGATTGCTGTGGGATCTTGCTGAACGTCCCGGATTGATTCAGACGGAAGCACTGCGAAATGAAATTGCCGTTCTGATTCCAGCGCTGGCGGCAATTGCCAGCCCGGAACTCAAAGTGCAGGGCGTGTTGTTAAATGAAGCAGTGCCTGCGACTGTATAAACAAGGCGAGCGGCAGGGCGTCAGCCCTCCGTGAAAATCGCTGATGACACGTTGGGCGGACGCCCTGCCGCTCGCTGA
>CANJQC010000034.1 GCA_947476295.1 Planctomycetaceae bacterium | reverse complement strand
GGAGCCACAGAGATTTATAGCGAAAGTGGAGCAAACGATGGCCCCGGTAGACGAATTGGAAAACGCAGCTCGCCGCGAACCTCCTCTCCGCAACTCACTTCCTCCGCGAGCTCCGTGCCTCCGTGAGAACAATCTCTTCCTCACAGAGGCGCGGAGCCACAGAGATTTATAGCGAAAGTGGAGCAAACGATGGCCCCGGTAGACGAATTGGAAAACGCAGCTCGCCGCGAACCTCCTCTCCGCAACTCACTTCCTCCGCGAACTCCGTGCCTCCGTGAGAACAATTTCTTCCTCACAGAGGCACGGAGCCACAGAGATTTATAGCGAAAGTGGAGCAAACGATGGCCCAGGTATCCCCTGCAACTGAGTGACCGCTTTTGCCGCAATGCGGATCCTTCTCACAGCTGGCGTGGTGATTATGGGAAAAATTTGGCGCGGGATTCGCTCACAACCCGATTGGGTCGCTGTATAAGGCCCGGAAGGTCTGAAATGCGAAACTTCAAAAGCCAGTGGTCGGGGTTGATTGAAAGCTCGCAAAGATCCGTCACGATATTTTTTTACTGGCTCCGACGATCGTTCTGTAGAATCCGAACGGCGATGGCTAGAATCCTCTCAAGAAATATGTTGACCCAATCAATCCGGCGTTGCCAAAGCACTTGGCAGGCTGCAGTGCAGTTTTTTCCAGCGAGACGACATCATGAAGTGGGAAGGTCGTGAACAAAGTTCAAATGTTGAGGATCGTCGCGGCATGCGAGGGCCGGCGGTTGCGGCGGGCGGTGGTGGCTTGCTGCTGCTCGTATTGATGATCGCCATGAAAATGTTCGGTGCGACTGAAGATCAGCAGCGATTGGTGGTCAACGTCGCCAAAAATCTCCAAGATCGAGCTGCTTCTGCGCCAGCAACTCCGGGAAAAGGCATTGACGACAAAAGCAAGGAATTTATCAGTGTTATTCTGCACGATACAGAGACAATCTGGACGAAGCTTTTCAAGGAACAAGTTCAGGGAGCTGTCTATACGCCTCCGAAGGTCGTTATTTTCTCGGACAGCGTTGCATCCGGTTGCGGAAACGCCAGTGCCGTGATGGGGCCGTTTTACTGTCCGGCTGATGAGCAGGTTTATATCGATCCTTCGTTCTTTGATGAACTGGCGACACGCCATCATGCCAAGGGTGATTTTGCTCAGGCGTACGTGCTCGCCCATGAGATCGCTCATCATGTGCAGAACCTGACTGGTTTCAGCGACATCGTCAACGAGGCAAGGTCGCAACGAGACGAACGACTTTCAAATCAGATGTCCGTGCGGCTGGAGCTGCAGGCCGACTTCCTCGCCGGTGTCTGGGCTCATCATGCTCACAAAGCGTACGACATTCTGGAAGACGGCGATATGGAAGAAGGCATCAACGCCGCCAACCAGATCGGCGACGACACACTTCAACGTGAAGCGACAGGACATGTTGTTCCGGAACGATTTACTCACGGTCGCTCCGACCAACGAGTCAAGTGGTTCAAGAAGGGACTGACATCCGGGAAGTTCAAAGACTGCGAAGAGTTGTTTAAGATTGCCTATGAGAAACTGTAGGACGCGAGTGATCACTACTTTTCTTTCCCGGCATACGGCGGATCAAGGCACCGCCACTGAGTATGAGGGCGGCACCCAGAAAGTAGGGCAAAGATGTCGATTGACGCAGTAAAGGAATGCCGAGCGACGGTCCAAGGATTCGCGCCAGCGAAGACAGGCTCTGGCCAGTCCCCAGCACTGATCCCTGTTCGTCGCTCGACGCAGCCTGTGACAGCATCGACTGCAGCGAAGGTGTCACCGCGGAAAATCCAATGACGACAATGGGCAGGATGAACCACAGCGACACCGGCGGCAGGATCTTCATGCCCGCGAATCCAATCAGTGAAAATCCGATCGTCATCAGCGTTACGCCGATCAACGCCATGCGACGTTCGCCAAGTCGCGGCAACAGACGACGCACCAGCATTCCCTGTCCGATCGACAACACAAGTCCAACATACGCATACAGCAAAAAATTCCATTGCGTGCTGTAACCAAATTCGCTGGTCAGCAACGACAATGTGCTTTCAAACTGTGCGAATCCAAAAGTCGTAATGAACACAGCGAACAGGATGATCGACATTCCGGGGGTTGAAAGATGCCGTATCGCTTCACCCGGCCGAAACGCGCGGTGTAATGATCGCTGACCCGACTCGGATGGCCTGCGGGATTCCTGAAGTTTCACCGTCGCCAGCAGGAACGCCAGCGCGGAAAGTACCGATGCCACATATCCAGGCATCCCGGATGGCGGTTCCAGCAGACGACGTTTAAGTTCAGCTTGAAGCATTGGTGTTGCCAGCAACGAAGAAATGGCTTCTTTGTTGGCATCAGAAACCACTGATTTCTGAAACACTTCATCCAGAAATTGCTGCTTAGAGACCGGAGTGGTGTCATCGCTCCATGACTTGACCATCGTCCATTGTGGATCATTTAGTGCGACAGCGGCGTCATTCGAAACGCAGATCGCGCCGATCAGCGGACCAAATGTGAATCCGATTCCAAACGCCGCGCCGATCAACGCCATTCCCTTGCCGCGACCTTCCGGTCCGGTACAGTCCGCAATCACAGCTTGGGCCGTCGAGATCGTGGCACCGGCAATGCCGGCTCCGATGCGTGTCACGTACATCCAAACTAGGGGACTGAATCCAAAAATTAGAGCGTCGCGGCCCTGAGCGGACACATAACCAAACAGTCCGTAAGAGATCGTGGATCCCGCCAGCCCCAGCAGCAGGATCGGTCGACGACCGATACGATCAGATAAACTGCCCCACATCGGCGCGAAGATAAACTGCATGGCTGAAAACGAAGCCATGAGCATTCCGAGCTGCCAGCCGCTCGCATTAAAGAGGGCTCCGTAACGTGGCAGCAGCGGCAGCACAATTCCAAAACCCAACAGATCGATAAAGACCGTCAGGAAGACGATGAACAACGTCGCCTTGTTGACGGAAGACGCAGCAGTTTGCGCAGCGGGAGCAGCATTGGACACAGAGACTTCTTTCACAGCAGAACAGTTGGGAAAAGGGATCAGGAACCAATATTGCGAAGGAACCTTCGGGCCATTTGGCTATTAATTCCTGCCTCTTTTTTCCAACACCTAACGTTTCATAATCCACACACAGGCCCATGCCAGCAGTGGAAACAAGACAAAAATCAGCGCAAAGGCGATCAGATTGGAGCGACGATTGTCAGGCCAGCGTCCCATGCGATTTGATTACCCTGTGATCTGTTCATCTGTTTCCGGAACAGCGTCGCTGGACGGATCGAACCATTCGTCTTTGAACACAATTCGTTTCTTATGCTTCATCGCCAGATTTGCCGTGAGAGCCATGATCGCATCGGCCATCGCGACGCGGCCGTTGCAACGCAGTTTGTCGGCGCCCAGCTTGTTGCTGATGCAATAGCAGAAGTGTTCCATTTCTTCCTTGTAACCGCGGCTGACTTTGTCACCCATGCCTGCCTGAGCCATCGCACCTGCGGCGCTGGGGGCGGCCGTGTTGTAGCTGTCGAGTGCTGGTCCGCCACCCTTGGCATTGTCAATCACCCACAAACGCTGATCCAGCCCACCGCCGCTGGACGGGCTTTGTTCCTTGTACAGCAATGCTTCTTTTTCTTCCTTCATCACCAGTGTGCCTCGACTGCCGAAGACTGTTTCCCCGTAGAATTCCTGACGATTGGTGCTGATCGAAGAATATGTCACGATTGCGATGTCATTCTTTTCTTGTTCATAGAGTTTGCCAGGAAATTCCAGAGTCACATAAATGTGGTCATCAATGTCGCGGTCATCGATCCATTTGTCTTCCGGACCAAGTCCTTTGACCCCGTAGAAGTTCTTTCCGCCGTAGCCCTGCACAGCCAGCGGATGCTTCTTGCCCAGGAAAATACTCGATGCATCCATCTGATGACTTCCGAGTTCCGCCATAAGTCCGCCGCCGGTCTTGTTATATAGTCGCCAGTCCACAAGCTGCTGAGCACTGTCATAACCCAGTTCCTTGAGCTTGCCGGATTTTTCGAGTTCTAGGAGATGCTCTCGCTCCGCAGTCGGTGTATCTTCCCATTTACGCCAGCTGTCGCGTCCGGGGAAACTATTATTGCGGTGCCACTGAGCGCGGATGAATTTAATATCACCCAGCAGACCCTTCTTGATCAGATCGTTTGCGTTGTCATACAGCACGCTGTAATGCCGCTGATGACCGACCGCCAGCAGCAGGCCCTTTTCGTCGGCCTTACGAATCATCTGCTTGCATTCAGTGATATTGTGAGCCATCAGTTTTTCGGTGAGTACATGCAGTCCTGCGTCAAGGCAGGCGATCGCAATCGGTGCATGCTGGCTGAGAGGCACAGCAATCACCACCATATCGAAACTCACCTTTCCGTCGGCTCGTGCCTGCAGCAATTCGAGATGGCTTTCAAAGACCTGCACGGTGCCAGCCTTGTCCTGTCCAAGCTTTTTGATCAGCCCTACGCGAGCTTCCGGATGAGTTCCCCTGAATGTATCTTCGATATTTGCCTTTCGCGGGTCGGCGATCGCGACGACTTCCATGTATTCCGTCGGATGCTCGGTCAGCAGCACATTGGCTTCATCTCCGCAGCCAATAAACGCAGCTTTGATTGGAGACCCGTTCAGTTTCTCATAATCGAAGTACAATGCACCAAGACCGACGCCGGCAGCCGCCGTGCCTTTGATAAAGTCGCGGCGTGTAAGGCCGACGACTTCGTTGAAGTTGTCTTTTCCGATTTGAGCCTGCTCAGGTGTGATTTCCATGGTCATCATCTCCACTATAACTTTGATCGTGAGTTGTTGTGTTTTTGCCCCGAAGGGTCGCCATCAGTTACCAGCGACCAGCGGTCTGTTGATTTCATCGTTTAACGGCAAGCCGCAGGCGTCGGCGTTCAGGGAAACAGTCGCCTACGGCTTGCCGTTGAAACGAAAACTTGATCCGAGTGACTAAATCAACACCCAGCTAGCGCTTTGCCGCTTCAAATTTCTTCTCCACAGCTTTCGCCGTCTTCCGTTTGCAGAAAAATCCAGCGACAAGTTTATCCAATCCAAACCAATAACCAGTCGGAACTGACGCCAATGCCAGCAAGGCAAAGACTTCAATCAGATTTTTGTTCACAATAAAACTATGCTCCGGCCCCGGCGCATCGGGCACTCCCGGCAGCGGAGGCATCGCAAGGTAAAAGCCAAACACCATGAAGGCGGCGGACAAGGCTGAAAATCGTGAAAACAGTCCGACAATCAACAGAATCCCCAACCCCGCCAAGCCTGCGATTGTGAGTAGATCGACAATGCGAATTGGCGACAGCGGCGGTGACAACGGTCCCCGAGCCAACTGAGACACCTCGGGAATCTTCAGCGCCTCTTCCTTCAGTTCCTTGTCCAATGCCATCACCGGCCCAGCCAAGTCACGAGCCTTCGCACGGGCATCTGACCAGATGCGATTGAGGTGATCCTGTTCGAACGTCAGTTCGGCTGAGGCCAGTCGATCTTCGTATCGTTTCACCATTTGGTTATAGAGTTCGATCTGACTGATGCGACCATCGACCAGACCAGCGTTATCCGGATCACCCAGCAGATGGGCTCGCATACGTTCTTTGTATGACAGGCGACTGGCGCGTGTGAACGCTTCATCCAGTGCCTTGCGATACTGATCGTAGTCGTCGCCTGTGCGATCGGCGACTTGTGCTTCGAGACTGGCTTTTTCAGAAGACGTCATTCGCCGTTGTCCATCAATCTTCAGTCGCTTTGCCGCACCATCGAACGAGATGGTCTTGTCCAGTCGCAGAGCAGTGAAATCCACGCCCTCGGGCAACTTCGTTATGCCCAGCACCGCGTCATGGCTGCTGGCACCGTCAATCAGTTTTTTAAGCTGAGACTTTTGCCCGTCGCTCAGCTGATAGTGACGGCTGAAACGCTGACTAAAAATATCCCAGCGCGCTGCGACGGCATCCGGATTCAGCCATGACTTATCGTCGGGATCCCCGGACATGGATCGGAAAAGACCGCGAAACGGCCCTTGAGCACTTTTCAGGTAGCCATCCGATGACCACGGCGACTGTGTGCTGAGCGTGTCAATTTTCCACATACCCTCGTAGAGCAGTTGCCATCCAATGGCAACTCGCAAAACGACGAGCAGCACGACAGCGGCGAGCGAATATCGGCGAATATCAACCACGGGAGAAAATCTCCGATTTCTTTCTGGAAGTGCGTTCGAATTCCAAGCCTCAAGGTCTCATGATCTGGTCTTCGTCCCAGACGATGTGTTCCTCAGGAATGTTTACAACGGTCGGCTGGACTTTGTTTCCCTTGTTCGGAAAGGGCAATAGGATAGCAGCGACGTCCAGCCAATTCTCGCAACAGCGCCGGGCTTTTTCGACTCCCATTACGAAAAATGCCGTCGAGAGTGCGTCAGCCAGGGCTGCTGATGTGGCCAAAACCGTCACCGACAGCATTCCATCGACTGGCCAGCCGGTCTGTGGGTCAAGAATGTGCCCGTAACGTTTTCCTTCATGTCGGAAAAATTGGATATTCGACCCGCTTGTCGCCATCGCCCGGTCGCAAAGCAATAGCGTGCCTAGGCGTTTTTCTGTGAAGAGCGGATTTCCGAGGCCGACTGGCCAGCCCGGATGACCGTTGTGTCCACCTCGCGCAAGCAAACTGCTGTGTCCGCCGTGGAGCAGAAACGAGTTCGGGCCATGTTCGAATCGGCCCAGCCAATCGCATGCTTCGTCCAACGCATATCCTTTTCCGATTGCTCCAGGGTCCAGCACAATTCCCGGTCGACTAAACGCCACGCTTTGCGAATCAGGGAGCAGATCCACGTATTTTAGCCCGGCCTGCGTCAGCGCCGCATCTATTTCAGCCTGCACGGGAATCCGATGATCCCGGCGGCAGACTCGCCACAATCGCGTCAAGGAACCAGTCGCCATATCGAACGCTCCGCCTGTGCGGACGTTGATTTCCACGGCTTTTTTCAGCAGATCGAACAGTTCCCTGCGAACACTGACCGGAAATTCAGCGGCGGTGCGGTTGACGACCGACAACTCACTGGATTCCCGATAAATGCTCAGCCAGCCTTCGATTGCGTAGATCAGTTCCAGAGCCTCGCCAGCGGCCTCGATTTGTTCCGTCGGTCCGGGATTCATAATGACGGAAAAATCACATGCCATCGTCCGCGCGGAAAGTCGGACAGTAATTCCTGCCGACGGCTGCGTACGCGAACTGGAAGCCGGATTTGCCTCAGAATCGCGATTTTTATAAGCGCGAACGGGATTCAGGCCAGAAAGCAGGTCTCGGCGAGTGGCAAAAGTCAGTGGGTCGGGCATCGTAAGGTGTTTCGCAGCACGAAATCTGCAAGGAATCATTTCAAGTCAGAAAACACCCAATACCATAGACGAAATTGCCGTAACAACCATCGGAAACAGGAAAACTGTCTATTCTGACGTCGAACCCGTGGTTGCATGCCACGCAGTTGTTATGAAAATTCAGTTCGTTTCTGTTTGCCAGGACTACCGTCCCGTCGATCCCAAGTGTTCAGAAAGTGAAGCAACTCGAATTATGTCACCAAAGCCCGCACTCTCCAGACCCGTCCCCGCGCCCAAACGAGTTTCTGGTGGAATTCCCTGGTGGTTGTGGTTGATCCTAGTCATTTTCGGGGTTTTCGTCGTCACTACGCTGGTGAAGAAAGCTATTCCTGAAGACCCCCGGATGTACGTTCAGGAAGGCATGGTCGCGATCGAAAAAGGTGACGCCGTTGCGATCGAACGCAGTGTCCAGAATTTGAAGAAATTTCCTGAGTACGCCGCAGAACAAAAACTGCTCGAAGGTATGTTAAATCTCGGGAAATCCAAGCCTCTTCTGGCGATTCCGTTTCTTCAGGACGCATCGAAGGAACCCAAAATTCGCATCAAGGCACTGACGCAGCTTGGGAATGCCTACCTGCGATCGCGTCAGCGAGCCGAATGCATCGCAGCCTACGAAACGATTCTTCAGGAAGACGAGAGTGTCGATGACGTTCGGCTGAGTCTGGCGTATGTTCTAAAGGACATGATCAGCTGGGACGAATCCCTGAAGCACCTCATGACTTTGCGAGAACGCAAGTTCAGGCTCGGCCTTGTGCATCAGTTGATCGCCGATATCAATTCAGATACGGACCAGTACGCGGAAGCGGCGACGGAGTACGAAGCATCGCTCATTGCGGATCCGAACGATCCTACAAATTCCAATAAGGTCTATCGCCTCGTCATGTGCCGGATCGAAACGGGCAACTTAAACGGCATTGAAGAATTCTTGTCAGTTTTGGATTCTGAAGGCGTTCGAGATTCTGCTCGCGCATTGGTACAGCTTGAAAAAGGTGAAACTGAACAGGCGATCGCAACACTCGATATTGCCCTGAAAGTGGTCCCCTATGACGCCACGGCCAATCTGACCTACGGCAGGATTATGGCCGGAATTGGCTCAAAGGAAAAAGCAATTGAGGCGCTGACTAATCTGCAGAAACCGCTTCGGATTCACTCACGCAATTCAAAGCTTTTCGAAATCGTTGTAAAGCTTGCGACGATTGCGGGGGAAGAAAAACTGGCGGTTGCAGCTCAGCAGAACGTTGATCAGCTCAAAGAGTTGGAGTTAAATTTTTCTGCCAAACTGCGCGAAGTTGTCAAGACTCGCGATGATGCTCAAGCGCGAATCGAACTTGGGGACCTGGCCGCAGCGATCGGTCGTTCCGAGCTCGCTCGTTCGATTTACAGGAGCGTATCATTTATCGACAGCACGCTGGAACCATCCATTGATAAAAAGATCCAGTCACTTCAATCGGGTCAGCTATTTCTGGTTCCACTGAGTGATACCGGCAGCAGTTTTGAAATCGAAACTCCAGTTCAACCAACTCCGGAACCAGCATCTGGACTTCAGAAAGCCGCCACGCCAGAACAGGATGCACTAGAAGTTTCTGAGTAAACAAAATGCAGTGTTAGAAAAGAAGTAAACTTCGCGAAGACAGCGGTTGTTGAAGAACCCAGTGTATCATCGTCTCGCAGTCGTCATTCGCACAGGTCGCAGGGCTGTGGTCACTGGCGATGCGGTTTCGGCGGTTTCTCCCGTCAGCATTTCCAGCATCCACGCACTCGCTTGCGGGATCACGATCGTTTTCTTCTGAGACCCCGGAATCTTATCGTCGATCACAATTGTGATTTCCGGACCAGTTGAGTTCGATGCCACTGCAGGTTGTGTCGATGGTTGAATGCGGGCCGGTGTTACGGACGGAGCAGCACTTGGGCGTTCAAGCAGTGTATCGGGAGAGATTTCGCGGAAGTCACCGAATTTGTCCGAGTCAGACAGCGATGTCGTGGGCGATGGTACTTTGGCAATCGCGGGGTTGGATTCAGGATTTCCCGAGGCTGGTTTCTCCATCTGATCCTTGAACATTTCTGACGGATCTTCGCCTCCCGTCGCACCATTTGGCTTCAGAATTTTTTTTAGCTCGCAGTAACTCACCAGTTCGAGAATTGCACCATGTGCAGCATAGAGTCCTTCATGAGTCTTCCGGTCTGCACAACTGCAGACGCCCAGCAGTTCTCCGCTGGTACTGAATAACCCGCCGCCCGAGCGGCCGCTGATGGGATCAATCGTGCAGACAAAATTCGGCGGACCATCGTAACGGTTGATGTCAACCAGCTTCGTGTCCAGTCGCGTTGGATCAGCTCCGTCATTGCAACCGAAGCTGACCATGGGCTGACCCGGTTTGGCTTCAGCAGTCTTTGCACTGAGTTTCGCGACAGGAAAAGTCTTTGATGTTCGAATCCGCAACAGGGCCAAATCCGCGTCGTGATCACCGCCTACCAGTTTGGCCGGATAGGTAACGGCTTTTCCGTCTTCAAACACTTCCACTTCCACCACGGCTTCCTTCACCGCAATATTCAGAAACAAGTGAGCACACGTCAGAATGATGGCCTCACCGGTCGCATTGTGGATAATAGTGCCTGTGCCGACGTCCTGAAGGTATTTGCCGTCTTCAGTGGACTTACCCGCCACTCGAATTCGCACGGTCGCTGCAAAAGCGGTCTTCATTGCATCCGAAGTTATATCTTCGGTCGAAGCCGGATCTTGGCCTCGCAGAGTCGGGACATTGGATCCGTCCGATCCCTTGCCGATCATACGACGGAACATGTCACCCAGTGAACGCTGCTCCGGCACACGTGTCACCTCGGGATGATCCGCCGCTCCATCATTTTTAATCTTTAGTTTTTCAGCGGAGCCATTGAGTTCGGTTTCGACCGACACATACTGCTGCTCTCCGGACACTGTCGCCGCTGTGCGTGTTTCCGATAGATCCGCCGCCGCCTTGTTCATCGCACGACGAAGTTCATCTTCACTGGTCAGCCCGACAAATCGACGGACTTCTTTACCTTCAACCAGTAGCACGAGCGTCGGGATACGATCGACACTGAAGCGTTTGGTCAGTTCCGGGTCCTCGGCGATATCTAACTGCCGGATCGGAAATCCTGCCTGTTCCATGCGTTGCAGGATCGGCACCATTTGCTGACAGGGGGCGCAGTAGCCCGCAGAGAAATCGAGCAACTGCACATCGGGGGCTGAATCTGATGCACCATCAAAGGCCATCATCAGCAACATGATCAGCTTCATAGGTGGCTTCCCTGCCTAAAGTGAATGTGAGCTCGGATCGAAGCTCTCCTGCAATCCTGCATGAGATTTCAAACACGTTGCCCGGTCGCTGAATTCCATTTCAGGTGAACCGAGCGTGTTGTCAGAGTTACAAGAACTGCTGGCAACTTTTTCAGAATCAGAGCCGAAACATTAGTTGTTTCAGCTTTCCTTCTGAACAAACTCAATTTCCGCACATGCTGTGCCGCTTTGGCGAAGACTGCCGCAGCAAATTCTGCTGCGGCAGTTCTTGCCGAAGAGGGCGGACCGTAGCCGTTTGCCGAAATTGAGGAAAGGTCAGAATTGGGCAATCGAGGCTGCCATGCGTGAACAGGTTCTGCCGGACGTGGCATCGGACCGTTCCGGAGACCTCGTCCGCGCGGTCATGAGCGAGAGAATTGGCGAACGTCATGCGTCAGCTTGCCGGTACAAAGGCGATGTACCGGAGGGTTTACGCCGCTCCGCTCGCCGGACTCATTTCCGGCCGTGTGGTGTGTAACCCGATCTTGACCTGAAATCCGCTGGTCCACTGTAATGCGTCAGCGTACACAACGGCGGAAACAGATTTAGGGCGAGCGCTTGCGACGGATCGCAGCGCACGACAGCTGGAAACAGGATGTTTACCACTTTCGACAGGTATCTGCTGGGACGACTGCTGCATACGTTTGTAGTATTCTTTGTCTCCGCGTACGGACTGTTTATCGTGATCGACCTGTTCATGAATATTGACGACTTCCAGGTAGTTTCTGCTTCTAATGTGGAGCTTTTTCGACGAGTTCTGGAATTCTATGCTTACCGTGCCTGTGAGTTTTTTGAAATGGCCGGCCCGATTCTGATCGTCATTTCAGTCATCGTGGTTCTGGCAATGCTTCAGAAGCACTCGGAAACGTATCCGATCCTTGCTGCAGGTATTCCTGCTTTTCGTCTACTCAAACCACTGCTCATCGCCGCCGCGATTCTCAATGGAGCCCTGATTGCCAATCAGGAATTTATCATTCCCGGTCTGGCAGTGCAGTTGCAAACTCCGCGGGGAAGCAAAACGGCTCAAGTGCAAAAAGTAGAACCAGTTTACGATTACTGGAACTATCTGATGCACATTGATGGCGACCAGGTGCTTGTTCACAATCAGACGCTTGTCGGAGCAAGTTTCACGCTTCCGAAACCGGAAATCGCGAGTCAGATCTGTGTGCTGAAAGCGGAGAAGGCGACGTTCATCAGCCAAACGGCTCAACATCGCTCCGGCTGGTTGCTGCAGAATCTGGTAGGCGTCCTGGATACGGACCTTCTAACTGAAGTCGGACGCAAACGCATCATTCCGAGCAGCAACGGAAAGGACGTATTCATCGCTTCGGAAGTCAGCTTCGATCAGCTTTACAATCGTGGTCGAAATCTGAAGCTGCTGTCGTCAATGCAGTTGATTCAACGCATTCAGAATCCATCAACGGGCCCGATGCCCGTGCGAGGTCAAAGTCTGGCACTGCATGCTCGCATTACACGCCCATTCCTGTGTCTGCTCAACATCGCTATTGCATTACCGTTGGTGATGCGTAAAGAATCACACAGCCTGATTACGAATATGGTCGTCTGTGCGGGCGTGCTGGGAATGCTTTATATGGTCGCTCAGGGTTGTTTCGCCCTTGGTTCCATCGGAAAAGTGAGTCCTGATTTCGCAGCCTGGCTGCCAGTCATCTTGGGGGGCATTATCAGCACCTGGACGTCGGGCCTTGTGCAGACATAGCTGCAGTGTTGCGTTACGCGGCCGCAGGCATGAGCTCCGCAGACACGGCATCTATCTGGCTGGCGGTAATCTGGCCGAGTTGTTCGGCATAACCCACGAGCAGTGCCAGGTCGCCCAGACGATTAATCCGACGCGGGTTGCCCGTCGTGATTTCGAACAGTCGTTGCAGTGCGTCTGCGGAAAAAATATCTGAACGTCCACCGGACTGCAGGAGACTGCTGCGTACATAGTCAGACGTTTCATTCGCTGTGAAGCCGGTGAGTGCGGTGGTCACAGCAATACGTTCGCTGATCTGATGCAGTTTACGAATTTTGGAGGACAGCACAGGCTGCCCGACGAGCAAGATGGCCAGCAGCGCACGGTCTTCGGATTCGGCCAGATTCAACAAAGGCTGCACAACATGCAGGAGCGCTTCTTCTGAAAGCAAGTGCGCATCATCAAAGCACAACAACGTGCGATGGCCGGTGACTGCAAGCCGCCTAAGGGAAGTCAGAATCTCACGCAATACACCGTCGGTTCCTGGCGAGATCACGGGACTGACAGATGCAAACGTCGCAACTTCACTGGCAATAAGACGCAGCAGTTCCTCAGGAGAAATCGCCGGGAACACGATGTGGACCAGTGGCTGGAAGGCTTTATGATCGGTTGTCAAGAGTTTCACAAGACCCGTCTTGCCGGTGCCGGATGCGCCAAGAATGAGCCCAGGACCAGCGAGATTGTCCAATGCGTACTTAAGTCGCAGTAATGCCGTTTGATGGCTCTTGCTGCGATAGAATCGGGCGGGGTCCTGGCGCTGAGTGAAAGGTTTTTGGTTGAGTTTCCAGTACAATTCGTACATGCGACGTGCTTTCAAATGGTACCGTGAATTGATTGCAAAGATGTCAGTTGGCGGGCTTGATGCGTCCGACAAACTTCACCTTGCGAGGCAGTTGCTGATCGGAACCATCGCCCGTGGATGTATTGTTTTCAAATGCGTTGAAAGCTCGAGCGTCATCCGGATAGCGAGCAGTTGGCTCTGATGTTGATCCACCAAAGGCTGCCGACGGTCTGTTTGTTGATGCGGAGACTTTCGACTGCGCAGCAGACAAGCCGCTACCGAAGGCATTCCCTGATGATGATTCAAACGGATCGGCGGATTCACACCTCGGCTGGCTGTCACCGACAGGTTCAAAGTCTGAAAGCACGGCTTCGTAACCGTCGAGCGGATCCGGCGCGTATGATGCTGTGCCGGTTTTCGAACTGCCGGTGTCGAGCCATACGATTGTCATCACGATCAATACGACCACCGCAGCGGCTTCGCGACGCTGATCGCGCAGTCGCTGCCAGAACGATCCAATTCGCGATCGCAGCCGAATGTTGCCGGATGGAATTAAAGTCGAACCCGCAACGACCGATGCTGTTTCCTTCGCAGCGTCCGAGTTGAATTCGGTCGTGGACTCAGTCCGCACAGATTCAGTGGCAGCGAGACGTGCTGGTTCCGCGGCTGGTGTTATGGAATCTTCTGTGAATTGCGTCTCGATATCACCATTTTGCATGGCAATTTTCCTTCTGACAGACTGAACGAAATGGCAGGACGCGACGTGGATCGGCTTTGTTACACATGACGTCGTTGAGAATCCCCAGGCGTACTGTCGAAAAATGCAGACTTTGATCAGTCGAAGCTGAAACTGCCGCTTCGTCGCCCCCCCGGCTATTGATCATGCGCATCGTGCCTCGTCGCTAGCATCGACGGATGAATGCTCCGAACTTTACGTTTCTTCCGATTCTACCGGCTGTTTTAACGCTGCCATGCACTGGAGAATTCAGCTATGCTGTAGCTCATGGACTTCATTTGTGTTTTGGCAATGGGCAGTTGTTCTGATTCAGGAGTGTTCAATCGTGTCCAAGAATGTTTTCGGAGACGATCTGCTTGTCTGTTCTGCAGATCCACTGACAGGATTTTTTCGCACGGGCAAATGCGAAACATGTGGCGATGATCATGGCATGCACACAGTCTGCGCGGTGATGACGGCGGAGTTTCTAAGGTTTTCAAAGAAGGCTGGCAACGATCTGTCCACGCCGCATCCGGAGTACAGCTTTGCCGGCTTGAAAGCGGGTGATCGTTGGTGCCTGTGCCTTCCACGCTGGATCGAAGCACTCGAAGCCGGCTTCGCACCGCAGCTGGCTTTGAGGGCAACGCATATTTCCGCCATCGAACACCTCTCAATGGAAGTGTTGTTGAAATACGCAGTCGATGCCGATGGGTATGTGTACGAACCGCCAAATGATGATGACTAAGGCCTGTTCATGCAGTCATCAGTCAACACTTCGATTCGGACTTTCTTGTTGCTCCTGCGGCTATTCGCGTAGATTTGCATCCATTTGCGGCTAGATGGTTTGGTCATCGGTACTTCGTCGTTCGAACAATTGGAGCAAAGCGGCCATGCGTCGTCCTCGCAGCGGTGGTGGATGGAAAGCCATTGGGTACAGCCTAAAGCTGGCTCGGCGAGTCGGCTTCTGGAACATGTGGAAGGCCATGCGTTCCAAAAACACCTGCAAGACCTGTGCGGTCGGCATGGGTGGGCAACTCGGCGGCATGGTCAACGAAGGCGGCCATTTTCCTGAAGTCTGCAAAAAGTCGTTTCAGGCGATGGCCTCCGACATGCAAGGCGCGCTACGGGCGGACGTGATCGAGAAGCTAAGCCTCAACCAACTGCGTGCAATGACGTCGCGGCAGTTGGAGATTTCCGGTCGCATCAGTGAACCCTTGTACCTTGCCAAGGGAGCAACATCGTACAAAGTCACGACATGGGATCATGCCATTTCGACTCTTGCCGAACGTATGAAAGCCGCCGGCCCGGAACGCAGTTTTTTCTATGCCAGCGGGCGTGCGTCGAACGAAGCGGGATTCCTGTTTCAGATGCTCGCGCGATTGTTCGGCACGAACTACGTCAACAATTGTTCTTACTATTGTCATCAGGCCAGCGGCGTCGGTCTGGGAATGGCGATAGGAACGGGAGCCGGCACGGTTCGGCTGGAAGACCTGCAGCACACTGATTTGTGCATTCTGATCGGGGCGAATCCGTCGTCAAATCATCCACGACTCATGCGATCGCTGATGGAGATTCGTCGTAAGGGCGGTCGAATTATTGTCGTCAATCCATTGAAAGAGCTGGGACTGGAAAATTTCCGAGTCCCCAGTGACGTTCGCAGTCTGCTGTTTGGGACTCAGATCGCCAGTCAGTACGTGCAGCCTCATATCGGTGGCGATCTGGCTTTGCTGACCGGAATCGCCAAAGACGTGATCGAACGCGATGGGCACGACAAAAGTTTTGTCGCTAGGCACACAGAAGGCTTTGATGAATTTCTGAAAACTGTGCAGGCTGCAACGTGGGACGCGATTGTCGCACAAAGCGGCGTCGATCGCGACACTTTGCGCAGCATTGCTGACCAGTATGTGCAGGCCAAAAACGTTGTCATCGCCTGGTGCATGGGGATCACGCATCACCTGCACGGAACTCGCAACGTCCACGCCATTGCGAATCTGGCACTGCTTCGCGGCATGGTCGGGCGAGCCCATGCGGGGCTGATGCCGATTCGGGGCCATAGCAATGTGCAGGGCCTGGGCACCGTTGGAGTGGCTCCCGCCTTGAAGCAGAACATGCTGGAACGATTTGAAAAGCAGTTGGGAATCCGACCACCGACATCGCCGGGTTTTGACACGATGGCCTGCATGGATGCGGCGCACGCCGGGGCGATGGATTTTGCATTGTGCCTTGGCGGAAATCTCTACGGCAGCAATCCAAATTCGAAACGCGCTTTCGATACGATGCAAAAACTGAAGACGGTCGTCTATTTTTCGACGACCTTGAACACCGGACACGCATGGGGCACGGGTGAAGAGACTTTTATTTTACCCGTGCTGCCTCGTGATGAAGAACAGCAATCGACGACTCAGGAATCCATGTTCAGCTACGTGCGGCTGAGCGACGGCGGTCCGACGCGGCACAGCAACGTGCGCAGTGAAGTCTCGATCCTTGCCGAAATTGGACGCAGGGTATTCCCCGACGACAATCGTCTGGATTGGTCAAAAATGGAAAGCCATGCGGCTGTTCGCGAACTGATGGCTGACCTGATCCCCGGCTATGAAGAACTGAAGACGATCGACGCGACAAAAAAAGAATTCCACGTCCCGGGGCGAGCAGTTGACAACTACAAGTTTCCAACGGCGTCCGGCAAAGCAAAGTTCCATCCAATCGAATTGCCTGCATCGACCCTCTCGGCCGGTCAACTGCGCTTGATGACCATGCGTTCGGAAGGACAGTTCAACAGCGTTGTGTACGACGAACAAGATCTCTACCGAGGTCAGGAACGCCGCGACGTGATTCTAATGAACGCTGCCGATATTACGCGACTCGGTCTGCAACCCGAACAGCGCGTGAGGATCAAAAGTGAGACCGGTGAAATGCGTTACATCCTGGTGCGTGAATTCGATATTCGCGCTGGCAACGTCGCGATGTACTACCCTGAATCCAACGTCCTTATTCCCAGCACGGTTGACCCGCTTTCAAAAACACCAGCGTTCAAGTCAATTGCCGTGACGATTGATGCGGAACCGGGAAGCCATCACATGAGTCGCATACCTCGAAACGCCACCGGCTGATGTCGCATACATGCGGCCAGGTGATTTTCGTCGCTCGCGTCGGCAGGAAAACCTGTGGTGATAATGAGACAGAAGCGAACGCGCTGACCCGAGTCAAGTTTGTCCGCTGCTGGTTGCTGCATATCCAGCCGAAGGGCGACACGAAGATACGCCGCTTCGGCCGGTACAGCAATCCTCATCGCAAACACTTCTTCGCCTGCTGAAAACAGCATCATCGTTAGAATCAAAATGCTGCGTGAAAAGAAATCCCGGATGGCAAACCGATCGTCCTCCGATAAACCCGGTCACCAGCATGATCCAGATGACGGGGGAGAATCGCTGAAAGACCTCCATACGGAATTTGTCGTCGAAGTGCCGGAATTCCCGGCGACCGAGCAGGGTGGCAATGATGGCTCCCAGAATTGTGGCATTAATGATCGTCTCCAGCAGGATGTGATTCACCACAAATGGCCACTTCGCAACGTTGTAGACAATGCTGCTGAGCAACATGCCGGAAAACAGCGGCAGTGACGATGGTCGCAGTAATGTGCCGACCGCAAGAATTGTCAGCATCCAGCCTCGCGGATCATTCTCGTTCAGCCAGCTGGAATAAAATCCCTAGTGCACCAGAGCCTGGCACGCCCAGATAAATGCAAAAATTGTAAGATGGTCTGGTGACGACATCGCGGCCGGAGAACACATTGCCAATGTTCCTGTCACGACTGAATTCGAAAGAGCTCATCACGTGGTTTCCTGCGGTGATACCAGAATCAGTGAGTTACTTGCCGGGCTTACACAGACGCCGCATGAGTCGTACCAGCCCGGGACGTGGATCCATCAGGTCAAAACCCGGAAAGCAGTGCCACCGAGACACGCTGCGAAGCCAGTCGAGAAGGGTGAGCTCTCCACTTCGCCGTAGCTCAAGAAACGCTTTAAAATCCCGCATCGGATCCCACAATGTCAATCCGTCGCGAAAGTCGTCCAACGGCGGCAACGGAAGTCCGGTCAGACGATTGTAGACCAATGCACCGAGGTCAATTCCGGCACGAGCCACCAGGCCGTTGGCGGCCGTGAACCGGGCATTGCATTCGATCAGTTTCAGCACACCATCGCGAGCGTCGTATTTGAATTCCGCATTTGCCAGTCCCTGCAGCTCGACATGGCGAAACAGTTTGACGGCGTGCTCTTTGACACCCTCAACATGATCCGTGACGTGGTACGTTGCGAGCCCCATGTTGACTGGATACCGCCGAATGATCCGTTTCGTAAAATCGAAAGCCGTGTTTCCGTATTCATCCAGCCACGTGTAGTAGCTGCAGAGTTGCGTGTCCGGTCCGGGAATTTTTTCAACCAACAGTACGTCAATGTTCGCATCAGCCGCGACGCCGAATGCATCAGCCAGCTGCTCAAAATTGTCGGCAACGATAAACTTCGTGCGGAATTTCTGCTGAAAGACGTGAGACAGGACGGGCTTCACAATAATCGGATAGACGAGTTCATCACGAAGTTTTGCCAGATCATCCTGTGTGCTCACCTGCCAGAATTTGGGCGTCGGCACTCCTGCCTTGCGGGCCAGAAGATAGGTGTCCAGCTTGTCCAGCATCTGCAGCTGTGCGACGGGATTGCAAAGATCCAGAAGAAATCGCTGAGAGAGCAATTCATGGTATTTCGCGAGGATTGACAGTCCCTCATCACTGGCTGCCAGCAGCACACTTTGTTGCAGGTGATCTGAATTCGTTCCGCACAGCCAGTCTGCTGCAGCCTCTTCGAACGAAGGGTGATCGGGGAGCTCAATGACTTTCACGAACCGACTCTTCGCGACATCGGCGTTCGGCTGATTGACAACGTAGACGTCGATTCCCCGGCGACCAAAGCCACGTGCAAGTGACAAGGCATTGTCGTTTCCACCGATGATAATGACGGGTGGCAGCGCCGGTCGTGCGACAGTCGCTGCGCGTTCCCGTGATTGCGTTGGTTCGATGAAGGTCGTCGCTGGAGGCATTAATTGTGTTCCGTCGTCTTTTCGGGCCTGTTTAGAGCGTTGAGGTCACTTCGCAAAGGTCACGCGACACCGATGCAATTTCACGTACTTTCCATACACCCGAATCGATTGGGCAGTTCAGGCATGCAGCAAGCACGGGAATGGCAACCGGAGTGCGGCCATTGCGCGCGGCGTAGTGAAAATAGAAGCCCGGTGCCGAGTTCACTTCCAGTACGACACCGCCAGCGTCAGTGAGACAGCGTGAGGCGTCCGGCGTGACAATATCCACACCCGCCAGCCGCAGGCCGACGGCATCCGCTGCAGAACGCGCCTCGTCAATCAGCGCTGTGTTCAACGAATCGATGACGCAAATGTTGTCGTCTGCCGTATTGTCGTTGATGACAGTCTTTAACTGCACGGTCTTGTTGACCGGTAGAACGGACGTCAACGTGAGACCCTGCGCCGCGAGCGTCTGGCGCATGTCCTGGTCCCGCTTTAAGACTGACTGTGCGACTGAAAACCCCGCCTGCAGACGCTGTTGATTCACGTTTTCAACGAGCTGGCCGATCCTGCTGCGACCGTCTCCCGTGACGGTCGGCGGGCGACGGTCAATGGCATCCAGCAGCTGGCCATCAAGAAATAAGAGTCGGATGTTCGCACCAGCAATCTGCTGTTCAATGATCAGGCTGGAACTATGACCGGCCGCGACGACAGACGCCTGTCGGAGTTGCCGAACCGTTTGAACACCGGTTGTGACTCCGTTTCCGCCACCGGTGCCGGCGGCGGGTTTGACCACACAAGTGCCGTGCTGCTGCAGGAACTCACCTGCGTCCGTAAGAGTCTTAAGTGTGAATTCACGATAAGCCGGGGTTGGAATCCCCTGTGATCGCAGCAACCTGTGAACGAGTGGTTTGTTGCCGGCGATTCGCAGCGACACCGGGTCATCCAGCTCCGTGTAATTCAAAAAAACACGTGTTGACTTGCCGCCTTTTCGAATAGCAAGCACGTCCTGATCAAGAGTTTCAAGATCCGCTTCCAGACTGTCCGCTGCCTCGCGCCACGCGACCTTGTAGAAGTCCGCCTGTTGACGCTTCGCTGCAGCAGACTGTCGACCGGTCTTCCCCCAAAGGGAAACAGCTCGGTGGGCGAGTGCCTGAATTGTCAGAAGACGAGTCATTTGACCGTTCGAAACAGGGGAACTAAAGAAACGAAGTCCATCGCGTTGTCTCACGACGGCGTGGAGATTCTGTCACTGGCCGATTATCCTGCGACGAGGACATCATCTGACGGGATTGTCGCTGACAGCTCTTCCGGAGCGGCATCGACAATCAGGCAGTCATGCTGAGCGAGCAGATTGTCGACCCATTCATTTGAAAATTCTCCCCGGCGCACAGCAGATAGATAGGCCCGGTTTGTGTCTTTCTGGCTGGTGAGTATGTCGGCGATTGTGCTCACGATGTCGCGGGGAACGGCAACCATTCCAGCGTCGTCAGCGATGATCACGTCGCCAGGATTGACGACAGTACCTCCGCAGGCAATTGGAAAGTTGATTTCGCCAGGTCCACGATGCAAAGGGCCGATGGCCGTCGTACCACGTGCAAACACCGGGTAGCCAAGTTCTTCAATTGCCGGCAGGTCGCGGATCAGTCCATCGATTACAAAGCCCTGAATGCCGCGATGACGGGCTTTTGTACAGATGATGTCGCCAATCAGCGCGTTTGTTCGTGAGCCACTGCCATCAACAACAATGATGTCACCCGGCTTCGCGATATCCAGTGCCTTGTGCACCATCAGGTTATCACCCGGAAAAACCTTAACAGTGCAGGCGGGACCACAGAGACGATATCTTCCGGAAAGGCACCGAATTTCCGGGTCAACGGCATAAAGCCGGTTCAATAAGTCAGAGATGTCCGGCACTGCAAACTGTGATAACTCCTGCATCAGTGAGACGCTGAGCCGTTCGAAGTCCAGTCGAATTCGGAATCCCGGACCGGGATTTAACTCTGCAGATCTAAGTTTCTTCGCCATCGAACTTACTTTCATTTTAGGTCAAACCACTGTCGCTGCTAAACGATCTGTAATGACTGACAATCGCGATTCAGACAAGAGTTCAATCAGTTTTTTCAGCGACATCGGTTGAACTCCACGTCCACAAACTGCTGCCATGTCGCTTTCATTCAGAGCAGAAAACAGTCTGGACAATTCCACCGCCATCCCAGTTGGCAGCCCGGCAACGCTCAGTGATGCTTCAAGTTCACGCATTTCCGCAGCACGTCGTGCGGCATGCTGTCCAAACGTTGGCAGCGATCGTTCGACAAAATTCAAAACGTCAGGGTAGTAATGGCCCAACTCGTCGCAGAATTCGTCCGCCATCCCGACGTGTTGTGCCAGTAGACTGCTTTGCAAAAACAGCCCGATGATTCCTTTCGACATGCCACCCAGCGTCATTTTCATGAGTGATGCATTTCCGGGCTCGCCCCCCAGAATTCTGACTCGAACGTCGGTACCGAAGAGCTCGCTGACGACGCCAGCGGCGGAGCCACTGGCAAAAATGGTACCCTGAGTCTTCAGCCGAGAAGCGAGCCCATGAATCGCTGCATCGACAAACTGGATATTGCTGTCCTGGAATTCGTCGGCGATCCGCCCGATGGTTTGAGGCGATACCGAGTTCGCATCCACGTAAATTAATGAAGCGTCGAGACGTGCGGCTTCTCGTCTGACCTGGCTGGCAACAGCGACTGCGGCGTCGGGAGTCACTGTCGAGATGATCACATCGGCCTGGCTGACAACGTCAGCGAGGCACTTCCGAGCAGCAACACCAGATCGCTCACAGTATTCCGTGCTTCGTGGACTCCGCCCCGTCAAAGTTGTGATGACTTCAAATCCTCGATCCCGCAACACTTCTGCCAGCGCAGATCCCATCTCACCGGGAGAAAGAATCCCGATAACTGTCTGATGAGTTGTTGTCGCTGCTGGCTTCAACGGAGAGACCTTTCTCGTGCTGAATACGGGGACGCTGCACCGACAACCTGTGAAGATTTCAGTGAACGTTAAGTGACCCTACCCCATCAGCGGTCGATGGTCGCCTCATTTTGCTGGTTTTGCAGAAACACAGCGTGGCATTTGTGCAACATGCCGCCGCGAATGGCAGGAACGCAGACGGGCCAAAGCGACTGCGAGTCGCAGCTTTGCAAGCCGCTGGGCAGGAATGGGGACGCGATGCTTCGGGGCGATTTATACCCCGCGCGGCCACAAATGCCATGTAGCTGGATTTGTCAGAATCCGGCTACAGCAAAACATCTCCGTCAGAATCACGCGGAATATAAGACACGCGTCAATTCGTCAACCAGCGGCCAATAGCCGTGCCGAGTGCTCGGTCGATAATGCGGTCCCATGTTCTGCGGCTATACCACCAAAGATCCGGATTCAGATAGATGATGTCACCCGATTGCACCATCACCGTTTCCTGCGGGTCGCATCGAGCGGCAAGCAAATCAACGCGGATCAGCAGTGGGCTGCGGTCCGGCAGGAGCCGATGCACCGTGACCGTCGTTGGTGATTCGATAGGATCGATGTAACCGGCCATCGCAACGGCCGTGACGACATCAATTTCGCGATCATCGGGAAGCAGCAGGCCGCCGCCAATTTCGCGGTCTTTGTTATTCGTCGAGAAGCGAATGCTGTTCCGTTGGCTGAGTGGCCCAACGACATAAAACACTTTGGCCGTTTCTTGTGGAATCACAAGCACATCGCCGGGGTTTAGAATCACATCGCGCGGATTCGTCATCCCGTTCTCGCCTCGCAGCGGAATTCTGAGAATTGGCGGGGGCTGGCAAATGCCTCCGTTAAACTCACCACTGCCGTCGAAAGATCCCAGAGAATGTCCGCCAATCATCGTGCTATCCGCGTATCCGCTGTGGCCCTGCCCAGGTGGCAAACTGGATTGAAGGGGCGAGATCGGTGTCGTTGGCAGCGAGTAACGGGAGGCGGAGTTTCGATAGCCGGTCAGCTGAAATGTGGGGTCTTGCTGGTTCCCCCCAACTGATTCCGATGTCGCGGGCACTCCGCCAGGCTGCATTCCGCCGCCGTTTTGAAGAGCTGGTGAAAAAGTCGAAGGTGCCAGCGACGTCTGTTGCGGCGGCTGGAAGTTTGTTTGAGGCGCAGAAAGCTGATGACCGGCAGACGCCTGATACAGAGGAGGTCCAGTTCTACCGGAAGCAGTTGCCGGTGCATTCGCCAGCCCTTGAAGCTGCGGACCCGGCTGTGTCGCGGCATTCAGTACCTGTGAAGGAAGAGCCATGCTGCGACGATGAATTTCAATCACATCGCCAGCGTCCTCCGAAAATCCCTGTGCGGCGGCCAGTGCGTGAGCGACATCGTTTTCATCTCGCGGCAAGGCGTGTACACCAGGCTGTTTGACAGCTCCCAGAACGAGGACATTGACGGTTCCCTTTTCCTTCAACGTCATCACGGTATTAGGGTTGGTCAGCAGCCCGCTTGCCAGCGCCTGATTGATTTGTTGTTGAGCCTGGGCGATCGACATTCCACCGACGACAACTGGCCCGAGTCGCGGCAGATAGATTTCGCCATGGTCCAGCACCTGCACCTCGAACGGTTCAGATTGCCCCTGGGCGATGAGATCGGGCGCGGTGATCAGGAGCTTGTCACCGGTTCCCAGCAAGTAAATACTTGGGGCCTGTCCAACCAGCTGTGAGTAATTCAGCGGAGCCGCAGACGTTCGAATGGGCCAGCGAAATTCATCGGGCAGTGTTCGTGCCGCAATGCCTGGAGAATGCATTGGTGCATAACAGCCCATGCAGAATATGCACAACATCGCACTCATCGCCAAAAGCGAGCGACGAATGAGAGCGAATGTCTTGGGATTCTGTTTTACCGACGAACGGTCCATGAGCGGTCTGGCCACACCTGCGCGGTTAAGGATTGTCTTGCTTACAGATCGGCCGGAATAATCGTCAAAATGAGCAGAATCGGATTATCGCCCCCAGTTTGCCAACTGCATTCTCAGCAGGCCACGCGTCGTTCGGGCACCGATGTTGATTCGCTGCAGCCGAAATGGATTGGAAAAATGCTGATCATTCAGTCCTCGCTTGGTGCTGAAGGCCAGATCAATCCTTTCACTGGCCATTGCGAGCACGGCATCGTCAGAAACTCCACCGGCAGGATATGCCAGTGTGCGCGAGACGTCTTTAACCTCTGAAGTCAATACTTTGCAGGACATTTGGACTTCGTGCCGTATCTCATCCAGCGGCAGACGATTCAGCATTGGGTGACTGTGAGTGTGCGGCGCGAGGGTTACACCGTCCTCCTGAAGTGCTCGAAGTGCTTTCCAACTCAGGACATTGTTGTGCTCAGGGTCCGCCACATTCGCAGCCCCGGTGATGTCTGTCATGACGTGTTGAAATTCACTGTGAGGAATTGACTTCAGGTATTCTTTCAACTGCCGAAAAACCCGCCGTCTCTGCGTTGGAGACGTTAGACAGATTCGGCCGTGGGCTGGCGTAGAGATTTGGGTGTCCTGAGGTGAACACAGCACGGCTCGATAAAGCCTGTCCCACCAAAAGTGAAGGTTGTGATTGTCCGGATAAGCGGTGGGCACAAACACAGTGGCTGGCAATCCAAATGATTTCAGGACAGGCCACGCATGGATCGCGAAATCTCGCGTGGCATCATCAAAAGTCAGCAGGACGGATTCTGCAGGCAGCGTCGATTTTTTCTTCGCGGCTGCCACGACATCCTGCATCGAACAAACATGATACCGTTCTGCGACGCATTGAATCTGAGCTGCAAATTGTGACGGAGTGGTACTAATCAGGCTTGGGTAATAAGGATCGTCAGCGCAGGTTTCGTCGATGCGATGATATGCCAGCACTCGCAACAAGGGGCGATTCCGGTTGCGACGCTCAGCGTGATCGACAGCCATCTCGAACGCACGCGTGTCCGAGATCTGTACAGCCATTTTTTTTAGAATTGACGCGATCATCAGCAGAAATCCGTGTCTCAAAGTATTCAGAACGCATTTGCGGTGGCTGTTTTTGGCACATCGTGTTTACTCGGTTGCAGTTCAAAGACTTCCGAATCGAAGGCCCGGTTCTCCAGTTTTCGCATTCGATCCAGCACTCCCGACAACGTCAGTTCGTCCGTACCAAATGCGAAGACTTCTGTGGTCATTGGAATCTGAAGTTTCTCTGCCACGGTGGATTGAATACGTCTGCACATCGCTTTGCCCTGACCGGCATCGGTTTCCGGCAGCAGCATCAGAATTTGATCCCCTACACGAACGGCCAGGTCATGCGACTTGGTCTCCATTCGCAGGATGCGGCTGATTCCTCCGACAATGTATTCTTTGCTCAGTGAGTCGGTCAGCTCTTTCACCAGTCCGGCCAGAGCATCTGAAGTGACTTTTCCGGGTGTGAGACACGCGAAAGTCAGCGGGCGTTCGTGCCTTCGAGCGCGGCGAATTTCGTCGAGAAGTGCGAACTCCGATACTTGAATAAACGGGACGGACGTGGCCTTCAGGATTTCCAGCATTTGCGTCGAGGTCAGGACAAACTCATCTGTATTCTGAGCCACTTTCAGGCACAGGTATTGCGAAGTAATCATCGCGCATACTTCTGTTAACGCAATTGGAAGAGCGGAAAGATCAACGGCATAGCCAAGTACGCACTTTCCGACGATCCAGATCACTGCGAAGCCGGCAGCCACGAGTCCAAATCTCTGCCGTCGCAGGAAAGGAGATGCCAACATCGACACGCCAATCAGCGTAGACAGCCCGTAGACGAATGAAGCAATGTCAACCTGCGGGAAAATCCGTTCGACATTGAACAGCGCAAAGAACCAGCAAAGTGTGGTAATTGTCCAGATGCGATGAGTTTTCATACCTAAGTCTTAAACTAAGTGTTCATAGATAGCGTCGATTGAGAATCTCTGGAACATCAATAGCCCTGAAAACGTGCTCCTGGAAATTGCCCCGAATCAACTTCTGTGGTGCAGGCTTCTGACCTGCCGGTGATTTCAATGGCAGGCTGAAAACCTGCCCCACCTGTTTCGTTCCTTAGTAAGCGCCTCTTGGCTTAACGACTGCAGCGATTGTGCGGTACAACAGCTTCAGGTCGAACCAGACACTGCGTTTGCGGATGTATTCGATGTCAAGTCGAAGACGGTCGTCGAAATCGACATCGCTGCGACCGCTGACCTGCCAGAGCCCGGTGATGCCGGGCTTTACTTCAAGGCGTTCGGTGTGCCACAAAGTGTAAGTGTTTGCGCTGAACGACGTTGGCCGTGGCCCCACAAGGCTCATGTCACCATTGATGACGTTGAAAATCTGGGGCAACTCATCCAGGCTCGTCTTTCTGAGTATTCTGCCGACACGAGTCACTCGCGGGTCGTTGCTGATCTTGAAATCCGGCCAGGTCAATTCGTTCAAATGCCGCAGCTGTTCTTTCAGCTCTTCAGCATTCGTCACCATGGTACGTAACTTATACATCCGAAATCGATAGCCGCCCCGTCCTGTTCTGTTCTGAGTGAAGACGATGGGCCCGGGATTTTCTACCCAGAGAGCAATCGCACAGAGCGCAACAACCGGCAACACGAACGGCATCAGCGTCAGGCAGATTCCCAGATCGATGATTCGTTTGCTGATGAAATAAAGACGCCCTAGCCCGAGACGTTCCGCGTCACCCTTGCCGGTATTCAGCAACCACCTCTCGGAACTACTTTTTGAGATTGAAGCAAGAACTGCCATGATGCGCTGTGTCCCCCCTGCAGGCCTGTCGGAAATAAAGCGTGAACGTGTTGTTAAGGAGATACTTTTGCCAAAAAAACTTAAAACCGAGTCAACATGAGTGTATGACTCTGGAGGATTTTTTGACAGGGTTTCTGTGAAGAGAGTGACAGATTGATGGTTGCATTTTAACCACAGAACGGATCATCAGTTGAAACTCCGACGGCTATCAGGAACGGTCCTCGGCCAAAACCGATTCGGGCCTGCTCGGTGGTTCTGACAATGCCAGTCGATCCGATGGCTACTTTGACTCAATGCGTCGATATCGTTTCGACGCCGGTGGTGCGGGTTACGCGAATCATGTGGGTTAGGTGCCTGAACACTCGCGCGTCAAACCCCGAATTGCCCGTGCTGCGACCACGTCCGCCAATGAGCGTGCTACGTTTCCCACACGGAACATCAGGGAGGATATGCGCACGCAGGGTATCTGATCCGTAATTTAAGCGGCCTCATCATCCACGTGTCAGCATTCCCCAAAATACACAGCAGCTCGTCGCCCCGAACGGCAGAAATCAGCACGAAATTGCATTACGGAACGACAGAATGATCAATCAGCAAACCACTCCTGAACCAGCAATCGACCTCAGTGCGCTGCTGCGAGGCAGGAAAACCGTCCTAGTGACTACCATCCTTGCCATGGTGGCAGGAGCCGCTTTGCTGGCGAGCATTGCTCCCTATCAGGAAGTCAGCGCGAAGATCATTGTTGAACCTCGAGAAGTTGCCCTGAACGGGCGAGCCGGTTCGCCATCGCATGACAAAGAATTTTTGCCGACTCAATCAGAGATCATGCAGAGCCCCGCAGTTATAGAAGCCGCTGTTCAACAAGTTGACAAAGGCATCAGCGTTGACATGCTGTCCAGCCGACTTGTCAACGTGACCAAAAACCTGAAGGTCGATCCGCTCGTCGGTACCAGCATCCTTTTGATTCGCTACACGGACGTTAATGCTCAGAAAGCGGCCGATTTCCTGAAGGCTCTTGTCGTCAGCTATAGCGAGTATCTGGTCCGCACAGAAAAGCAAGAACACCACGAATTGATGCTGGCACTGACCGGCCGTGACACTGAACTGCAAAACACACTCAGGGAATTGCAGGCAGAATTCGACCAGTTAATGCAGTCACATGTGGCGCCTGGCGCGGATCCGGTGGCGATGGCTCGTATTCTTGCCGGGCTTGATGAGAATCTGGCGACAATTCAAAGTCGGCGAATCACGCTGGAACGAATTGCCGCACGCATCAGCCCTCAGGGAAATAACCTGTTGACGATGGCTCCGGGAGCAGTCCGCGATATGGGATTGAACCTTTCTCAGGACACGACGAGTGCGAATGCTGTTCTAGGCGAACTTGCTGCTTTGAACGGCGAAGGCTGGACAGGAATGCCGAATCCCACCACTGTCGAGGATCGATTTCGACTTGCCCAGTCGCGACTCGCGGAATTACGGCAGGCGCTTGGTCCAAACCACCCTGAACTGCAGGCCGCCAGAACCAATGCGGACTCAGCAGAAGCCGAACTGAATCGCCTGATTCAGACAACTCCAGGCATCCTCCGCCAGGCGCTGGAAAGCATGCGTCTGCAGGAACAGGCTCTGCAGGATCGGTACGACACAAATGTGCGAATGAACCATCTCGATGAAATCACACGGCAGAAGGAGTCGCAGAAACTGGCCGACATTGATCGAGCACAGGAGGCATACGAAACAGTGCATGCTCAACTGCAGCAGTGGCACATCGTTGACGAGGCCATCGCCGGCGGTCGAGCCGGCATCGCTGTGTCCGTACTGGAACCGCCAACACCGGGCGAACGATCTTTCGTCGCGAATCCTGTCATTGTGATGGGTATCGCGGGACTTCTGGGACTGATGTTTGGCGTCGTTCTTCTTGTCGCGCTCCCTCAGATTCGATCGTTGCTGCCTCAGCAACAAAGGCAACCGCAGTCTGCCAGATTTTCTCCCTCCGTATAGTTATTTCATGATAAGCAGTTGCACGTGATCGCAGTCAATCATCAATCATCTGAGTCCGTGTCACAGGCGTTCGTTACGCCTCGTGTGGCCTACATGATGTCCCGTTTTCCAAAGATTACGGAAACCTTCATTCTGTACGAAATGCTGGCTGCCGAAGAAGCAGGCGCTCGCGTCGAAGTGTTTCCGCTGCGGCGTGAGAAAACGAAGAAGATGCATCCCGAGGCTGTGGACTTTGTCGATCGAGCTCACTTTTTGCCACTGATGTCGCTGGAGATCGTCCGCGACAATCTCCGCATGCTGCTGACTCATCCGCTGCTGTGGTTAGGAACTTTTTGGACAGTCGTGCGAGCCAATATCGGCTGCCGGCGATTCCTCGTCGGTGCGTTGGTCGTCTTTCCGACGTGCGTGACGCTGGCTCGACGCATGAGGCAACTGAAGATCGATCACATTCATGCTCATTTTGCGAGTCACCCGGCTGCCGCAGCATGGATCATCCATCAATTCAGCGGCATCCCTTACAGTTTTGTGGCGCACGGATCGGATCTGCATCGTGATCGCCATATGCTGAGCGAGAAGGTTCGCGACGCCGCTTTTGTTGTCGCCATTTCGAATTACAACCGCCAAACCATCCTAAACGACACCGGCGAACAGAATTCTGACAAAGTGAAGGTCATTCACTGCGGAGTCAACCCTGCCGACTTCCGTCCCGTTCAACCATCAGCGACAGCCATGAGTTCAGGCTTGTTGCATGTCCTGTGCATAGGCACGCTGCACGAAGTCAAAGGGCAGACCTATCTGATTGATGCCGTCAAGACGGTGACCGAAAACGGCGTGCAGATGAAACTGCATCTTGTCGGCGATGGCCCGGATCAGCAAATGCTGGAACGCCAAGTGGCTGAGGCGGGATTGACTGACGTCGTTGTCTTCGAAGGACGACGTGATCGGCATGAGATCATTCAACTTCTGCAGGCCGCCGACATTCTGGTCACACCCAGCGTCCCAACGGCGAACGGACGTCGCGAAGGCATCCCCGTCGTGCTGATGGAAGGTATGGCATCTGCAGTTCCCGTGATCTCCAGCCGCCTGTCGGGAATCCCCGAATTGGTGCAGCACGAAGTCAACGGCCTGTTGACCGAACCTGGCGACACGGCGGCGATTGCGGCAGCTCTGCAGCGATTGTGTGAGGATGCCGACCTGAGGAGACGATTCGGAGCCGCAGGACAAAAAACGGTTGAAGATCACTTCTGCCTAGATGCGGGCGTTCGCAAAGTTCTGAGTCACATCTGTGGCGGAAAAGCGCCAATGAATTACCACCATAGCGTTCAATACGCACCAACTGCCGCATCGCCAAAATCGCATGTCCTCGAAGAGGTGACGCTATGAATGTGAACGAAATTCTGTTCTGGAGCGCCGTCGGTGTCATACTCTACACCTACATCGGTTTCCCGTTGCTGTCGTGGCTGCGAAGCTGGATGTGTCGCCGCCCGCACACCCGCAGCGACGTTACGCCAACAGTCAGTGTGTTGATTGCCGCCCACAATGAAGAAGACAGCATTGGCGATAAAGTTCGCAACATGCTGGCACTCGACTACCCGGGCGAACTGGTGCAGATTGTTGTCGCGTCGGACGGTTCAAGTGACCGGACAATCGAGATTCTGAAGACTTTCGACGAACCGCGACTCACGGTGCTAAACCTTCCCCGCGCTGGTAAAGCCGCGGCGTTGAATGCGAGTGTTGAACATTGCACTGGTGAGATCTTGGTCTTCTCAGACGCCAACAGCATGTTCGGCAAAGATGCGCTCACGGCCCTCGTAAGACCATTTGCAGATCCGACGGTTGGCGGAGTGGCCGGAGACCAGCGGTATTCCAAAGGCGATAGCCAATCTACGGCAGACGCCGGTGAACGCAGCTATTGGAACTTCGACCGCCGCATGAAACACTGGCAGAGCTTCGCCGGAAGCGTCACATCAGCGACCGGAGCGATCTACGCGATTCGCCGTTCGCTCTTTACCACAGTACCCGAAGGCGTGACCGACGACTTTGCGACATCAACGGCAGTCATCGCCAAAGGCTATCGGTTGGTTTTCGAAGTCAATGCCGCTTCGTACGAACCGGTCGCTGTCAGCAGCGGTGTGGAATTCGGTCGCAAGGTTCGCATCATCACTCGCGGTCTTCGCGGTGTCCTGCAGATGCGGACTCTGCTGAATCCGCTGCGTTACGGCTTCTATTCTGTACAGTTGTTTTCACACAAAGTCCTGCGTCGCCAGATGGTGTTTCCGCTGTTGATGTTACTTGGCACCAGTGTATTGCTTGCTCAAACCTCGCTCTTCTATCTGCTGGCGGCGGCCGGGCAGGTGTCCTTTTATGTCGCAGCGTTGTTCGGCGGGCTTTTGAATGGAACGAAACTCGGCCGCAAGAAGCCGCTGTCACTGCCTTTCTTTTTCTGCATGGTCAACTTTGCGTGCCTGATTGCGACGTACAAATCGCTGTGCGGAAAACGAGTCGTCTTGTGGGAACCACAGCGAGCGGAATTCGATACAAAGTCCCTGACAGTCGCTACCGAAAACTGATTCATGTCAATACCACTGGACAGTTCGGCTGTTCGCATCGACGGTCGCCTCATGGCGATCGCGTTAGCGTTCCTATGCGCCGGGTTGATTGCCGTGGGTGCCGTGATGGAAGGACAGCCGCTGGTCGCACTTGCGGCGGTCCTTGCGGTTCCCGCTGCGGTGTCTGTACTGGCTCGACCCGATGCCACCATCCCGGTGGTGCTGTTCCTGATCTACTCGAATGCCATGGTTGTGGCGGTCCACTTCCATGGTGTGCCGTCAATCGCCGCGATGCTCGCTCCCGCGCCGCTGATCATTCCTTTGCTCTACAACATTGTTCTGCTGCGACAGCGGATTGTTTTGGGGCCCGCTTTGCCGTGGATTCTTGCGTTTGTCGGCTGGCAACTGCTATCAGCCATGTTCTCCAGAGCACCCGACCAGGCCATTGAAGGGGTGATGAGCACGGTGTTCGAAGGGCTGCTGATGTATGTTCTAATCACGAACGTCGTGCGTTCATCCAGGATCCTCAGGACAAGTGTTTGGGCTCTGATCGCGGCTGGCACTTTCATGGGAGGTATTTCCGTCTACCAACAGACGACAAGATCGTTTGATTCTGACCTTGGTGGCTTTGGACAACTGTCCGATGGCGCAGGATTTCAGGTCGCGGAAGGACGCGGAACCGTGCATCAGCGACGTCTGACCGGTCCAATCGGTGAAGAGAACCGTTATGCTCAGGTGATGCTGATGCTGATTCCCCTGGCGTTGTCGCGATTCTGGATCGAACGCAACGTCGGCCTGCGTTCTGTTGCCATGGTTTCGGCAATGTTGATCGCCATGGGCTGTGCGCTGACGTTTTCAAGAAGCGGTGCCATTGCCTTCGTGCTGATGTCAATGGTCGGGCTCGCATTGAAGTTCGTCTCACCGAAACAGGTTGGACTGCTGGGAATTGGTGGACTGGTCTTGCTGCTCGCAGTGCCTCAATACAGAACACGACTGGCGACGGTCCCAACGGCTCTCGGTATCTTCGGAGCCTCATCCACTCAGGAAGAACCGGACGGAGCTATTCGAGGACGGGTTACGGAAATGCTGGCTGCCGCACGAATGGCAATCGATCATCCGGTGTTCGGTGTTGGTCCGGATATGTCCGGCGAATACACCCGTGAATATGGACAGATCGGTGGACTGCGAGCTCTGGAGGGTTCGCGGCAAACTCACTGCATGTTCCTGGAAATCCCTGCGGAGACCGGACTCCCCGGCATGATGCTGTTCCTAAGCATGCTTGCGGCGACGATTCTGTCGTTGCTGCGGACTCGGTCTCAGATCATGGATTCCGAACGGGAACTTGAACAAACCGTGTCGGCGTTTCTGCTGGCAATGACGGGATATCTCGTGATGGGAATCTTTTTGCACATGTCTTACGTGCGGTACTTCTGGCTGATGCTGGCCATGACAGACGCCGCCACGTGCGTGGCTCGCATGTCGAACAAACGGACGACTCCTGATGCGCAGGCGGCCATTGCATGATGGCAATCGAACAACAAAGCGGGACGAATCTAGGCGGCCACGGCAGGTCTTCGTCGCAGACAAAGAAGCTGATCCGCGGATCGTCGCTGCTGACGGTCGGTCGTGTGATCGCGATGGTGCTGAACTTCATCGTGCAGGTCATCACCGTTCGCTATCTGATGAAGGCCGATTACGGAGCGTTCGCATACGGCCTGTCGATCGCATCGATGGGAGCCAGCGTCGCGGTCTTCGGGCTGGGACGCACACTGAACCGCTTTGCGCCGGTATTTCAGGAGAAACATGAATTCGGAAAGATGGCAGGGACGGTCGCGTTGACGCTGTGCTGCGTCACGGGCATTGGCATCGGTGTGGTGCTGCTGGTTCTCGGAGCTCAGGGATACATCAGTGCGAATCTGGTCCGCGATCCGCTGTCGATGTCACTAATGCTGATCCTGATTCTGTTGGTTCCACTGAAAGCCGTCGATTCAATCTTTGACGAATTGTACGCCACGTTTGCAAAGCCTAAAGAACTGTTTGTCCGACGGCATCTGATCGCTCCGCTGCTGAAGGTGCTTGCCGTTGTTCCGCTGATCTTCGCTCATACGGATGTGCGAATGCTGGCAATATCGTTCGTCGTTTGCGGCACAATCGGAACATGGTATTCCTTTGTAGTGCTGTGGAAGATCTTGAAGAATGCGAATCTGCTGCAATATTTTCGGCGTGACAAAATCGACGTTCCCGCCCGACAGGTGTTTGGCTTCAGTTTCCCGTTGTTGTCCACAGACCTGCTGGTCATTGTCCGTGGTTCGCTGGTGACGCTGGTGCTGGAATTCTGTCATGGAGCGATTAGTGTTGCCGGATTCCAGGCCGTTCTGCCGGTCGCTCGACTCAACACGTTTGTGGCCGACAGCTTTCGATTGCTGTTTGGCCCGGCCATTTCGCGCATGTATGCTCGAGGTGAAACGGCTTCCATTGATCAGGTCTTCTGGCGGACCTCAGCGTGGATCGCAGTCGGAACTTTTCCGTTGTTTCTGCCCTGCGTCTGCCTTTCAAAATTCATCACTGTCACTCTGTTCGGACCGCAATACGCGGATTCCTCCATCATTCTGGCGCTGCTGGCTTTGGGCTTTTATCTGAATGCAATCGTTGGATTCAACTACGAAATTCTGAAAGCCCATGGACACGTCGGTCGAATTTTCCTGACGGATATCATCACCGTCATTGCAGGCATTGGTCTCAACCTGTGGTTGGTTCCTCGTTGGGGAGTTGCAGGCGGAGCGGTCACCACTGTCATCATCTTGCTGATGCGTCCCATTGGTAATCAGATCACCATCTTTAGAATGAAGCTGCTGAAGGAAGTTGACTGGACCTGCCTGCGACTCTTCTTTGTCATGATGCAGGTGACGATCATCGCATCGCTGATGCCGAGCATTACTGAGGACACGCTTATCGTTCGATTCGCAGCGACGATCGCTGGAACTGCGGTTGTGCTGGTCGGTGGCCTGCCAGCGCTGGATATCGGAAGTATGTTTCCGGAACTGATGAAATACAGACCCATCCGTCTGTTTGTAAAAACGGAAGGCGTCTGAACGATGTCATTGATACTGAGATACTGACTAAAGAAAAACTCGCCAGCTTCAACTTGCACGCAGGACGTTCTGCAACTCACCTGGGCAGCAGCGCGAGCGTCTTTTTCGGAATTGAATTGGACAAAGACGACAGTATGGGCACTTTGAAATTTAAACAAACTTCTTCTGCAACCTAAATGCTTTCGACCCGTACCATCACACCTGACCAGTTGACCGCCGAAGAAATTCTGGCGTGGCGGGAGATGGTGCGCAGCAACCCGGCACTTCGTAGTCCCTTCTTTCAGCCTGAGTTTACTCAGGCCGTTGCTCACGTGAATGCCTCTGCGAAAGTGATTGCGGCGAATGATAACGGCCGACCTGTCGCGTTTTTGCCGTTTCAGCTGGCAGACACGGGCGAGCCAGCAGCGTTAGGAGAATCCCTGAATGACTTTCAGGGGATCATCAGTGGCCCGCATGAGAACTTCTGTACCGATGATATCTTGAGATCCGCAGGCATTCAACGATTCTTTTGTGCCAAAATGTTTGACTGGCGACAGGACTTTCAACGGCACGTCATCCGCACAAAAGGTTCACCCTATGTCGATCTGTCAATGGGCTACGCGGCCTGGGAGAACGGCCTGCAACAAACCGGCACCTGCCAGCTGAAACAACTCGCGAGAAAGGAACGCAAACTGATCCGGGAATACGGACCGATTCGCTTTGAATTCCATACAGCCTGCTGCAAAGTACTGACGCAGTTGATTGACTGGAAACGAGATCAATATCTGCGCACGAGAGAACTTGACACGCTGGCACCCGGCTGGCCTGTCGAGTTGCTGCATCACCTGATTGAAGTTCCCGCCAGCAGTGAGTTTCAACCCGTATTGTCTGCGATGTACGCGGGCAACGATCTTGTGGCTGCTCATTATGGTTTGATCAGCGGGCAGGTCTGCCACTGGTGGTTTCCGGCTTACAACCCATTCTTCGGGGTGTACTCACCAGGAAAAATTCTGTTGCGACGCTTGTTAATCGAAGCTTCGCATCGCGGGCTAACACGTTTTGACTTTGGGGTCGGCGACGAAGATTACAAGATTACTTTCGCGAACAGCGCTGACGAAGTCTGCCGGGTGATCATGGACACCAACGTGGTTCGCCGCTGGCTGCGGACGAATTGGTATCGCACACGAGTGGCTCTCAGAGAAACCCTCGTTGGTCCGGGACTGAAGGTGCTGCACAGACAGTTGCGCGAGATAGCAACGACTACTGTTTCCCGTGTTTCGAGCCGACAAAATCCGCCTCGTACCGCAGTTGAGCCATCGAACCGGCCCCACGCGGATCAGTCTTTACAACGAGCGGATTCATCAAATCCTCCACTGTTATCGGAGTCTCAGCAATCATGACCAATGTCCGCATCATTGCCGCGAAAGACCTGACTCCGGATCTTGTCAGCCAGTGGAAAGCCATTGCGAGCGACGATCGCTATCTGCAAAGCCCATTCTTTCAGCCGGAATTCACACAGACTGTCGCTCAGGTGCGTGATGACGTGGAAATCGCGCTCGTCGAAAGCGCGGGAGAGCTCACAGGCTTGTTTCCCTTTCAACGTGCGTCCAATGGACTGGCTCGAAACGTGTCCAGCCGATTGTCGGAATTTCACGGTCCGATCGTTCGACGTGATTATGATTTTGACACAGCGAAAGTCATGCGGGCTGCGGGACTCACGTGGTGGCAATTCGATCATCTGCCGATGGTCGGCTCACCTATTCCGCACCATGTCTGGGGCACCAGCACGTCACCATTTGTCGATTTGAGTAATGGCTACGAAAATTATCTGGCTGGCAGAAAAGCGGCGAATGCATCGACTGTCAGTGAAACACTTCGTAAAACACGCAAAGCAGAAAAGGAAATCGGCCCGCTGCGGTTCGAGTACCATTCGAACTGCCGAATCGCGCTCGAATCCCTGATCAAATGGAAGGACGCTCAGCACGATCGCACAGGACGTTTACGAGTTTTGAAGTACGAATGGCTCGTCGAACTGATGCGAAACATGACCACCACGGATGCAGATTCGCCAGGACTGTTTTCAACATTGCACGCAGGTGATCAACTGCTGGCCGTGCATCTCGGACTTCAGACTGAAAGTGTGATTCATCTTTGGTTTCCAACCTACAATCCAGCCTTTGAAAAGTACTCACCGGGCTTGATTCTCCTCCTCCGACTTCTCGAAGAAGGAGCCCGCCGAGGCATACAGCGTGTCGATTTTGGTAAAGGAAAAGAACGCTATAAAGGCAGTTTCAAAACGGGAGACATTGCCATTGGGGAAGGCGCCGTGGATCTGCGACTGGTGTCCGGCCGCCTCAGAAAGGGATGGTACGAAACCAAACGCTGGTTCCGTCAGTCTCTGCTGCAAAAGCAATTCGACCGGCCAATGGAACTCTGCCGACGCTTTCGGCAGAAACTTGCTTTCGACTAAACTCGATCACACATGACCACGTTGCGAACTGGCAACGTCGTTGGCAACGTGATCACAACATGGCAGGAGCCCCCAACTGGAATCCTCGATTCACTGGAGGCCGCTCGGCGACTGGTGCAGGAAGCTGCGCAGCGATATGGGTTGCGACATGCCCGCTCGTAGTGAAAGTCGTCAAGACTTTCGGCGTATCAACATGACGACACACCAAGTGCGTCTTATGGCAATCCTCGCGATCAACTGAATCAGATTGATTTGACAAGAATAGTGGCAGATTTTTCGGTGCAGTTAGTCCATAATGAGTATCCGTCCTGAGTAACTGCCGGTCGGAAATTGAGGAACTGATCGCGAATTCCGCATCGAACCGCAATCGGTAATCGACCGAATGAGCATGACGCTGTCGCCACTCTCGTTTACGCCATGTCGCTGAATGGATTCATTGGAGAAGAGGACCGGCGAGTTGATGTTCCTCAGCATCTATACGACGAAGAGATCCTGATCGACAACGGCGTCAGTTCGTTACGGCAGATGAACGGGATGACAAACCCGAGATTGAGGGACAGCCTGTACCTGCGGCTGCGGTGAAGATGCCGAATGTCCACCTCCAGATTTCAGCAGAGGTGGCCGGAAACCGGAAACTGGAATTCTGGAGTCGGGACTCATCCGTTAAGCAGGGGCCGATGGAGAGGGCTACAGGCAGCGGCTATGTGGGCCGGGACACCACCAAGTCACCCATGAAATCCACCCACGAAAAAACGTCGCAAACCCTTATCTGGAAAGGACTTGCGACGTTCAATTTCTCGCTAAAAAATCGGGGCGACACGATTTGAACGTGCGACTTCCTGCTCCCAAAGCAGGCGCTCTAGCCAAGCTGAGCTACGCCCCGGTTTGTTTGACGGCGACTAAACTGCGTATCAGTTGAGCTATCGACAAACAGTTGACACGCGCCTTTGAGAACGGGTTCACATAGACGCATGCTGGGCGGAGTGTAGCGTGGTTCAATCTGCTATGCCAGAGGTCCTGACGGAAGTTCTTACACGTACGAACCAGCTTTTCTGAATTTCCGATGCGGTCTTGCAGAAACTGCGTGTTGCAGAGCCGCCTAGGGGACAAGATCCGAGAGGTCATGGAATTCGCTCTGGGCGGGTTCGACCATGATGACTGCCATAACGGTGCGGGAGGCACCTCGTCTGGTCTGCGCGGGGCGAAATGGATTAACATTCACCGATGCATGCACCGTGGCTCACTCTCAATGCCTGCGGCCTTCGCGGAATCGAACTGCGCGTAGAGGATGCTGTTGCTGCGTTGGTCAAATCCTGCTCTGATGCGTGCTTTATTGGGCCTCATCAGGAGTTGAGATTGTTAACGAAAACGACGCCGGACGATAGCCGAAACGCTTCACCTTATGATGGTCTGAAGGTTGTTGAAAACCAAAACGGGACGCAGCACAGCGCGGCGCGGCATACGTTGGCGTCTGCCGCGTTCTGGGGCTTTCTGACGACTCAGTTTATGGGAGCTTTCAACGACAATTACTTTAAGCAGATGGTGCTGCTGACCTGTGCCAGTAACGTGGCGCTTGTTGCCGGGAAGACAGGTGCGAATCCGGATCGACAGTCTATCGCGATGGCGGCGTTTGCGTTGCCGTTTGTGTTGATGTCCGGGTTGGGCGGCTTTCTGTCGGATCGTTGCTCGAAGCAGCGCGTGATTGTAGGATGTAAACTAGCTGAGATTGTGATCATGACCGTCTCGCTGGTTGTGCTGCTGATCCCCGGACTTAGTGCGGACGCGAAGGTAATGTGGATGATCTCCGTGCTGTGTCTGATGGGGGCTCACAGCGCGATTTTCGGGCCTTCAAAATATGGTATTCTGCCGGAACTGTTTCGCAGCGACAAATTGTTGCCTGTGAATGGTGCCGTCCAGATGACAACATTTCTGGCGATCATCTTCGGCACGGCCTGCGCGGGATTTGCGCTTGATCAGATTCGGACATCACTATGGATCGGCAGTGTGATCGCGGTCGGTATTGCTGTTGTCGGAACTCTTGCGTCTTTATTGATTCCAAAGACTCGCGTCGCGGAGCCTATGCTGAAGATTCGGGCTGAAAACTTTGCAATACCGGCGGACGTTAAGAGGCTCGTACTGAGAGAACGCGGAATTCTGAAGGCGATCCTTGCTGCATCTATGTTCTGGTTTCTCGGTGGTGTGACTCAGATGGCCGTCAACACGCTGGGCAAATCCACGCTGGGGTTAAGTTCCACGCGAACCAGCCTGATGGTCGCGGCGATTGGTCTGGGTATCGCTGCGGGATGTGTCGTAACCGGGTTCTTCGGAAAAGGCGGGAACGGCCGACGGTGGGTGACTGCTGGAGCATGGCTGCTCTTTGTGTCGCTATCAATGATTGCATTTCTTGGCAGCGGATGGCTCGGAGTTCCGGCGAGTTCCGGCGTCATTAATTCGAACATTCTCACAGCAGTGCTGCAGGTAGATATGCTGGAATGGAGTCTCCGGCTGAACATGATTCTGCTGGGATTCGCAGCGGGGATGTTTGTGGTTCCGGTGCAGGTTTATCTGCAGCAGGCACCGCCGGACGAACTGAAAGGGAGAGTTCTGGGAGTTCAGAATATGGTCACATGGATTGGAATTCTTCTGTCAGCCGGCTACTTTGGGATCGTCGGCATGTTGCTCAACATGTGTGCCGGGCAGGATGGTGTATCTCGTTACCAGTGGTTGGTATTCATGTCACTTGCCGTGTTGATGCTGCCGATCTGTTTGTTCTATCGGCTGCCGCAGCAACAGGATGATGCACCTTAAGGACTTATTGACCAGTGGCCTCGCGATCCCGCAACACAAGCATGACCTTAGCTTCACTGACAACCTGAACATCATCGTCCATTATGCCGACGGCGCGAAATCGCAGTGGAACGGATGACTCGTGCGGCATCGACTGATCAACCTGAATCATCACTTCAGCCGTGTTCTGTCCGGGTCCAATCGTTACAGCCTCGGCGGCAATCCCCGGAAACGGATCCACAAGCTGGATCTGCATGGGCCCCGTGAAATTCGGCGTGCGGTCAAGAACAAGAGAGCACACGATGCTGCTGTCGGTACTCCCCGACAGTTCTCGTTCCAGGCTCCGCAGTTTTACAACGGTCGGCAGGGTTCGAATCATGCAGCGCATTGTGGAAACCACCAGCATCGTCTGCTGCTGGCCAAACTTATCGACGAATGCCACGTGTCCCTGGGCGTAGACATTGGAGTGTGCCTGAACATTAATATGCATCGTCTCCGGAAGATAAAGCGGCAGCATGAACTGCGACTGTTCCGGAGCGATCGTGGTTTCAGGGATTTCGATGCCATCCAGATCTTTAATCTGGCGATCTGCGACCTGCAGATGAATCGGCTGATCGAAACCGTTCAGGCGTTCCACTTCCATCAGGTAAGGATAGACCGTGCCGCGATGAGCGTACTGGTAGGCTTCATTGCAATAGAGCCGAAAGACAGGTTTATGAACCACCGTCAGCTGCACATGATCCACATCGGAAGACTCAATTCCGATCCCGTCAGGATCATGCCCCAGATGCATGGCCCGAACTGGACGCTCGATAAACGTTCCCGCGATATCGGCTTTGCCCCTGATTCGCAGAGTGACATTGCAGGAACGAGCCTCCTCCGTGGCGACGAAGGCCAGTTTCGCCGCTGTTTGGCCAGCGGCGATCTGGTGTCCTTCCAGGGTTACGCCTTCCGGCAATCCGTCCGCGATGAGTTCGATCGGTCCGGCAAACCCGGCAATATGCTCGATCGCCACATCGAGCTCGGCACGAGCGCCCTGGACTACGTTGACGACATCCGCTTTCATAGACAATGAAAAATTCTGGATCGCTTCACGCACGGTCAGCCGGTAAGTGAAATCCGGACCACCGCGAATTCCCTGTTGCAGATCTCGCACCCGCAGCCACCACTCGCCGTCTGCTGGTGGCTGCCAGTGAATGCGGGTGGTGCCACCGATTGCCTGGACGGCATTGACCGACGACACAAGATTCCCCTCGGCATCGACGAGAGCGACAATGGGCAGCGCCGCAGACCAGCCCGGCTGGGTCAGACATTCGACCGAGAGCGTTGTCCCCGCACGACAAACGAGGCGATACCAGTCTTCATCGGTGGAAGTTTCCAGTTGGCCATTCATCACCTGCGGCCACTGGAGTTCCGTTGCAGATTCGCGGAGATCATTGTTCGCGGTCTCCATTGCTTCGTTCAGATCCCCAGCCAGAAGTGGTATTGCGTTTCCACAGTCGCCGTGATGCGTCTGGAAGATTCCTGTGGTCGGCGGGAAACTCACCGTTTGCGGAAGTGTCTGGAAATGTCGATCGCCGGTCAGTGAGTAGAAATTGATTGTTTGAGTCGTCCCTGACTGACCTCCAGCCGGGTATGCAAATCGCAGAAACGGCGATGCGGACACAGTCACCCGGTAAACAAAGGCCGGGCCGCCGCGAAAAGTAACGCTGGAAATCATCAGCCGGTATTCGCCAGTTGAATCGGCGCGAAATGCCAGCACCGGATCCGCTCCGACGCGGAGTTCCTGCGCGGCAATGCCATGACCTGCCGGGTCAAAGATCTGTACAACAGGATCCAGTGCAGATCCCAGTCTGGCAGCGACCGTATCAACATAGACCACATCTCCGACGTTCGCCTGAAACCGGTAATAATCCAGATCACATTCGCCGGCAATCTGGCCATTGATGGTGACCGGCATTTCAATTTTTTCGGCATCATCCGGATCTGAGTTGGACTCGCTCTCGACGAACTCGGGCAGGTCGCCAATGATGAACGGACGACCTCCCGTTCCGCCCCGCGCGCAGCTCAACCGCCACAGTCCGGGGCTCAGGGGCGCATCAGCCGCGATGGCGATGTTCGTCTTCCATTCTGTCGGATGAGACACCGGCTGCTCGCTCGGTTTACGCCTCGGTGAAGGCGCGTAATTTCCCGTCGCACGTTCACCCAGCACAGGCGGGGCGGCAAGTCCTTCTCCCCAGATGCGAAATCGCGTACTCGGTGGCAGGCACTCTCCTCCGACTCGAACATTGACCTCTGTGCCTCGCCGGCCGCCAGCAGGAAAAATGTGTGTACTGGAAGGATCTGTGGCGACTTGCTGAGCGCACGTGACAGCCGGCGCAAGAACACTCGCCAACAGCAAGACAATGATCCGCAGTGCGCGAGTCAATTCTCGCAAATCGAAATGCCCGGTAGATTGATTTCGAACCACGTTGAACCTCGATCAGGCTTTTATTTCACTACGCAAACAACTCATGCACCGCACGGCCGCCTCCGGCCAGCTGGACGGGTCGGCCCAATGGTGTGTGCAGAGTGATATCCGGATTGATTCCAAGTGCGGTCAGCAGAGTCGCTGCCATGTCTGACGGAGTGATCGGACGGTCGATGACGCTGGCCGCCTGCTTATCGGTCGCTCCGATCGTGAGTCCACGCTTCAACCCACCACCTGCCATGACGATGGAAAACGCCTGCGGCCAATGGTCACGTCCTGCCATCTCATTGATTCGTGGAGTTCGACCAAATTCGGTGGTCAATACGACAAGTGTCGAATCCAGCTGACCGCGCTCGTCGAGATCATTCAGCAACGCGGACACACCCTGGTCGAGGGGCGGAACCAGCAGATCCCGCAGGCTTTCTGAGTTCTTGCGATGTGTGTCCCAGTGACCATTTTCGATACTGACGAAGCGGCAGCCTGCTTCGACCAGTCGGCGAGCCAGCAGGCAGCATTGTCCCAGACTCGTCATGCCGTAGGCGTCTCGCGTTGCGGGACTCTCGCGGTCGATTTCAAAGGCTTGTTTTGCGGCGGCGCTGGTCATCAACTGATACGCCTTTTCATAGTATGTATCGAGTGATCGCTCCTGTCGGCTCAGAGCGTCAACGCGGTGCTCGAGGTGATTGATGGCTCGCAGCGCGGTCTGTCGCCGCAGGCTGCGGTCGCTGGTGACGCCTTCCGGCAAAACAATGTCACGCACAGAGAACTCGGGGGACGCGGGATCCGCTTCAATGACGAATGGGGCATAACTCGGTCCCAAGAATGACGGACCACCACTATTCAGGAAGTTAGGAACTGAGATGTACGGCGGAAGTGTGCCGGAGCTGCCACCCAGCTTCGCCACCATCGAACCAAACGACGGGTGCATGTTGTTGTTGAGCACGTTGCGGTTGAAATTTCCGCCGAAACCCGGATGTTGCCCGGTCATCATCACATGATAACCGGCCGTATGATCCGGGTCGCCGTGGGTGAGGCTGCGAAGAATCGCAAGTTTGTCGGTAACACCAGCGATCCTCGGCAGTAAGTCGGACACCTGGATGCCGGGCACTTTTGTCTCAATCGGCCGAAAGTCTCCCCGGATTTCAGCGGGAGCATCCGGCTTCATATCCCACATGTCCTGGTGGGCCATCCCGCCAATGATGAAGATAAAGATGCAGTTGACATCCTTCTTCGCGGTACCCTCCACACCATGAGTCTGCTGCAGCCGCAGAAGCTGGGCCATACTCAGTCCCGCTACGGACCCCATCCGCAGAAATCCGCGACGATCGATTCCATCACAGTATTTGGGAGTCATCGTGTGCCTCACTTGATGAACAGAAAATCGTACGAGTTGAGCAATGTCCAAAGGAAATCTTGAGCCGCCTGCTGTGGCGGAGCCGTCTCGAAAAGTTGTTGTGCGAGCTGCTGCTCAGAGTCTCGGGGAAATCGCCCCAGCGTTGCAAGACAAAGCTCATCCACCAGCACTGCGGTCGCAGCCCCGGACTCTACCAGTCGTGCCACTCGGCCATCGGCGCTGCTGATCTTTGTCTCCACCTCCGGTGCGTTCATCAGATGCAGCGCTTGTGACATTGTGGGCTCGCTGGTACGTCCGCATTCGCACGGACTTGTCCGCTCCGGCCGGCCGAAGATTTCAAGAAAATACGATGGCAGGCGATTGTCCCACAACTCGATGGCTCGCGTACCTCGCGGACGACCGGGGAAATGTTCTGGTGCTCCGGTCGCGTGACTGATTGCATCCAGCAGGACTTCGGCCGGAAGACGTCTGACATAGTGATGTGAGAAATTCTGCTCATCATCCTCATTACTGCCATTCGTCGCGCTCGACAGTTGATACGTGCGCGAATTCAGAATCGTCCGCATAAGAGCCTTCAGATCGAAGTTTTGATCAATCAGGCTCTGGCTGAGCAGCGCCAGCAAAGGCTCATTGGTTGCCGGATTGGTGCTTCTCAGGTCATCTTCCGGTTCAACAAGGCCGCGTCCCAGAAAATGCTTCCACAGCCGGTTGGCAGCGAGCTTCGCAAACCAGGGGTTGTCGGCCGCGACCAGCCATGTTGCCAGTCCACGTCGCGGATCCCCTTCGGAAGCCGTCACCGCAACACCGTCGAGCGGTCGTACCGCAACAAGCTTATTCGAAAACGGAATCCGGGATTCCTTCAGGCCGACGTGGTAAACGAACACACGATTCGGAGCGATGGACTTACGCTCCAGCCCGTTGAAGTATCCTGCCAAACCGTAAAAGTCATCCTGTGACCATTTTTCAAACGGATGGTGATGGCACTGCGCACACTCCATCCGCACACCAAGAAACGCCTGGCTGACGGTACGAGTAAGCTCTTCGGGCGTCTCGGCAGCGCGAAAAAGATTTACCGGTCCATTCGTTCCGGAATTGCCCGTAGCCGTAATCAGTTCGGAGACCCACTCATCGTACCGCCGGTTTGTGGCAAACTGTTGCCGCAGCCAGTGATGCAGTTCATACGCGCCCCGCTCACCGAGCTTCTGTCGATCCACCAGCAGAATATCGGCCCAAACCAGGGCCCAGTAATCAGCGTACTCCGGCCGGTCGAGCACCTTGTCAGTCCAGTGTGCTCGCTTATCGACTGCGGGGTCTGCCAGGAACTGTCGAACTTCCTCAGGCGAGGGCAGAGTCCCGATTGTGTCGAGCCACAGCCGGCGCAGGAACGTGGCATCGTCGGCGAGTTCCGAAGGGACCAGCTGTATCTTTTCCAGTTTGATCCTGACAAGCTCATCAATCGCATTCAGCGGCGGAAACTCGAACGGGGCATAACCGCTTGTTCGAGGCAGCTGCAGTTGCACACTGGCCACTTGTCCCATGTAGTGGACGCCAATGACGGCTTCTCCGGGAATCTGCCCGGTTCGCACAACTCCTGTTCGATCCACTTCAGCGACCAATGGAGCATTCGTTGAGTAACCGGCGGCCGACGTGACATCGCGGACACTGCCGTCCGAATAATGAGCGGTCGCCAGTATTTGCTGCCGAGAGTTTGCATCAAGAACCCGATCGTCCGGGCTTACAAAAAGCCTGACCAGCCCGGGCGAATTCGCCTGAGCGGCAGGTGTTCCCTGACGGACCCATGCCAGCATCAAGTCATAATCGGATGAGCCGAATGGCAAACGCTGGCCACCGCCATGCGGCATGACTCCAGTGGCTTTTCGCAGAAACAGACTAAATTCCGGACTGGCGGGAAAGATTCGTCGCCCCCGATCATCCTTCACCAATGCGTCAAAATCAGCCGCCGGATCAAATCCAAAGACCGACAGTTTGAAACCACT
>CANJQC010000033.1 GCA_947476295.1 Planctomycetaceae bacterium | reverse complement strand
GGTGTTCGGGAAACTCCAAACGCTGGAGGGCGATCAATGCTCCAGCGGCTTCACACGTTACGTCCTGAGCCTCGGGGCTGTGGTGGGAGACTGGACCACGACAAGAATCAAAGACGCCTTGGACAAAACTCGTGCGAAACTCGTGAAAGCGTGGTGCAAAGAACATCTGCCAGTCTCCGTACAGGCTCAACGACGTCTCGCCTTTTCCCCTCAAATACCGTAAACAAATCTCACCTGATCAACATCCCAACGCAACCCCAACTTCGCTGCTGCCTAGCGCACAACTGTTGCATTTTTCCAGCACGATTCTTGGAAAATGAGGAACATAGGACTCTTGTGCGAATTTCTTGTGAATCACCGATTGCACACTTGCAAGGGGTTTCCCGCCACAGGAATAATGCGAGAATTACTTTAGAGCTCTCTAATTGCAGTGAATCCGGGATGGCTAGAATGGCCGGGTAGATTTATTGGCTCTGCTGCATTGTTTGGCACGGGAATTGCTTGCGTTGATGCTCATCAACGAGTTGTTGAACAGCAAGGTGGGTTCTTCATGGACCTCCGCCGATCGGCGAAATCTTGATGAATCCCAGTCTGATTGCATTTTTCTCGGCTTTGGCATGTTCGGCCATCTTTGCGCCGATTGTGGCGTTGATCGCTCGACGGTTCGGGGTGGTGGACCGTCCTGACGGTCAGCGGAAACTGCACGCTCGGATCGTACCTCTTGCAGGCGGCCCGACGGTGCTGATTTCGCTGTTTATCGGTCTAGGTGCCACGTTATGGGTGCATCCAACCCTGCTGCCGACGTACGCCGACATTCGATTTCTGATGTTGCTGGGCGTGGCAGGAGGTTTGATTGTGGTCCTCGGAATCATGGATGACAAGATCAGTTTGCGAGGTCGCCAAAAACTGTTTGGACAGTTTTTCGCAGCGGTGATAATGATTCCGTCCGGGATTGCGATCCGCAAAATACAGGTCTTCGGCATCCCGATCGAATTTGGAGATTTTTCTTCGATTGTCACTGTGTTGTGGATTCTGGGCGCGATTAACGCGCTGAATCTGATTGACGGTGTCGATGGTCTGGCGAGTACGATCGGAATCGTTCTCAGTCTTTCCGTGGCCGGCGTGACAGTGATAATTGGCGGTCGGCCTGACGGTTTGATAATCTCGCTCGCATTGGCGGGAGCCCTCACTGGGTTTCTGTTCTTTAACTTTCCTCCGGCTCGCATGTTTCTGGGCGATTCGGGAAGTATGCTGATCGGGTTGGTTGTGGGATGCGTGGCCTTGAAATGTTCCTTCAAGCAATATGCTGCGATGGCGTTGGTTATGCCCACCGCCATTTGGGCCATCCCGATTTTTGACGTGGCAATGGCGATCGTAAGACGTCGGCTGACAGGTCGCAGCATTTATTCCACGGACCGCGGTCACTTGCATCACTGCTTGGTTCGCCGGGGCCATTCAGAATCTCGTTTGCTGCTGGTGGTGGGATCACTGTGCGGGCTGACAGGGCTTGGTGCTGTCGCCGCCGCCGCATTTAACAACGAGATGCTTGCTGTGCTGGGTGTCGCGACGGCTCTGGCAATTCTGGTGGCCACAAGGTCCTTTGGCGCTGCCGAATTAACCTTGCTGACAAACCGAGTGCGTCGCTTCGCGGGTTCCCTGTTTCGCACGCCTCAAGGAATCAGGCCGGTGCTGCATGATGAGCAGGTTCAGTTGCATGGGAAGCAGGAATGGCATCAACTTTGGCGAACACTGACAGAGTTTGCCGAACGCTTTGAAATGGATGAGGTTGAATTGCTGGTGAACATTCCCAGTGTCGGCGAAGACTATTATGCGAGTTGGCGATCCACCTCCAAAGTGGAACAGCAAGACGCATGGCATTCAGAGATTCCGCTGATCATTGATGGCCACCGGGTTGGTCATATCAAAGTTCTGGGTGGGTGTGGCAAGGGTTCAATTTGTGAATGGATGAGTGACCTGATCGGCGGATTGCGACCGTTTGAGACTCAGCTAATTGAATTAATTGGTGAAGTCCACGAAAAGTATGCTCCTCGGAAATCACCGTCATTATCTGAGTCGGGATCGCTGCAACAGCCTCAGCAGGCAACGGCCTGAGCCGTTTTTTCGGCGGATTGAACTATGAGGTTCCGGGCGCAATCGAAGTCTCGGGCACGCCCTTCGGTAACCACCTCCGCAAAGATTTCTGATGTGAAATCTTCGAGCGGCTTGGGGTTAGTGCTGGAATGGAGCTCCCTGCTTGTCGCGGCTGTGACAGTCTGCATTCTTCCCTGGCTGTTGGGTGGTGCCATCCCCAAAGCGAGGCTTGTACTGCAAGTGGGAACAATTGCCGCTGCCGTTTTGACGTTGCTGGCGCGACTTGTGTCTCGTCGTTCGTTCGCACTACCGCCGCTCGGGACATGGCTGTTGCTGGGAATGGCAGCAATTGGAATTGTACAGCTTCAGCCGTGGATGCCGTCCGCGATTTCGCTTATGAATCACGCTGTTCATCCAGAGTTTCGTAACCATCTGCCTCTGGCGATTTCAGTAGCCGCAACGAATCAGGCCACGAAGCGCATTCCTGCAGATTCGCGTTCTGCGGCGCCTGCACTGACTCGCCGTCATATGGCTCAATGGATCGCTGTCGCGGTCTTGCTGTGTGTGGTGGCGGATTCGCTGAGTCGAGCGAATCAGCTGATGTGGATGCTCGGTCTAATGTGTTTGAACGCCAGTCTGCTGACGATACTTTCGCTGCAGCAGTTGTTCAATCCGGGAAGTCGCGGGCTGAGCGAACCGTGGATCATCAGTAAGACGTTGCCATTCGGAAGCTTTGTCAATCCAAACAACGCATCGGGGTGGCTGCTGGTGCATGTGGCGATGGCCGTCGGTCTGGTTGTGGCTGTCTGGGGAAAGAATCCCTCGACTGGCTGGTCTCGTGCATTCCATCGTCCCGGATGGCGCGATCAGATCTTTGAAGCAACTACTATCGCTCGTTATCGAATCGCAACGCTTAATATTATCCAGATCGTTTCGATCATGACTGTCGTAATTTTGCTGACCGGAGTTGCAGCGACGCTGTCGCGTTCAGGGATCGTCGCCGGAATTTTTTGTCTTGTTGTCTGCGCAGCATCCCGGATGCAATTGCGAAAGTCACTCTTGCTGTTGGTGCCACTTTCAATCCTGCTGGCAAGCGTGAGTATTTTCCTGACTGCATTTGAATTGGACACACTGGTTCTGGCAGAATTGACGACGTTGAAGGATCCAGTTTCAGAATCCACCAGTCGCTTACTCCATTGGTCCGATTCTTTGAATTCAATGCGGGATTTTCCGATCCTGGGGTCAGGACAGGGGTCCTATGCCTGGTCCACACTGCCGTACCAGCGACGGGGTCGTTCGGCATGGTTTATGAACGCTGACAATCAGTTCGTCGAAATCCTGGTGGAATCCGGACTGCTGGGATTCGCTCTGTTTACCGGGTTCGGAGTTCTAATCACCGCTCTGTCGATTCAGCTCATTCTGAAGACGTCGAAGGTTCGATCGGACCACGGTCTGTGGGCTCATCGGATCGCGATCGGGCTGGCAGGAATGACGATGATGGCGTCGCAGGCGATCGTGGCGTTCTTTGATTTCGGGATTGGTCTGAGTTCAACGACGGCGGCGATTGCCGTGTTTGCGGGCGTGCTGACGGCGATTCGCCGCAGCCAGCCTTCGACAAGGTGTACTCCGCCAGCATGGTATTCGTTGGATGGCGGGTTAGTGGGCTGGACCTTGCGACTTGCATTGGTGGCGGCTGCATATGGATCGGTGGCGGAACTGCGTCAGGCAGATCAGGTTTATCCGACGATTGTTGAAACGGCTAGACTATTTGATGCACCAGTGACAAGGATCGCGTTTGAACGACTTCCTACGTTGGAAGAACAGTTGACTGCCGCTGTTATAAATTATCCCGATGATCTGATCGCCTGCGATTTGCTGGTTGGAGTTTTAGAAGCAAGATTCCGACTGGGAATGATTGACGCTCTTGCTCCTCCGGGTCGTCTGGTTAATGGCCCTCAGCTGCAGGATGCATGGACTCAACTGACTCCGCTAGGACTGTCAGAACGAGTCGTGATGCTGACGAAGAATACGGATCAAGCTAGTTTTCAGAGACTGCGGGCTCAGCTAAAGACACTGTCGGGTCAATTCCCATGGCACAAAATCGCGAGAGATGCGTCCCGTCAGTTCCCGCTGGCACCGGGACTTGCGGTCGATGCGGCGGCGGGATCGATCAGCATAGGAACACTGGATGACGTGCAGTTGAGCGAACTCACTGCCGTTCGTTTTGCTGACCCCGCCGGAACGCGAAGGTTGTATCAGTGCGGGATAGTGTGCCTGATCGGGGGGCGTCCGGAACAGGCCGTGAATTTCTGGAACCAATCTTTGGAGATTTCCGAGTGTTTCCGAGTCAGCATTCTGGTTGATTCGTTGCGAGTCTGGACGCCCAATCAGGCTTTGGAGATGTTTGCACCTGCGGAATATGCAGCGACCGTGCGCGCGGCGGCAAGATCCCATCCAGAATTAGCAGAAGGACTCTGGGAGTTAGCAGAATCGCAATGGCTGGTCGCGGCAAATAATCCAACGGCTGATCAGCGGGTTCAGCGAGCCACTTACTTGTTGCGTCGAAAATCACCCAAGGCTGCGATGGAATGGATTGACGGCTGTCTGGCGGAAGCTCCGGAGATGTTGGAGCTGCGTGGGATGCGTGCGGAAATACTTGAAAAGCTTGGGGAAATCGACGAGGCAATCGGAGAATGGGTGCGATACGAGCACTTCGATCCGAAGAGTACTCTGCCTGCAGCATCGATTAAGCGCTTGATCGAACCGAAAAACAAGCAAATTCAGTGATTTCTGGAAGAGGGGCTTTAACTTTGATTCGTTTTATGTAAGCGGGATTTTCAGACAGATTATCTGCCGATCGCTTGTTTTTCGTAACATTGAAATCGCAAAGTCGTTTTAGGGACTGCTGCGAAACTGCACCATACTGATTGAACCTCTTCAGAATGAGTTGTCACGCTCAGCATTGCGAAGAGTCCACGAAATTCGAAGAGGCTGATGGAAAAATCACCGTTTTGCGGACACAATGGAGGCACGCGGAAAAAATGCCGTGTATTCCGTCTGTAGACGGCGGGCTTGGGACTTTGATCTGTCGTTCTGTAAAACCTGAACACTCCCCAAATCATTAGTGTTTCAGAATCTCGTCAATTTGAGTCCATTTAGCCCTGAGGCTTGGCGGTTTCCTGGTGTGAATTTAAACGGAGTTTTAAAGGAAAAACACAATGGCTTCAGCAGGACTTCCAAGCATGTATGGTTCAAGCGCGCATGCCTCAGGGGCAGCTGAGGATCAGGATGCCGGATTGGATATTTGGGGGTTTCTGAGACGCAGAATGTCATTTATTATCGTACTTGGATTGCTGGGCGTTGGAATCGGATACACGATGTTCAAACGCCAAGTTCCAATCTATCGATCAGCCGCGCTGGTGCAGGTGATTCATCGGAATGGAGACCGACGGATGGATATCCTTATCTCAGAACGAGATCTGAAAGACGCTGCTTTCGAAATCACAAGCCCGAGTCTGATTGCACCGGCCTATGAGAAACATCGGCTAGGTCAACTAACTTTGTTGCAGGGACTAACGCCCGTCGCTGCACATGATCAAATTGCCGGAATGACCCGAGTCAAGACAGGACTGAACAACACCAATGTTGTTGAGATCGCTGTTCAGGGAGCACGTGCTGACGAGATTCCTCAGATTGCGAACGCAGTCGCTGAAGAATATGTCAATAAGCAGATGGAGAATTATAAAGACGCGCGAGGCGAATTGGATGCACTCTTGATGCGACAACGAGAAGCCCTGCACGCAGAATTGAAAACGAAGGAGAAGGAGTACAATGAATTTCGTGAACGATCCGGCTTAATGAGCGACGGCAAGAACCCATATCGTGAACGTCAACAGGCCTACTTGACACAGTTGGCAACACTGTCTCTGAACGAGGCAGCCCTCAAAGCGGAATTAACGACGCTGGAAGAGGCAGAGCGCGGCGGTGGATCTCGCGAAGCGATTTTGATGGCAATAGGTAAGTTGACAGAAAATACTACTGCGAGTTTGATAACCGCACAAAGAGTTGACGAGGTAGCCAACAGTGGCAGGAACATGGAAGAACGTATTCTTCCGCTGCTGCTTGAGCAGAAAGAACTGGAGGCGAAGCATGGGAAAGATCATCCGACGGTCAAGGCAATAGAGCGTCGGATCGTGTTTACTCGTCAACTGCTTCAGCAATTTGTCGAAACGAAAGAAGCAGAGCCAGTTCCTGTCAATTTGGCCGCACCGACAGACTTGATTGCCGTCTACCTGGAATCGCTGCGGCAGCAGATGCAGACCAGAGCAAGAGAACGTCAGGATCTAGAAATGCAGGCTGCTGAGGCTGAGCGACTTGCTCGTGCGCTCGGGAATGATGAAAACGAAGACAGGACTAGAAAGAACGAAATCGATCGACTGACCAAACTATTCAACGATGCATCTTCGCATGTCTCAGAAACAAAAGTCAGTGCCGATATGGGGGGGGTCAAAGCACAAATTCTGACGCCTGCCCGCCATGGAAGTCTTGTGTTCCCGAGTCTCAGTCAGTTTCTTGGCTTGGGTGCATTTCTTGGCGGATTCGTGGGGCTTGTGCTGGGGTATCTGGTCGAAATGGCTGACAAGAGTTTCCGGAAACCGGAAGATGTGATCCGTGAATTTGGCGTGCCTATTGTGGGACACATTCCATTCTTCAAGGAAGATCAGCTCAAGAGTGCAGAGGTGGAGAATGGGATGGACAAGACGGCCATCTGCTTGCATTTGCCTCGATCTCGCATTGCAGAAGCCTATCGATCTGTACGCACGGCGATCTGTTTCAGCGCATTGGGCGGTTCGCATCGCGTGATACAGGTCAGCAGTCCCGCGGCCGGTGACGGAAAATCGACGTTGGCTTTGAATCTTTCAATCTCATTGGCAATGTCCGGCAAACGCACGATTCTTGTGGAGAGCGATTTCCGCCGCCCAAAAGTTCATAAGCTGACCGCTGTCGAAAATAAGCGAGGCATCGTGGACGTCCTGCGCGGTGATGCAGAGTTGATTGATGCCGTGCAGAACACTTCTGTGAAATCATTCTTTGTATTGCCGTGTGGAACTCGTCCGACGGATCCGGCGGAACTTTTGTCGCGACCGGAATACGAGAATCTACTTGAGGTTCTGCGACAGAAATTTGACTATGTGATCATCGATACGCCGCCGATCCTGGCGGTGACAGATCCAACGAGCATCGCCCCGCGTGTGGACGGTGTGTTGATAGCCATGCGACTCAGTCGCCATACACGTGAGTTAGGACGCCGGACGCTTGAACAATTGAGAGATGTCGGGGCGACCGTCTCCGGGATCGTGATTAACGGTGTGGAAGAGTCCGATGGTTATGGTTACGGCGCTTACCGCTACTCTGATTATCAGTACTACTATAAGATTGACAGCGACAGTAACCGTGGTAAGCCAGAAGAAGGCTACTTCTCAGAAGACGGGGCAGAGTCAATTAATAGCGACACCGTATTGTAAGACGAATCAAAATGGCATGACATCTAGGTATTGACGGCGCTTGCAGGCCTTGGCGATCAGAGCGGGTTAATTACGTCAGCGAGCAAAACTGTTGAAATCCCGTCGGCAGAGCGAACGGTGTACCTCACACCGACTGTTTTGTCGGCGGGCTGTTTTTTTGATCAGCCGAAACCGCTAGAATTCTTCTGGGACTTTAATCCGACCAAACCGATTCAATTAATGGCCGAATCAGCGTCGAACTTGGCTGCTCCGAGCGCCCTATGGCATTACACACCGGTATGAAAATTTCACTTGCGGGATTTGCAGGCCGTATTCGGGCTTCGAGTGTCACCGACGGGGACGAAGTCTGCGCCGGGGCACGCCAGCCCTCCGTACTGTTCCTGAACAGATCATATTGGCCAGACGTTGAAGCCACCGGGCAGTTGCTCACCTCGTTGTGCGAAGGGCTGACGCAGGACTTTGAAGTTAGTGTTCTCGCTGGGTATCCAAATTCGATCGTAGATGGTCCTCAGGTTCGGGATTGGAATAATGCGGCTGAAAGAAATGGAGTACGCATTCATCGTGTTGCGCATACCATGTTTTCGAAACGGAATCTCATTGGAAAAGGGCTGAACTTCCTGTCGTTCGCACACGCTTCTCATGCTGCACTGCGAACAATTGCTGCACCGAACGTGGTGGTTTTTGAGACGGATCCGTTCTTGCTGGCCTTTGCGGCGAATCGCCTGCAGAAGCGAACGAATTGCCGGATGATCGGTTATCTGCAGGATATTTATCCTGATGTCGCCGTCGCGTTGGGAAAAGTTGGCAACAACTGGGCGGTGCGCCGACTGCGGTCGGCACTGTTTGATGTCTATCGACGCTGCGACCGGATGGTCGTGCTCAGTCAGGACATGGCTGACCTGCTGACAGACGGTGGCGTTGAGTCTGAAAGAATTTTAATTGTGCCCAATTGGGCAGACACTCGCAGAATCGCGCCCGTTCCCGGCATCAGTCGATTTCGTGAACAGCACCAGTTGGGTGATCGCTTCGTCGCGATGTACTCAGGGAACCTTGGACTCACGCAGCGGCTTGAAGAATTTGTGCAGGCTGCCAGACTCATGAGAAATCGCTCGGATATTCTGTTTTGTTTTGTCGGACGCGGGTCTCAGGAAAGTTCGCTCCGTGAAATGATCGAATCCAACGGTCTGACAAATGTCCGCTTCTTCGACTATCAGCCGCTGGACGAACTTAGTCATAGCTTGGCTGCAGCGAATCTTCATCTGGTGCCATTGACAAGAGAACTGAGTCGCTGCCTGATGCCGAGTAAGCTTTACGGAATTCTTGCAGCTGGCCGACCGTACCTCACGAATGCACCTGCTGGTTCAGAGTTGCACACCGTCAGTACAACTTACAATGTTGGACTCACAGTGGAACCGGGTTCCGTGCCAGCGATCGCGGATCGCATCCTTTGGGCAGTGGATCATCCTGCAGAACTTGAAATCATGGGCCACAACGCCCGGAAACTCGCTGAGTCCGAGTACACACAACATCGCTCTATCGCAAGATTCTGTAAACTGCTTCAGCAAGTGCTCGCATAGATTTTATGCGGCTGCGGCTGAAATGCATCAAAGATGCCCGCGTGGAGTATAAACCACGATTCAGGGGCTGTGCTTCCAGCACTGATCCGTCGAATTCATGAAGCACGGGAATCGAATGCCGATGCAGTCACGATCTGGGGATCAGGGACACCGCTGCGAGAATTCCTGCACGTTGATGATCTTGCGTCCGGGATTCTGCATTTGCTGGAGTTGCTGGATCCTCCCGACATAGTCAACATCGGCAGCGGGGAGGAAATCAGCGTTCGAGGCGTGGCCGAACTGATCGCTGGGATCGTAGGATTTCGCGGAAAAATCGTGAATGATCTGTCCATGCCCGATGGAACGCCTCGCAAGCTCAGCGACATCAGCCTGATCAAGTCAACCGGTTGGTCTCCGCAGATCTCCCTGCGAGACGGCCTGACGCTGGCGTATCAGGATTTTCTACGAGAACTCAAGCAGGAAAGGTTGCGGAGCATCTGACATTCCTGAGCCTCTTCCTCCCTGCGAAAAAACGGATGGCCCAATGACTCTATTCTGCCGAGAAACTGCGAAAAGCTCGTGATAGGAAACCGCGTGCCATGACAGACATGCAGACCATTGAGAATGCTGTTGCATTGGAACCTGCAAAGCCATATCCACTGCGGGTAAGACTCCGGTATGGTTATGATGCAACTATCGCTTCAGCGACTTCGCACGGCATCAGAGCCATGAACGGAACCCTGCAGTCCGCCGTAGACTTCAGTAGAGAATTTATCGGACTGATACCTTCCGTGTTGTATGATCAGCGGGATCGCACTTCAGCGTTGGGGCAAACCCGTCGTATTTTTCTGTTTCTAAACAATTTCTTAATCCTTTAACTGCAAGTCTTTTCCGCTCATGTCTAAAACTGCTTTCATTACCGGAATCACTGGCCAAGACGGTTCATATCTTGCCGAACTGCTGCTCGAAAAGGGATACCATGTTCATGGTCTTGTCCGTCGAGCCAGCACGTTTACCACTGGTCGAATCAATCACATCTACAATGACCCGCACCAGAGTGGTACGAGACTTTTTCTGCACTATGGCGACCTGACTGATGGTCAAAGCCTGACCAATTTGATTCTCGACATCGAGCCCGATGAAATCTATAACCTCGGTGCTCAGAGTCACGTCCGTGTTTCCTTTGATCAGCCTGTGTATACGTTTCAATCGACAGGCGGCGGAGCACTCAATGTGCTTGAGGCCGCTCGCCAGTTGAACAAGAAAAAATTGGTCAAAGTCTATCAGGCATCGTCTAGCGAAATGTATGGCGAGGTCCTTGAAACGCCACAGACAGAAAAGACGCCATTTCAACCACAAAGTCCGTACGGCTGTGCTAAGGTCTTTGCATTTCATCAAACAGTGAATTATCGCAAGTCATACGACATGTTTGCCGTGAACGGGATTCTCTTCAATCACGAAAGCCCGCGACGAGGTGAAACTTTTGTGACGCGTAAGATCACTCGTGCGGCCACACGAATAAAGCTGGGACTTCAGCAAAAGCTGTATCTCGGAAATCTGGAAGCAAGACGCGACTGGGGTTATGCAAAGGATTACGTCGAAGGCATGTGGCGAATGCTGCAGCATTCCGAGCCAGATGACTTTGTGCTCGCCACTGGCAAGACTCAAACCGTCCAGAAATTTGCCGATCTCGTGTTCGCACAGTTGGAACTGGATCCGCAAAAACATATCGAGATTGATCCGCGTTATTTTCGGCCTGCCGAAGTCGATTTGCTGCTCGGCGACTGCAGCAAAGCCAAAGATCAACTCGGCTGGACCGCTACGACCAGTCTGGCCGAACTCGCGAAACTGATGGTCGATCACGACTTGGAACTGGCCCGCCAGGAAGCACTCCTGTCCAGAAGATGAATGACGAATTGGACCATGCCAGTGGGCGAATTTTGCTACATCCAGTTTGCGGAACATATTTTCAGCAAACGCGAAATCGACCGTTCAATCGATCCGCCGGATCTTGTCGGTGAAGTTGAGATGACTCGATCAGCCCTCGCCGAATTGAGATGATTTGCCTTAGTGCCGTCTGTGACAATTATTTGAGTTTATCGTTTCGCAGCAGGGGCAGTCTGGAGCAACAGCCCGAACAGGACTACTTAAAACCTCTGCCATGCCAACTGAGTTCTGACGACTCCTATGCTTGCACTCATCACCGGTATTACGGGCCAAGACGGCTCCTACCTCACAGAACTGCTGCTCGAAAAAGGCTACGAAGTCCACGGTATTGTGCGCCGCAGCAGTACGCTTGAACGATCCCGTCTGAACCAGTTCTATGGCGATACCGGCGTGTATGAAAAGCGACTGTTTCTACACTATGCAGATCTGTCTGATACGACAACAATCCGGCGAATCACAAACAAGGTTCAACCGGCTGAGTTCTATCATCTGGCTGGGCAGTCGCATGTCGGTCTGAGCTTCGAGATTCCGGAAAGCACCTGTGATCTAACAGCGATGGGAAGTCTCCGGATCATGGAAATCCTGCGCGACCTTCCGAACCCACCGCGTTTTCTTCACGCCAGCAGTCGTGAAATCTTCGGGACACCCGGCATAAGCCCACAAGACGAATTGACGCCCATCAATCCCAATTCGCCTTATGGTTGTGCGAAAGCATTTGCGACTCAAATGACAAAAATTTATCGCGAAGCGCACGGACTCTTTTTTTGCAACGCCATCTGTTACAACCATGAAAGTCCAAGACGCGGCGAAAATTTTGTCACTCGCAAAGTCACACTGGCTGCCGCCAGAATCAAATTGGGCCTGCAGGAATTTGTCAGTCTTGGCGATCTCGATTCCGCCCGTGATTGGGGTTATGCGAAGGACTATGTGCAGGCCATGTGGCTGATGCTGCAACAGGAATCACCGGACGACTATGTCATTGCGACGGGTGAATCACGAACTATTCGCGATCTCCTCGACATCGCCTTCAGTCACGTCGGTCTGAATTGGCAGGATCATGTCAAAATCGATCCCCGTTTCAAACGCCCTGCCGATGCGCACGAACTGCTTGGTGCCCCCGGAAAGGCCGTTAAACAACTTGGCTGGAAACGGTCCGTCACCTTCGAAGAACTCATCCATCTGATGGTCGATCAGGATTTGAAATCCGTCAGTCGCCCGTAGACCGTTAAAAACTACGGCTTAGCCAATTCAACTTGACGCTTCGCCAAACCTTGGGAAGAAAGCCACAAAAAGGTGAGCTGATTTCTCTGCAGATAATAAGCACTGGTGGTAGTGAATTGAGAGCTGGAAGTTTAACTCGCCAACCGGGCTATTGCGGCTCTGTGCCACACTCGTTATTTTCGATGAGGACTCTCTGGCATTAATATGAAAACTCTCCTTGTCACTGGATCGTCTGGCCTGATCGGTTCCGAAGTCTGCATTCACTTTGCCACCAAAGGCTGGAAGATTCACGGCGTTGACAACAATCAGCGAGCCGTGTTTTTTGGCCCCCAGGGAGATACTCGCTGGAACCAAAGTCGCCTTGCAGAATCAATCAAAGGCTTTGAACACCACGAGCTGGATATCCGAAATCGCCAAGGCGTGCTTGAGTTGTTAAAGCAGGTCAAGCCGGACGCGATTGTTCATACAGCAGCTCAGCCCAGTCACGACCGTGCCGCAGCAATTCCGTTTGACGATTTCGATACGAATGCCGTAGGAACTCTGAACCTGCTGGAAGCCGCTCGCCGGGCGTGTCCGGAATCTCCGTTTGCCCACATGTCGACAAACAAAGTTTACGGTGACAAGCCGAATACGATTGCCCTCAAAGAGTTGGAAACTCGCTGGGACTATGATGACGCTGCGTATGAGCATGGTATTGCTGAATCATTTAGTATTGATCAGTCTAAACACTCGCTCTTCGGGGCATCCAAAGTTGCCGCGGACGTGATGGTGCAGGAATATGGGCGTTATTTCAATATGCCCACATGCTGCCTGCGAGGAGGCTGCCTGACCGGGCCAAATCACAGTGGCGTTGAGCTGCATGGATTTCTGAGCTATCTTGTGAAGTGCAATCTGGAAGGCCGCGAATATCGCGTATTTGGTTACAAAGGAAAACAGGTTCGTGACAACATTCACAGTGAAGATGTCGCTAAGTTCATTCATGCGTTCATTGAAACACCACGCTGCGGCGAGGTCTACAACATCGGCGGTGGGAAGAACAATAGTTGTTCGATTCTTGAGGCATTCCAGATCGCCGAAAAATTCAGTGGTGAGCCAATGAAATACGCATACGTCGAAGAAAACCGTGTCGGTGACCATATCTGCTACTACAGCGACCTTCGCAAGATGCGAGCCCATTATCCGTCATGGGACATTACTGTTTCCCTCGAAGAAACGATCCAACAAATCGTCAATGCATGGACGACAAGAATCGTCTGTCATCAGTAGTCAGTTTCCAGAGAACGCGAGGAAATGAGCCGCCTCGCGACCGCCCGCGTTAATATCAATATTTGCTGGTGGATGTCCCGCTCACCTCCCTCTGCGACATGGCACCTGGCATCATGAAACTCCTCATCACTGGTATTTGCGGTTTTGTCGGTTCAACGCTGGCACGAGCGATTGCTGCCGACGGGACGGCAACTGAGATCGTCGGCGTTGATAACTTCAGTCGGGCCGGAAGTGAACTAAATCGTCGATCGCTTCAGGAACTTGGCATCCGAGTGATTCCCGGAGATATTCGTAACGCGAGTGATATCGACAACCTGCCGAAGGTCGATTGGGTGATCGATGCTGCTGCCAACCCCAGCGTTCTGGCGGGAGTTGATGGAAAGACCAGTAGTCGTCAACTTGTAGAACACAACCTAGGCGGAACGATTAATCTGCTGGAGTACTGTCGGAATCGCAATGCAGGTTTTGTGTTACTATCGACCAGTCGAGTGTACTCAATACCGGGGCTTGCAGGGCTGAAAATGGAGGTCGTGGACGGAGCATTTCGCCCTGATCCCAGCCAAGATTTTCCTGCCGGCATAAGTTTGCAGGGGGTCAGTGAAGCTTATTCCACAGCGCCACCAGTGTCGCTGTATGGAAGCACCAAGGTCACCAGTGAGCACTTGGCACTGGAATATGGCCAGGCGTTTCAGTTTCCCGTATGGATCAACCGTTGCGGAGTGATGGCCGGGGCTGGGCAGTTTGGCCATCCCGCACAAGGCATCTTCTCGTACTGGATTCACAGCTTCAGAGAACGATCAACGCTGAAGTACATTGGTTTTGGAGGGATGGGACATCAGGTGCGAGACTGCCTTCATCCTCGTGATCTGGTGCCACTGTTGAGACGGCAGTGGGCTGAACCTGTGGATTCCTCAAAAACGCGTGTCATCAACGTCAGCGGAGGGACTCAGAGCAGTATGTCCTTGCAGCAGTTGACAGGCTGGTGTGAATCGCGATACAGCGGAATGAAGATCCATGTAGTGGGGGACAATCGTCCGTTTGATATTCCATGGATGGTTCTTGACCCGTCCGAGTGCATGGAGATCTGGAGATGGCGACCCAAGACAAGCATAGAGAACATCCTTGACGAAATCGCAAATCATGCGGATGAAAACTCCGGCTGGCTCTCTCTGTCAATGAATCACTAAGGTTGACGGGCTACATGAATTCAAAAGCGAATGCCCCGGGGGGTTTCTTGGTCTGGCAGCAGGTCTATGAACTTGCACGTCCATACGGTCGTCGGAAACTGTTGATCACCATTGCGATTTCGTTACTGCAGGGCGTGATCCAGGTTGTTGGCTTGACCTCAATTTTTCCGTTTCTGGCTTTGGCGGCCGATCCGGAGCGATTCAGGCAGTCGGCGGCTGTAGAGCGGGTCTTGGAATGTTTGCCGCCCATGTCAAATGTCGGACTACTGACGTTGGCAGGCATTTGTGCCATTACCATGCTGGCCGTGTCGAACGCGGTGAATCTGCTGGCAGACTTCTGGCGCGGCCGCTATGCACACTCCTTCGGCCATTGGCTTCGAATGCGGATGATCAACAATGCTGTAACTCGGCCGTATGCCGCTGTGCTGCAGACGCATTCTTCAATTCTACATAAGAAGATCTCCGCCGATGTGATGGGCTATGTCAACGGGATGCTTCTGCCACTTCTGGATATCACTGCGAGGGCGGTCACAGTTTCGCTGCTGCTGCTGACGATCGTCTGGGCAGATCCTGTTGTTGCGGCGATCGCAAGCTCCGTCTTTGCAGTATTCTATCTGTGTATCTTTAAATTGCTGTCTAAACGTCGTGGTCAAATCGCTTCCTCATTGCAGTCGGCAGCCCGTGGCTCCGCTAAGTCTTTGACGGAGCTGTTAACAGGGGCCAAGGCGATTAAGGTGCTTGGCGTGGAACCTCGGTTCGTTGGCCAATTCCGGACACATTCTGCACTTCAGGCTCGCCTGTTGGCCACACTTCCGTTGTTCTCCTCCGGCCCCAAATATCTGATCGAACCGGTGGCATTGGGAGGACTGGTGGTGTTTGTCATGGTGGCTGCGAATCGAGGTGAAGATCTGACGGCCATTCTTCCCCGGCTGACTGTGATGGCCTTTGCCACATATCGACTGCTTCCCGCAGTTCAGTTGCTCTACGGACATATCGGCACACTCATCAGTTCCCGCTATATGCTGGATGAAGTGTACGAAGAATTTAAGCTGGCGGAATCATATCTGTCTCCTGCGCTTTCAGCAGATTATCCACCACGCCGGTTCCATTGGGATGGGTCGATCAGGCTGGAGGCTGTGAGCTTCACTTATCCGGGTGCCTCCTTGCCTGCCCTAGACGCGGTCAATCTGTCGATTCCAAAGAACTCTTCATGCGGAATTATTGGAACGACTGGTTCTGGCAAGTCGACACTCGTGGATTTGATCCTTGGACTGCATACCCCCAAATCAGGAAAACTTCTCGCCGGAGCAGTCGAGTTGACCGCCGAGAACATTTCTCACTGGCGAGCCACGATTGGCTATGTTCCTCAGGAAATTTTCCTGACAGACGATACGATCCTCGCCAACGTGGCCTTTGGTGTCCCGTCGGATCTTATTGACGCGCCGCGAGCGAGAAAAGCTTGTGAATCAGCTCAGATTCTGTCTTTTATCGAATCAGAGCTACCCTCGGGATGGGAGACCATTGTTGGTGAACGTGGTGTGCGACTGTCCGGTGGGCAGCGTCAGAGATTAGGTCTGGCGCGAGCGCTTTATAACCACCCGTCTATCCTAATTCTGGACGAAGCGACCAGTGCTCTTGACGGCCATACTGAAGCCCTCGTGATGGACGCAATCAACAGTCTTCGCGAGCAGTTTACGTTCATCATCGTCGCACATCGGCTTTCGACAGTGCGGGAGTGTGATCAGATTCTTCGCGTCGAAAATGGTCGTGTGGTCGTGTCGGCCTGTGAACCCGGCGGCAATGCGGCAAAATTATTGTCAGAAAAGGCGCAGTGACCGGAGATCACTGAAATTCACGGAGTTTCCGCCGAATTTGGCATTTCATTTTTCGCTCCGGGTCTGGGGCAGGAACATATCGCGGTCGCTCCCGGGAATACCTGAGCAATTGGCTCCCCCTTTTTACTTCCAAAATCGCAGCTATCCGCTGACGCAGCATGGCTACGTTGGTTGTCCCCCACGCTCGTCACGCTTCCTGTCAATCTACCCCGATCTTTCCATTGTTTGCCTCCCTGATGGAGCCAACTGTTGCATAGCGGACAGTGTGAAATACTTTTGGCTGCCTGCTTAGCGTATTGAACGGGTACATTGTTAAATCAAGACACTGAAGAAACCAGAAGAACGATGGACAGTCGCGGCATTGCCCTGCTTGGTGGTTCCTGGAGTTCAAATATTGGTAATGCCTTCTACAATCTTGGTGCTCAGTGGCTGTTGAGGCAACTAGGAGATGACGTTTGGTTTGTTCCAGAGAGCCCCCGCTGGAAACAGACCTGTGATTCTGACTTCGATCTTGTCGGGCACCTGGCCTGCAAGTTGGTAATTTTGGTCGGACCTTGTTTGAATCTCAAACTCAAGGATGTCTATGCCACAAGCTTTCGGCGACTCTACGATCGAGGTGTTCGCGTCGGCTATATGAGTGTCGGGATGAGCTTGTATGACGAAGGCGAAGCAAACGCTGTAAAAGAATTTTTTGACGAGTTTCCGCCTGCGTTCATCGCAACACGCGACGATTTAACTTACGAACTGATCTCGACTCGAGTGTCCTGTCCGACCTATTCTGGACTATGCACAAGCATGTTCCTGAATGATGCCTATGATCCTCCGGGACTTGTTGCACCTCCCTATGTCGTCCTGAACTTTGATTCACGCGAACCTGTTTTATCCTTCGACCAGAGTGGGATTGCCACGGTCAAATCGTTGCCGAAGACTTTGTTTGGACAGAAGTCCTCTCCCGCGTTGACATCTGTTTGCGGCATGGATGTTGTTCGTACCTCTAACTCATCAATCGACGATGGGTACAAAGTAATCTACAAGAGACCAAATACATATCATTCGGACATCCCGTGGGGATACTGCTCAATATTGAAGAATGCCGAGTGTGTTTACTCCGAGCGTGTTCATACCTGTGCTGCCACAGTGATCTATGGTAACGCCGCCCAGTTTGTCGCTCAAAGTCGCCGCTCCTTTGAAAAACGTTCACTGTTGTTCCGGCAGATTGGCCTTCAGGATATTTTTGAACGTCCCGTTCGGATTGATTTCGATGTGGTGAATCCCTTAAAGCAAAAAATGAAAGAGTTCCTCCAGAGGGTACTCAACTGATACGCATACTCCACATCACTTCGACGCCGCCCCTGCCAACCTGGGGCGGGGCGATGACGTTCTACCGCCATTTTTGCGAGCGACAGGACTTTCAGGCAGGTGTGATTACGCACGAGCCTGCTGCTGCTAAACAATCTTATCCGTCCCTGATCTTGCCCTCGTTGCCTGTGTTTGATCGGCTGACACGTACACGTGGTGCTCGCTGGGTACACGGATTCGATCATTTATTTGGTGGGCGTCGCGTGCCTCCCCAGGTCGATCGGTTCGTAAGAAGCTTCCAGCCGGACGCAATCTTTACTGTTGCCGGAGCATGGTCATCAATGGCTCGCCTTGCGGAGACGGTGGCGACTCGGTTTCAACTTCCGTTAATCGGGAGCTTTAACGACTGGTGGTACTATAACCAAATCTACCATCCTGTTTTGCACAGTGCCTTGTCGAGGCAGTTCCTCGACTTCTACCAACGCTGTGATCTTGCTATTTGTACCTCTGACGGGATGCAGGATGCGTTCGAAAGCCATCGAAACTCAATGGTGCTTTACCCGACCGGCGCCACATGCCCTGGGCATGGAGCATTTGCTTCGCCGTCAGATCGCCCATTGAAAGTTGGGTTCGGCGGGAATCTTGGCGATTGGTATGGGGGAATGATTGAATCGCTCGTTCGTTATGTCGAAGAACGATTCCCCGGAGAGTTTCAATTTCGATTGTTTGGAAGTCGTCCATCCTGGTCAAATGAGTTCGATGAACATGTCAAGCTGAATGGGACATTTCGGGGCCAGGTTGATTTTGACACTCTGTCGGGAGCCATGCGTGATTGTGATATCCTGTTATTACCGATGGGGTTTGATGCTGCAATTCGCGAGATCGAATCGACAAGCTTCAAGACAAAGTTTCTGGATTATCTGACCTTCGAAAAGCCCATTGTGGTTTGGGGTCCCGAGTACTGCAGTGCTGTTAGAACCGCTCGCGAGTTCGATTCAGCCGAAGTTTGTCTGAGCGAGAATCCGTCAAACATGGCTAATGTGCTGGTGCAACTAAAGTCTGATCCGGCTAGACAGGCTCGACTGGTGAGCAATGCAGGATTGATGTATCGCGATAGGTTTCATCCCGACAGGTTACATTCCCAGTTAGTAGAGCGGATCAAAGGGCTTATCTCGTGCGAATCCTGAACAGTCTGCTGTTTCGAATCAAGAGATTGTTGGGAGTCCAGCCTACCGGTAGATACGACACGGTTGGATGTTCCAGAATTAAGAATTGGATTCGGCGGCAAGACAACTGCGTTATTGAGTCAGACCTGCAGGTACGAGGACATGACAAGGCGCTCGAAGATTTGAGAGTTGGAGCGAACTGTGCTATCGACAAGGGTTGCATTTTTTGGGTGGCATCAGAATCAGATTCTCGGCCCAAGATTATTCTGGGCAATCGCGTGTACATCGGTCCGTACTGCTTTCTTGGAAGTGACCGGCTACTCTCGATTGGTGAGAACACGATAATTGGTGGCTTCTCCTATCTGATTACCGCCAATCATCGTTCTGACTTGCGAATGCCGGTTCAGGATCAGGGCTATGATTCTGAACCGATTCGAATTGGATGTGACGTCTGGATTGGTTGTCATGTCGTTATTCTGCCGGGTGTTACGATCGGGGATCAAGCCATTATTGGAGCCGGTGCGGTCGTGAACAGGAACGTGCCTACTCGGGAAAAATGGGCCGGCGTTCCGGCAAAGAAGATTGGTTCACGGGTGTCTGGCTAATGCGTATTGGGATCATTTCTACCTGTGAGCACTATTCCTGGGCTGGTACTGAAGAAGTCTGGTATCACTTCGCAAAACTGGCTCTGCAGAGTGGGCATGAGGTGATTCTCGGTGCCCACGCGAAAGTGGCTGCGTCAGCACAGGTGGGTGAACTGCAGGCGATTGGACTTAAGGTCTGCAAACGTCGCCCGCGCCGCCCTGTTCGTTTCTATTTGATGGCCGAACGAATGCGTTCAGAAATGAACCGGTTGGTCAACTGTGATGTCATTCTTATCAATGCAGGGTCCTTGTTTGATTCATTGAATCTCCCCTGGATTGGCCAATTTGTCAACCGGTTGGCACGCGAAAAGAAACGCATCGTTTACTTCTGCCATTTTTGTGCAGAATCGCTGCCGGCGACAGGACACCCGGAGTCGGCTATCGAACGATTTCTGTCCCAGATTTCGCAGTGGGTTTTTGTGTCGCAGCACAACAGGAAGCTCGCGGAACGTCAACTGGCGACGCGATTTCACAAAGCAGACGTCGTCATGAACGGGCCGCGTCTGAATCTGTCAGAGCCCGTCCCGATGCCATCCGGGCCTATGACGTTTGGGTGTGTCGCCAGGCTGGAGACGCGCTGGAAAGGTCATGATGTTCTGCTGGAATGTCTGTCACAGGCCGCGTGGAGGGCCCGCGACTGGCGCCTTAATATTTATGGGAGCGGTCCGGACGAACAGTATCTTCAGCGGCTGATTCGGCACTACGACCTGGCTGATCGAGTGCAGTTGCGGGGCTATGTTCGAGAGATGACTCAAGTCTGGCAGGAGTGCCATGCAAAGTTGCTGGCCAGCCACGGCGAGGGGACTCCGCTGGCCATCCTTGAAGCCATGATGTGCGGTCGAACTGTGATCACGACCGATGTCGGCGGCAATCGTGAGATTCTGGAGCACGGCGTCAGCGGCTTCATCGCTGACGCGGCAACTCCGCGGTGCTTTGGAGCGATGCTGGAGACGGCATGGCTGCAGAGGCATCGATGGAATGAAATGGGAGGATCGGCGTTCCGGGCAGCTCAGCAACTGGCAAACGCTGATCCAGCCAAGGCGTTGATGAAGCTGATTGAAGCCACCGTATGACTGGGGTATCAGTCATTATCCCAACCTACAACCGCGCGGGGCTCGTGAATCAGACCGTTCAAAACGTCTTATCACAATCGTTGCCACCCAGTGAAGTCATCGTCGTTGATGATGGCTCTACGGACAATACGGTCGATTCTCTAAACAGCGAATTCGGGACTCATATTCATGTGGTCCAACAACAAAATCAGGGGCCTGGTGCGGCACGAAACGCAGGTCTACGGCTCGCCACAGGTGATTTCATCTGGCTGATGGACAGTGATGACCTAGCATCGCTGAATCAATTGGAGACTCAGGTTGACAGTTTGAAGCGTCATTCAGCAGACGTGGTCTATAGCCCCTGGGCAAGAGTTTGGTTCAAGGGAAATCGGCTGGAGCTGGACGGCCCTGTTCTTCAGCAACGGGCGATCCCAGACGATCGAGATTGTCTCGAATGGTTCTCCACGGGCTGGTCATTGGTCTTTCAGCATTGTTTGTTTCGAAAATCCCTGATTGACCGTGTCGGGTTTTATCGCACGGATCTCTGGACATGTGATGATTCAGAATACTTTTGGCGAGTCCTGTACGAGAGTCCAAAGATCATCTTTGATGATCGTTCAATTATGCTTTATCGGCTCGATGATTATGGAAAAGTGACAGCGAGTGGCTTCGGGGCAAAACGCCGAATCATCGACTGGGCCCAATGCCTCATAAGCGTTCATTCCATTCTTGCAGAAAGACGACCAGACATCACTCGCGAGCCTGACTATATTTTTCGCTTATACTCGGCCCTGCGATCGTTGTGTCAGTTTTGTCCGGAAGAGACGCAGCTCATCAGCCAACTTCGTACACTCATTGAGCCACGGTTTTTCCTGTTATCAAAATTGGATGCGGGGTACCGTCGCATGAGCAACGGAATACGACGACGAATTGTGGGGCATTCTTGGTCAAGAGCGTATCAGGCTGAAGCAGTGACTCCAGCTCAGGAAGTCCTCATTCGGCAAATGGGCTTTCACCTCGAGCCATAAAAAATTTCGGACCCGGACAGATCTAAACGTATCACGTAATCTCAATCGCATGGAAATCCTGCGCAGTCGCAGCAGGTTTATAGTTAAGAGTAAGTCTCCTGCAACATCAGACGCCCTTTATCATCTTTCTTCACATTCATAAGTGTGCAGGATTGTCATTCAAACGAATCCTTCGGCAGCAATTCGGCCTTGGAATCTTTGTTCGAGTTAAAAACAGGCTGCGGGGGGTCCAGCCGCAACCTTTGATGGCGGCCCTCAAAATCGCTAAGCAGGAGGATAGGTATTTTGCAGGCCATTTTGGCTTTGGTGTTCATGACCTGCTGCCGTCACCTGCAAAGTACGTGACCTTCCTGCGGGATCCCGTGAAAAGGCTGATCTCACTGTATGAGTACTCGCGTGTGACTCCGGGGTCTTTTTATTTTAGGCATGCACAAAACCGAAGCTTTAAGGAGTTCATTGAAAGTCACAGTGTATTTGAGACTGACAACGGTATGGTTCGTTTTCTCCTAGGCGACTTGCGTAGGTCCGATTATTTCATTTGCCGTAAGCCATTCAGAAGCCTGACGGAAGATGATCTGTTGCAGGCCATTGAAAATCTGAGGGCACATTTTGCGCCTCCCGGCATCACCGAGCAGTTTGACCGGTCCTTACTCCTTATACAGCAGGCATTTGCCCTGCCCAATGTCGAATACCTGAAACTCAACGAGCGAGGAAGCGCAGCACGAATTGGTACAGAGTGGGATGAATCGCTAGAACCATATGTCCGCCTAGACCGACAGCTGTATCAATGGGCTCTGGGAGAGAATGAGCAAGCCTGGAATGCCTTGGTGGCTGAGAGGCCAGCGGCACTCCAGGAGTTTGAATTCAGGAATCGAAAATATCGTCGGTTTCGACAGAGGCCATATGACGCGTATTTCAGGCTTAAAGACTATTTTCTCTATCGTTAGTCCAGAGTGTTCGGTCTGCACTCAGGATTGCAGGCCTTTACTTCACTGTTCAGTATTCACTGCTGGCAGGAGTTATTTTGATGCATGATGTGAAAAAGCAGAGAGAGTTCTACCGTCAGCAGGCACAGTGCTACGATGAGATGTGTGCGTTCGATAAATGTGACGAACATTATGTAGCGACTGCTGTTCTGTGCGGGCTGTTCGACCTGTATAAGATCACTTCACTGCTGGATCTGGGGTGTGGTACGGGGCGTTCCCTGGCTTATGTCAGAGACCATGCACCAAACATTGCTCTGTCTGGGGTGGAACCGGTTGAAGCACTGCGACAACAGTGTCTTGAAAAAGGATTCACACCGGAACAGATTCAGGACGGAGATGCGTGCAAACTGAGTCTGCCTGATGGCAGCGTTGATTGCGTCAGTCTGTTTGGAGTTCTGCATCATATCCCCACGCCCGAAAGGGCAATTCAGGAAGCCCTGCGTGTCGCAGCCAGGATGGTTGTCATTTCGGACCACAATATTTATGGAATGGGAAGCCCGGCGACGCGATTGTTCAAACAAAGTTTCCGCGCATTAGGGCTACGTCGATTGCTGGGCCGGATCATGACGCGGGGAAAAGGATACCACGACACCGACTGGGATGGTGTATTCTACCCGTTTTCCCTGATCGACTATTTTGAGCAGGTTCGATCGCAAACCTCACAGGTCTTTTGCTTCTCGACAAAGACTCCAGCCGTGAATCTGCTTCGAAATGCTTCTCATATAGCCATTGTAGCGATAAAGCCGCAGTAAAGCAGTCTTGTTGACCGAAATGCATCCGGGCAAACACACGCCAATGAAGGTCCTGTTCCTCTCTACATATTTTCCCAGACCATCGAATGCTCGTATGGGCACGTGGTCGCTGGATCATGCGGTGGCTCTAAAGTTGGCAGGGATCGAAGTGGAGGTTGTCAGTCTAACGCCGACGTTTCCGCGTTGGCTCGCACGGATCTGGCCCGCCGTCAACACATATGCATTGTGTCCGCCAGCAGCGAGAATGGCGGGCGTCCCTGTTCGATATCCGCGATGGCTGTGTTATCCCATTAAGCAAACTTGGAGGCTGCTCGGCTTTGCTCCCTCATTTTTTCTGAGGATTGGCTGGCTCACAGCAAGGCGCCAGGTTTTGAAGACCGTTGTGGATTTCCAGCCGGATGTCATTCTCGCCAATCATAGTCTGGTCAATGGTCTTGTGGCCCTGAAACTGAAGCAACTTTGGGGCTTACCCTATATCACTGTGGACCATGAAGTGGGCGATTTTCTGGGCTGCCGCGACAATCCCCGCTGGCTCCGAGTGCTGCAGCCTGTGATCAAGGCCGCTGCCTGCAGTGTCACGGTCTCGAAGACCATGCAGAAGATCGCCGAGCAGATCCTCCCGGACGGCCGATTTCAGACAATTTACAATGGAGCCGGGTTTGCACCGTGCGGTTTGGAGGCACTGGACCGACATATCGACAAGCCTGACGTTCGCATCTTTTGCTGCGGCAATCTGTATAGCCGCAAAGATGTCCCCTTGCTGATTCAGGCCTTCGATCAGGTATGGAAGGAGTTTCCTCAAGCTACATTGCGAATCGCGGGCGATGGTCCGGATCGGGAACTGATCGAGAGACTGGTTTCACAGCTGGCGTCACGGAATCAGATCCGTTTGATGGGGTCGATCGAGCATCAAGAGGTCCAGCGGGAGATGCTTGCGGCTGACGTTTTTGCCTTGGTCGGCTGGGCGGAGCCTTTTGGCGTTGTCTTTCTGGAAGCTATGGCCAATGGCTGCCCAGTGGTGGTGAGCTCCGATGCGGGGGTTGCGGAAATCCTGACTGACGGAGAAAACGCAGTATTGACCAAACCTCGAGATCTTAATTCAGTTGTCGAGGCTCTCACATCACTCTGCAGTTGTCCAAAGCGACGACAGTCGATTGCAAGATCCGCGTACGCTCTGTACAACGATTCGTGCCAATGGAATCACCGTGCCCTTGAGTATATTAGCGTTCTTGAGTCCGCCATTGATGCTGGCAGAGATTCAGCGGAGGCATTCGTGGCATGAAGTGGTTGATCGTCGAGGACGCATTAAAAGATCGAAAGGGGCACTGGGCTGAATATGTGGAGACTTTCCGCGTTGGCCTGAGCGGCCTTGGAGACGAAGTTACCATCCTGGCAGATCACAATGCCGAGGAGTTTATAACCGAGGGAATACAGGCGAAGCCTTTGCTTCCGGCATCGATCTGGCATAGGATGAGCGACGAAAGTTCTCGCATGCGAAGGTATGGTCGTGTACCTTATCATGCGTGGAAAACTATCCAGGTCATGAAAAGATGGTTGCGGACGAATCCAGCTCCTGAAGTAATCTTTGTGCCGACCGTGCTTGTTCATCACCTGCTGGCGTGGTACTGGCTGATCCGATTCGGAATCGTGCCTCCCGAATCTCGAGTATTGTTGTTCTTTCCAAACATGCCGCTGCAGTTGAGTGACGATGGCCATGCGGTATGGACGGGCGGGCCCACGACAAAGTTGCTCGGTCTTTTGTTTGCCGCTCTAAAACCGTTTGTTCATACGAAGCGTGTGATAGTGGGTGTCGAAACCTATCCGATGCAGACGGCTTTGGGACAACTTACTGGTCTCTCGGTCACGTATCTTCCGCATCCAGTTCGATCGGCAACTATCGAATCAGCAACGCTCGACCGGCCGATCACTCTGGCCTGCTATGGTGCCGCTCGCCTTGAAAAAGGGAGTAATATTCTTCAACTGGCAGTGGCGGGATTTCTGGCCGAAGAGAGGGACATTGCCGCAAGATTTGTGATTCAGTGGATCGATGATTTTCAAGATCAGAATGGGCAGTTGGTGCAGCCGCGGACGGACCTAGAAGAATCAGGGAAAGTCGAGTTCATTCGACGTTATTTTCGCGACGGAGAATATGCCAAACAACTTTCTGAAACCGACGTAATAATGTTGCCCTATCAGCGGCATGCGTACAACGTACGGGTGTCTCGCGTGGTGATTGAAGCCATGATTCAGGGCTTGCCGGTGATCGCGACCAATCAGACGACCATGAGTGATCAGCTCGAAGAATTCGGGGCAGGGATTACATTCTGCGATGGAAGTCTAGATGAACTTGTTTCTGGCATAAAAAAGGCAGTTTCATCATTCAGTGAACTTCGAGCACAGGCGATCGCACGACAGGAAAAGGCACAGCGACATTTCTCGGTGTCGAACTTCCGAAGCCTGCTGCGGAAACATATTGAGGTACACTGAGACCGTCACCTGCCGTGGTCACTGGATCCGGAGTCCATTGTGAAAATTGTCCTAGGCAGACGACCAGACCCGACTCGAAAAGCAACGGATTCGTGAAACTCATCTATTTTGCGGCTGTCGATGAAGGTGGTCTTTCTGAGTATTCCATCCATCAGGCTGCGGCACTGGCGGAACTCGGTTGTGATGTAATCTTCCTTGGTCGGAAACACCTGCAGAAGGGGCTGGAGGAAAAGTCTCCCGGCATTCCCTTTATTCCTCTTGCTCCGGAACCTGACGGGAAAGCAGCCCTTTCACGCACGTGGAAAGTGTTACGGTGGATCCGACGGTGTCGATCCGAGGCCCGTCAGCTGGCTCAGACAGTGGAAGAATATCAGGCCACTTGCGTTGTTATCGCCAGCTACGCTGAATATTTCGCCCCGTTCTGGGCGGGGATTTTGCGTCGAATGAGATCACGGGGCGTACGGATTGGCAGTGTTGTGCATGACCCGGTTCGAGATTTTCAGGTGGGACCGCGATGTTGGCACCAATGGTCGGTGTCTCAGGCGTATTCGTTCGTTGACGTGGCCTTCGTTCATGATCAAAGTGTCCTTGATACGGGCTGCCCAGCCAGAAAACTGAACCTTAGGGTGATTCCTCACGGTTTGTATCAGGTGCCAGTGCCTGATCCGCTACCTGACCGTAATCTGATTCGATTGGAGCTGGGTATTCCGGCAGACGCCCGCGTCTTGCTTGCATTTGGGCATATCCGAGATGGCAAGAACATGGACCTTATCATCAAGGCACTGCCGTTGTTTCCGGACTTGCACTTGCTGGTCGTTGGACGTGAGCAGTCTTCGTCTCAGAAGCCAGTTCGCCATTATCAGGATTTATCCGCGAGATCTGGTGTCGCAGATCGCTGTCACTGGTTGCACCGATTTGTGCATAACCGGGAAGTATTCCAGTATTTCCTGGCTGCAGACTTCGTCTCGTTGATGTATTCGTCCGCCTTTCGGTCTGCGAGCGGTGTTCTGAACAACGCTGCTCAGTTTGGCTGTCGTGTACTGTGCAGCAGTGGTGGTGGACCATTGAAACGGTTAGTAGAAAAATACAACCTTGGTCATTGGGTCAAGCCGGATTCCTTTGAGGCAACCTGTTTTGGTGTTAAACAGTTGCTTCAAGAGACATCGGCTGTTCCGAATTGGGACGGCTATCGCAGGGTTCATTCATGGAAAGAAAATGCAACTTTGATACGGGATGGGCTACGGGGCACTTAGATGAGATGGATTGAGCGGCTTCGGACTCTGATCAGGCGGCGGCGTATTGCGAAGGATCTAGGGCTGAATTTTCTGCGGCAGAGCACTTTTCGACTCCCGGAAAAAACAGTCCTTCGTGACAAAAGCTGTCTCCACCTTCCAAGATCTCAGTCCCACGTGAATCTGGACGTCATCAATGTGATTCTTGACGACGAGTACGGACTAAGAGAACTGAAGACAGCCCCTCGAATGATCGTCGATATTGGAACCAATGTGGGTATATTCTCGTGGTATGCCCATAAGCTCTACCCTGATGCCGAGATCGTCGGCTTCGAACCCAATCCTCTGGCATGGAAGTACGCCATCAAGAATGTGCCAAGCGCTCAAATTTCCAATGCAGCAGTCGGCGCGGCCGAAGGGTTCATTTCCCTTCACACGACTGAAGACTGGCGACTCAGCACAGTGACTCAGTCCGAATATGGAAACGTGAAATTGATGTCCATCGAAAAGATTATTTGTGCCTTACCTGCTGAGGTTGATCTTCTCAAGATGGACTGCGAAGGAGCAGAGTGGGAGATACTTCAGAACACCAAAGCTTTTTGCCGAGTTCATCGAATTCACATGGAATACCACCTTGTGAATCAGAAGACGATGGCGGATCTGGAGACTGCTGTGCATGGCATCGGCTTCAAGATTGAGAAACTTGTCCCGAATAATGGCTTCGGAATCATGTGGCTGGCGAGATCGGAGTTGTCCGAAAAATCGGTATGAAGTGCGGACCGAACACAAAACCATTTCCTGTTAACGCATTTGAATGGAAAACACGAAGATCCTGCAGCAGCAATGGATTCATTTCGACGTCCGAGCGACGATACGATGCAAATGAGTTCCCGATTTGCAGAGGAGAGCAGACAGTCGATGACGTGCAGACTATTATTGGGAGCCATTGTCGCATGGATTTACAACGGCTTGGTGACCTATGTCCCTAGCCGACATCTCCGAGTGTTGTGGCTTAAGGCAACATTGAAATCCTGCGGACGGAGATTGGGAGTTCAGCTTGGCTGTAGTTTCCTGAATCCCCGCAAAGTCAGTCTGGGCAATCAGAACGTGATCAACTTTGGCTGCCTGCTCGATGGGCGGAAGTACAGGATTGTCACGGGTGACAATGTAAGTATCGGCCCGGAGGCAACGATCTTGACTTTGGGGCATGATCCTCAATCTCCGGACTTTGCTGATCAGGGCGGAGACGTAGTGATCGGGGATCGCGTCTGGATTGGCTACCGAGCCATCATTTTGCCTGGTGTCAGCATTGGCGAAGGAGCTGTCGTTGCAGCCGGTGCGGTGGTCAGTAAAGATGTAGATCCATTCACGATAGTTGCTGGAGTCCCCGCCCGCAAAATCGGATCCCGCAATCCAAATCTTGTCTACGAATTGAACTACCAACCGTGGTTGTTATGAGAGCTGTTGATTGGCAATTTCGCATCGGAGGCTCGGCTTTCTGTGGAAGTCGGGCGTTTGCTAAACGATAAAGTAAACAGGGACCGACATCTTTGCACCAGCAAGCATGGATCTGCTGCCAAATCGGGGGACGCGAGCACTATGCGATTCCTCGGAGTATTCTTCGCAGCGGAGGGGCCGCGCATCTGGTCACTGATGTCTGGGCTGCGAAAAAAACTGGATGGCTTCCTTCACGCTGGCGACAGCGTCATCATCCGGAAATTGACGACAAGACTGTGGCCGCATGGAATTGGTCCGCTTTATGTCTGCAGACTCGATTGAAGCTGCAGCAACGGACTTTGTGGCAGCGCAACGTGGCTGTGAATGACTGGTTCCAGCGGAAAGCTTGCGGTGTTCTTCCAGCTCTAGTGCAGTCGTCTCCGTCTCCTGTGACCGTATTCGCCTACAGTTATGCAGCGAGGAAGATCTTTCAACTGGCAAAACAGTTAGGGTGCCATACTGTCCTGGGACAAATTGATCCCGGGCCCATGGAAATGCAGATTGTGCAGGACATCGAAAGGCAGCGCGGTGACCTCCTTTCGGAATGGCCCTCTCCGCTGTACTGGGACAACTGGCATTCCGAGTGTAATCTGGCCGATGCAATTATTGTCAATTCTGAATGGACCAGAGAAGCTTTGCTGGAAGAGGGTATCGCAGTCGATCGGCTTCACGTTATTCCCCTAGCCTACGATCAGGCGGCAGCACCGATTCCCCCTTCCCCCACCATCCCGGAACAATTTGGGGCTGAGCGGCCGTTGCGAGTGTTGTTCCTTGGGCAGGTGATCCCGCGAAAAGGATCGTTTGAGCTGGCCGAAGCCATTCAGTTGCTGGTGGGTCGGCCCGTGGAGTGGCTGATTGTTGGAGGTGGTCCTGCAGAATTGCTTGATCGCTTTCGAAGACTGCCTCAGACAACGGTGACGGGCGCGGTTTCCCGACATGAAGTTGCCAGCTATTATCGAACAGCTGATGTGTTTATTCTGCCGACACACTCTGATGGGTTTGCACTCACTCAGCTGGAGGCATTATCGTATGGGCTGCCAGTAATTGCGTCAGTTTGCTGCGGTGATGTCGCTGTGCATAACTACAATGGTCTGCATTTGCCTGACGTCACTTCCGCTGCAATAGTAAATGCAGTGGAGCAGCTGATTCAGTCGCCACAGTTGTTGCGACGCTTTGCAGCAAACAGCCGTGTCGAGACTGCGTTTTCGTTGGCGGCTGTGGGAAAGCAACTGATGGCATTAGGTGCCAGTTTATCAGGAGGCGAGCTTTAATCGATGCTGGACATGCTATGGAATATCCCGTCCCAGCCGGTGATGTTTCAGATTGTTTTGCTGATTCTGCTGCTTTTGATTGCGGAGTCTGCATTTCGTTTGAAACAGCTGCGATGGGGAATCGCGGGGATTGTCTATATCACGATCGGGTTGTGGTATTTCATTGATCCGATTTATCGTCCAGAAGTCTATGAATGGCTGTCCGATTCAGAATGGACTACGGTTTATATTCAGGTGCTGATCTTTCTCGTTGCGTTTCGTATTACGGTGGAAGTCTTGGTTCCCCGGACAGCCAGTCGAGTCCTGCGTGCCTTTAACCCCCGAGAATTGGATAGTGGCTCTTTTGTCACAACTGTCCTGCTCCTGTGGTCCATTCTGTTCTTGATTGGGATGTATCGGGCAGATTTCCGTTTCCTAGATGCGCTGTTCCCGATGGGGGCTCGGTGGCAGGGAGCCCAGATGTGGAGTCGTGCGAGGCTGGGTGGTTTTGCGGACTTTCTCTCATCCTTGGGGATGTATGGATACTTGATGACCTGTGCCGTCTTTGGATTGATCGCGGTAGGCACTCGTCGCCCATCGCTGCGATTTGGCATGCTGGCGATGATGTGCCTGACTTGGCCCATGTTCGCCCTCAGCGGTTCGAGGAGCCTACTCTTGACCGTGGCCGTTCCGTCGATTCTGGGGGCGCTGATCCTGAAACGCTGGAGTCGACTTCAACAGGCGCTTTTTCTGGCGGTCTGTTTTCTTACGATCAACACGATCATGCTGGTGTCGATTGCCTACCGTAGCAAAGGGGTCAATCAGTTCTTTCTCGAAGAGGATTATTCAGCCGCGCTGGACGATGCGGAGCATAATGGTTTAAACATGCCTGAAGAACTGGCCTACATCAACAGTTATCAGCACGAGGGTCGACTGGAACCCGAGTTGGGGTATGAGTACTTTTCGCAGGCGGTGAATTTTGTACCGCGGTTCATCTGGCCGGGTAAGCCTTTCCCGGGGGAAAAGTTTGCCGCGTTGCGAGTCGGCTACCACAATGGTACGGTGGCCGCAACCGTCTCGAATGGTCTTGTTGGCCAGGGTGTACAGAACTTTGGCAGATGGATAGGTCCCGCAGTTCCGGCAATCCTGCTGGCAATACTGACCGCTTGGATGTGCAGGCTGACAAAGCGAGGAATTCCGTTTCTGCGTTCGTCCGTGGTAATCTTCCTGATGTCGCTCATTCCAAATTTGGGCCGCGACATCACGCTTCTAAACTTGTGGCCCGCGATCTTCGCCTGTGCAGGAGTGTTTGCGTACGAGAAAATGAATGGGACCCTTATGGTTGCACCCGCTCAAAAAATACAGCTGCAACGAAAAAGACCAGCACCCGATTCTTTCCATTAATTGCCATCAGGCGACGTGCTTGAAATGGCCAATGTCGAGTAGTGGAAGTCATCTGGGTATGCGAGTCTGCGTTATTTTCTTTAACCTCGGTGGTTACCACTTGGCGCGACTGGATGCTGCGCATGAAGCCTGTCGTCTGAGCGGATGGGAGTTGGTCGCAATTCAGATTGCAGAAAACACGTCAGAGCATCCCTGGGGGAATCTCGCACTTCCGGAATACGTGACGACGCTGATGCCGTTTCAGGAAGGCGCCGAGCCCGTGTTGTCAGATCAGAAGCTCCTTGTGGATGCACTGAACATACTGACTCCTGATGCTGTTGCAATTCCCGGCTGGGGGTTCGATTTCGCACGTACGGCTCTGAAATGGTGTCAGCGGCAACGTCGCATCTCGGTGCTCATGTCAGAATCAAAATTTGATGACGCACCACGCAGATGGTGGAAGGAACTTGCCAAAAGACTGCTGTCTGTGCGGCATTTTTCTTCGAGTATTGTTGGCGGACAAAAGCATCGCAGTTATCTGAAACGACTTGGGATGCGGGACGACCAGATTTTTGAAGGTTACGATATTGTCGATAATCAGTATTTCATCAATGAGGTTGACCGTCTGCGTCTGTATGAAAACTCTGAAGAGCGACCGAACTGTGTTCTGGGGCGACGGTATTTTGTCGCAGTCAATCGGTTCATCCCTCGAAAGAACCTGACAACATTGATTGAGGCCTTTGCCCAATTTCGGGAACGTCTTTCATCGTCGGAAACATGGGATCTGGTCCTGTTAGGGGATGGGCCGCAGAAGGTTGAACTCCACTCGATTGTGCAAAAGAAAAAGCTTGAAGCCAGAGTGCATTTTCCTGGCTTTCAAACCTACAAAGAAATTTGTCGATGGTATGCATTCGCCGATGCTTTCGTGCATCCCGCACTGACGGAGCAGTGGGGGCTTGTTGTGAATGAAGCGATGGCCTCAGCGCTGCCGGTGATCCTCTCCAACGCCTGTGGGTGCTTTCCTGATCTTATGTTGGAAGGCACCAGTGGATTCTCGTTTGATCCGTCGGACCAAAATGAACTGACGGCGAAGTTGCTTGCCCTTGCTCATGATGAGCCGCTGAGAAAGCGGATGGGAATGGCGGCTCGAGGGCACATTCTAACCAACTACTTGCCACAACACTTTGCGAAGGGGCTGATATCCGCGATACATGTTGCTCAATCCGGTTCTGGCGTTTCACGTACGACGGGACCACAGTGAGGGCATGAAGGTCCTGCACTCTTGTCAGTCTTTGTCACGCACTTTCGGTGGCGTCTTCGAAGCCGTTCGGCAACTTGTCGCCGAACAGGCTAGGCTCGAATGGCGTCCAGAAATTCGGGTTGCTGGGACTTTGGATGAGTTTACTGAGACTGATCGGCCGCTGTGGCAGGGCTGTGAAGTCTGCAGTTACCCCGTTTTGGGGCCTCGGGCTATTGGCTGGTCGTTGAGCCTGTCGCGGCTTTACCGTGAATTCTCGCCAGATGTGGTGCAGGTGCATGGTCTTTGGATGTACTACAGCATTTTGAATGAACGCTATTGCCGTAGAAAACGTGTCCCCTATTTAGTCTCCCCGCATGGGATGCTTGATTCCTGGGCGCTTCGAAATTCGTCGTTGAAGAAATCTATCGCGAGAATGTTGTTTGAGGATCAGCATCTACGCAACGCAGGCTGTCTGCATGCATTGTGTACAGAGGAGGCAGAAGCGATCCGCAGACTCGGTTTTCAAAACCCAATCTGTGTTGTGCCTAATGGAGTAGTTTTGCCGGAGTCAAATGCAGCAGTTCCATTGCCTTCACCCTGGTCAGGGCTGGTTCCGTCTGGTTCACCGATCCTGCTTTTTCTTGGGAGGCTCCATCCCAAGAAAGGCGTGGACAATCTGATCGAAGCCTGGTCCATGCTTCGCAACGTGTCAAAGACCTGTGAGCGGGCTGAGTGGCGACTGGTGTTGGCAGGCTGGGGAGAACCATCGTACGTGGACAAGTTGAAGGCGAAAGTTCGTCACCTGCACCTTGAGCGGGATGTGTTCTTTGTCGGGCCGTTGTTCGGCGAAGCGAAGAATGCCGCGTTTCACCATGCCAAGGCGTTTGTGCTGCCCAGTTACAGTGAAGGACTGCCCATGGCTGTGCTGGAGGCTTGGAGTCATCAACTTCCGGTACTCATGACTCCCGCCTGCAATTTGAGCGTGGGCTTTGAATGGAACGCTGCGATTCGCTTGGGAACAGAAGTTTCGGAACTTGTAGGTCCGCTGACCGATTTTTTGAGACTGACAGATTTAGACCAGCAGGCGATCGGGGTTCGAGGATTCGATCTGGTTGTTGCGAGATTTACTTGGCAGAGAATTGCGAGAGATCTTGGCAGAGTCTATGACTGGATTGCCAAGGAGACCACTCAGCCAACTGATCTCCTGTTCAGTAATTAAAGCAGCTGGTTTTTCAAGGGCTAGGCGTATAGGCTGGTAACTGATGTTCAGTTGCGGCCTTTTCGGGACGAGCATAAAATATCCCCTAAATCCCCCCGTCTGATAATTTGGAATGCTTTCATTTTCTGCGATTACTATTGGTTGACTTTCGTGAAATACATTTAGAACATCGGTGCTCGTAGTCAATGGAGCTTTACTGGAAGGCTGGGAGCAATCGTGAAAGCTAGCTGTTTGATTCGAGCTTGAGGCTGAGTGAGGGTCAGTGATTTCGTGTGTTTAAGGAGAGTTCCTGTGGTGCTTGTAAAAAGAGTTCTTTGTTTTTTGAGCTTAATGGCTATCGCGCAATCAGGGTCGGCAAGCTTGGTGATTGATCCGTTTAGTACGGCACTGCCAGCCGCAATTTCGCCCGTACCGTCTCCCACGCAGGTGTTGGCAAACGCTGATCGGTTCCTTACACGAACGGGGGGGGGAAGCACAACCTCTGGCAACAACACGCTGGTGATTCCTGCCGGAGCGAGCCGGGAGGTTAGTTTCTTTTATGACCTTCGGGCTCCGGTTGATTTAACCGCTGCGGGTCAGAACTATCTGCAGTTTGCTTACTCTGCGGTGACTGGTGCGGGGGCTGGTTCATACACGGCGACGTTTAAAGTTTTGAATGCATTCACGCCCGGTGCTTCCGTTCTCTCCCAAGCAGTTGTAAGTGGTCTGTCCCTCGCGGCCACAAATGCCGATGTGTGGGTGGCAAGCGCCTCTTTTACTAATGTTGGCGCGCTCGCCAGTGCGCGGTACTTGCAGGTTTCAATTAATAGAAACAACAATGCCAACGGGGGGACTTTCTCATTCTCCTCGGCACTGCAGGCGACCGCAACACCAGAGCCAGCATCACTGATTCTGGCTGGGTTGACGGGAATTAGTGCGTTCGTCGCTTACCGCCGGCGTTCGAATCGGTCAGCAGCTGTTGGTACAGGCTCCTGATTTGCTTGCACAGCTTGACTTATGAGCAACCCATCTGAACCGCTGAGGACTTCGTCCATCAGCGGTTTTTTCATATGTTGATCTGGCCTGAGTCTGTAAACTGATTGATTCGATATTTGTCCGAGATGTTCTCGGGCGGAGGGCCTATCGGAGGTTAATTCGACGAGGTGTCTGATTTTCTTCGTCTTCATGCGGGTGTTGCAGCGATACGTGAGGGGTGAGTAAGTTGTTCAACTTTGTTACGCAAGGTTTCGCGGGCGATCAGGAAAAGCTGCCAGTTCAGAAAATGGATCTCCTCGCACGTGCGGGATTGTTGCGGCGTTGGTTGATAGTCGCGGCCTTGATCATCGGTATCCACATGCCATTGCTGATTGTCCAGGCGAAATGGCTCTGGGGGCGTGCGCACTATCAGTTTTTTCCCGTCATTCTAGTGGCCTTTGTTTGGCTTCTTTATATCCGTGTGCCGCTGATTGAGTTCCCTTTGCGGAGGGTTTTTTCTGTTCGGATACTGCTGTGCCTTCTTGGCTCGATGGTTCTCTTTTCTTATGGTATTTATTTGAATAGCGGTTTACTGGGGCTAATTTCCTGTGTGCTTACAGGATGGGCGTCGGTGTGGTACTTCGGTGGTGCATGCGGTGCTCGTGAGTTGCAGGGGCCGTTCTTGTTTCTCGCAATGGTGGTGCCCCTTCCGCTGAATCTGGATCTCCATCTAATCAGCTCTTTGCAGCTGAATGCATCGGAAGTTGCCAGCACAGCTCTGGATCTTCGCGGTGTCAGGCATTCGCTTTCCGGAGTGATTATCCGGACGGCGACAGAGTCTTACATGGTCAAAGAAGCATGCAGTGGGATCAACTCCTTGTTTTCGGCCATTGCATTGATGCTGGGATTCAGTATCTATGTCCGCCACGGGTTGATTCGAATCTTCCTGATCCTGCTGACAACTGTTTTGTGGGTTGTGGTGGCAAATGCGCTTCGTGTGTTTCTAGTTGTTTACTGCGATGCCAAGTACGACTTTCCGCTTGAAGTCGGTTGGCGTCATGACGCTCTGGGCATCTTCACTTACTGCTTTGCAGTGCTGATGTCCATGAGTTCAGAGCAGTTGTTTCGATTCTTGCTGCCCGTGGGGTCCAATTCTGCTGCTGAACTTCGGACTGAATTTATCGCACGATTTCGGTTCCCAGTTCTTGATTGGCTGCGGAACCTCATGGATTCAGCATTACCTTCCAGGCGGTTGGGGCTTAGTTTTCTGGTGGCAATTTGCTGTGTGTTTGTTGTATCGGTCGGATGGATTTCAATTCTCCGCAGGACTGGTAGTGGCGGCAACGTTTCTCCGCAGGAGCCCATTTCCGGAAGCCTGCATTCTTTTGTAAAGAAGGAGTCACTGCCAGAGTCTATTGATGGCTGGGTTCGGAGAGATTTTGATCAGTTGATTCGCGGTAAGGGAGACCCCAGCGGTTTACACTCAACGATGTGGTCGTATCGCGGAAATGGCTTCAATGCTGTATTTTCACTTGATGGCTACTATCCCGAATGGCACGACTTGGCTTACTGCTACGCTGGTGTGGGGTGGCAAATCCTTTCTGCAGAAAATGGTTCAGTGAAGGATTCAGATGACTCGCCCGTATTTCATACAAAGCTGCAACTGATCCGGAATTCCGGCAGTCACGCAACCGTATTCTTCAGTTGTTTCGACTCGGTCCAGACTTCTGTAATGCCACCGGCCGTTTCTGGGAGTTTCCTCCGAGCTGTGCAGCAACGATTATTTTCCAGCGTTGTCGCTGCGAATGATTCCGCAATTCTGAAACTGCCGATCTATCAGTTGCAGTTGTTCGTTGAAGCCGACCGCGAGTTCCTGCCACATGAGGAGCAGGCTTTTCTCGACTTCTTTCGAACACAGCGGGATAAGTTGCAGCCACAGTTGAAGGTCACGCCATAATGTTTCAGTCTCTGAGTGATGCGGTCTTACGCCCGTTCCGCCGTTTTGGGCGCAGACTGACGGGCCTAAACTTTACGGTGTCAGGCTGGGTGCCACCGTGGCTCCGGCCGGGATTTCTGACATTCGTCCTGTTGTACCCGTTTCGCGCCGTCGTGAATGCGTGGCAAGAGCGGATGTGGAGAATTTTTTTGGGGGGACTACCGGCCTTGCTCGGCATCGTGGTGCTGGTGCTCCTTAGGATTCGTGGCCAACAAGCTGAGAGCAGCATCCCGCAGTGGTACTGGAATGATTCGCAGTTGGCGATTTCCGCAAAGGATTATCCAAGGGCAGAAATGCTCCTGATCAGACTGCTTCAGACAGGTACGGGCTTCGTCAATGAGGCCAAGTTTTCCTTGGCGACACTCTATCGGGAAACAGGACATAAAGAGCAGGCCGAACTCCTGTTCCGTCAGTTGGCTCCGGATGATTGGAGATCGCATTCTGCTGCGCACCGTCTTCGCGCCGGTGATTTGTGTGCATTGCTTGGAGAGACAAGCACGCCCGATGAGATTTCAAGAGCCCATCACCATCTGCAGGCGGCCGACGATGAAAAGTCGCCCGAGATGCTTCTGGCTTGGGGACGATACGAAATTGCTACGGGGGATTATGAGAAAGCGAGGGGATTCCTGGAGCAGGCTGTTGCCACCTTCCCTGAAGCATGGTCCACATTGGGGACGCTGAGTTTGATCCTCGGGAAGCAGGAAGAGGCAGTTGAGAGTTACACAAACGCTAAAGATTTTCTCAGAGGCCGGCTTTTGAAATCGCCGGAGGACGGAAAAACGCGTGAGGAGTTTGCCGTCGTATTGGCCCGTCTTGGAGAAATGGAAGAGGCCCGGCAGGTTCTGGAGAATGGGCTCAAACTGGAGCCGAACGGCAACTGGAAGATTTTGCTTGCCGGGCTATATGTGAATGCTCACGATATCCTTTCGAGAGAAAGAGGGCACAGCCTTGGAGAAATGTTCTCTCCGTTGGACAAGGCCCTCGAGTATGAGCCAAATTTTGCTCCGGCTCTGAGTCGTCTAATGTCGAAAATAAACTCCGTTTCCGGCGATAATTCCGAATTGCGTTCGTCGCTGAGTCGAGTGGTTGCTGAGGGCAAAGAGCCGGCCCTCGCCCATCTTGCTCTGGGAAATTTGTGTTGGATTGAGAATGATCCGAAGTCGGCTCGATTCCATTTTGAACGGGCCATTTCCATTAATCCAAAACTGACTTATGTCCTGAACAATCTGGCGTGGTTGCTGGCCAAAAACAAACAGCAGTCGGATCTCGAACGGGCTCTCGGGATGATCAATCAGGCACTTGAGTCTGAACCTCAGAATCTTCAATTTCTCGACACGCGCGGAACCATCTTCATGAAATTGCAGCGCTGGAATGAGGCCTTGGCGGATTTCGAACTCGTGTTAAAAGAAACAACAGATCCGTCAAATGGAACGCAGAATTCCAGACTGCTCCACGGCCAGTTAGCAGAAGTTTATGACCATCTTGGATTTCCGGATATTGCCAAAGAACATCGGCAATTGGCACAACAATCGGTGCAACCGCAGAAATAAATGTAGGCTGTTGGTGTCGCCGATATTGCTGCACCGAGTGCACTGAAAAAGGCCAGATGAGATCTTGGGCGAAAACGTCTAAGTGTACTCTTGTTGAGCTTTTGGAAGATCCCCATAATCTTCGCCATAATTAGAGGAATCATGCTGGGTCAATATCGCAATGGTCGGCGAGTTTATGAGTCCGAAACAGACGCGATTGAGACCGTGCGAGTTCTTAGCGGATCGCAGACGGAAAGGATTTTCTGTATCGACGGCCGTAGGACAATCTGTGTTCAAGGCGAAAACAATCCCCGTCTTACTGCCGGTGAGATCACTCGGATTGATCGGGCTCTAATGACAAAAATCTTGGTGAGGTTCCATGGCTGTAAAGATGCGGGAATTGTGTTTCCCGGTTGTGGTATTGCCCAAGTTCGGTGGAAACTGTGAGATGACCATATCCAATGGCCGGAGACTTCTTCAAGATGTCCGAACCGCGAATCCGTAATCTGGCAGCGTACCGCAATCCCGAGTTCAATCCAGGCCGAGGACGCTTGATTTGTATGATCTGGTACTTCCTGAGTCTGGTGGTATTCGAAAACGGCTGGGTTCCGGTTTCAGGTGTCAAAGTTTGCTTACTGCGACTGTTTGGTGCTCGTGTCGGTCGGGGAGTCATACTAAAGCCACAAGTCAGAATCAAGTTTCCATGGAAACTTGAAATCGGTGATTACTGCTGGCTTGGTCAGGACGTCTGGATCGACAATCTGGATCAGGTCACACTCGAAAGTGACGTTTGCATTTCCCAAGGTGCATATTTATGCACAGGCAGCCACGATCGCAAATCACCGACATTTGAGTTGCGCACCGGCGCAATTGTGATTGCCCATGGCGCTTGGCTGGCCTGCCGCTGCATTATCCTGCAAAACGTTCGCGTCGGACGCGGAGCAGTCGTCGGCGCGGGGCGAGTTGTCTCTCAAGACGTTGAAGACGGAGCATTTTTCCGAGCAACATGATCGGCGGTTTACCGACAGCATTTACGACAAAAAAACAGATGATTGCCTATCCCACAAGATCCGACAATCTGACCTCTGAATCGACAGGCCGCAGCCACCATTCAGCTTACAACAAGACTTTTCTGGGCTCCAGCGTCAACTCTACCGTTGTTTGCTGAGCCGCTCGGACGACGACGAGTTGGATCGATTGGCCTGGCTTGAAGGTTTGCATGAGGAGGGTGAGGTCGTCGAAGGTACGGATTTTCGTGTCGTTGATGGCGGTGATCTGGTCACCCAGAAAGAATCGTCCATCGTGTTTGCTGCATCCTTGGAGTCCGACGGCTTCTGCGGGTGTGTTGGGGTAGACATAGAGCACGACAAGGCCACCAGCCAGTAGTTGTTCCGGGATGCCATTGTCGCGGGCGGTTTCGCTATCGAGGATAGCGATCCCCATAGACGGCATCTGGTTGTTAATGGACTCGTGCATGACCAACTCCACGGACTGATGAACGTTGTTGACTGGCACCGCAAAGCCCAGTCCGGCTGACGCGCCACTAGTGCTTACGATCGCGGTGGTGACACCAATCAGGCGACCTGCACTGTCGAGCAGCGGACCTCCGGAATTGCCGGGATTGATGGCGGCATCCGTCTGAATCATCCCCGCAAGGATATTCCCATCGTTGGTGCCGACGCTTCGATTGAGTCCGCCGATCACGCCCGTGGACAGCGTCCGCTCAAAACGAAACGGATTGCCGATTGCCAGCACGGTTTGCCCAACCTTCAGATCGTCTGACGATCCGATGGTGATTGGTACCAGCAGCGAAGGTTCGGCTGCGATTTTCAGCACAGCGATATCGTGCTTGGAAACCGCCCCCACAAACTCTGCAGTGAATACTTGAAGACTTGTGGAATTTGCTGAGTCCCCCAGTTGCACCTCCAACTCTGCTCCTTGCCTGAACAGTGCGTCTCGCACGACGTGCAGATTTGTGATGATGTGACCGTTTTCATCCCAGACGAAGCCGGTCCCGGATCCAATTTCCTGTTCTGCGAGGCTGCCATCATTGGCCTGCAGCACGCCCTTCGACTTCATCCGGACGTACACGACTGAAGGAGAGACTTTCTCGAACAGTTCAACCATGGCCGCTTCATCAGCCGCCAGATCGCCGCGTGGCGTGACAGTGCGCTGAGTGTAATCGTGACGATTTCGCCAAGTGTCCGTGCCTGTCTTGAACACCAGCACGGCCACTAGGCCGATGAGCACAATCACAAGCCAGCCGTTCGCGGCAGGCGCGTGATGCTCTGACGGTGAATAAGAATGTTGTTCGTGGTCACTCATGGTTGTTGTTCCGGAATATCTGATTTCAAATTGCCGGATTTTGCTGCCGTTACGTGCCGTTGATTAGCTGAACAACGCCGCGTTTCTCCCAAAAAACTGGCCATCTTGCATGGTTTCCATGTTCTGTGAGCGGAATGGCGATAATCGTCAGGGTAGGCCAAGAAAAAACGTAGAAAAACACCGGGGCCAGCGCCCATCCGCTCACAGAAAGTAACGGTGTCCAACTATAATCATCGCGTATTATCTGCGATCCGCAAAGTCTGGCACGTTCGCCTTTGGGCTTTTCAGTGGGATGGACATGATCGTTGAAGGAATTGTAACAAGTGTAGATACAGCCGGTCACCTGAACATCGCTCCGATGGGGCCGGTTGTTACTGGTGACTTTGCCAGATTGCTCCTCCGCCCGTTTCAACCTTCGACTACATTCACTAATCTCGCAGCGACGCGCTGTGGCGTGTTTCATGTGGTTGATCGAGTGGACATGATTGCCAAGGCAGCGACCGGCAAACTGACACAAATGCCACCTGTTGAACCCGCCGCCATGATTGACGGTTTTGTTCTTAAGGATTGTTGCCGGTGGTTTGAATTTACGGTGGACAGCATCGACGCATCAAGCGCCAGAAGCAGGATGCCATTATCGATTGTGCATCAGGGCGAACGACGCCCGTTCTTCGGATTCAATCGCGCCCGACATGCCGTCCTTGAAGCGGCTATCCTTTCGACTCGACTGCACCTGCTTCCTCGGCAGCATGTCGTGGATATGATCAGCTTTCTGGAACCGGCGGTTGAGAAGACCGGCGGCATGGAAGAAAAATTCGCATTCACCATGCTGAAAGATTTTGTCCTCAGTCAGCCGGAGACAATGTCATCCTTGCACAAAACATCGTGACACGGATCACACAATGACCAGGATTGATATCTCAACAGGCGCGCGTCTGCACTTCGGACTCATCTGCAGCGAACCCGCCATGCGTTGGCGGTTTGGCGGAATCGGTGTCATGCTGCGACAACCCGCGTGGCGTTTGAGTTTTACACCGATCGTTGCTGACACGGATACGATTGAGGCGGCAGACGACATCGGCCAGCGGGTTTGCGAGTTCCTCAAACGCATCCGATCACACCACCACATTGGATCGCTGCGGATTGAGGTGCATCACGCGGTGCCGTTCCATACGGGACTTGGAAGCGGAACCCAGCTGGGACTAGCGGTGTCCGCTGCCATCGAACTAATCACTCACCGTCGCGTGCAGGAAGATCCATTTCGGTTGGCCCAGCTGGCAGACCGCGCAGAGCGATCGGCGATCGGTACTGTAGGGTTTACACAAGGTGGATTTCTTGTGGATAAAGGTGAATCCCAAGTGGACCCGGTAGATCGACAGGTGGATCGAATGAGATTTCCGGATGCTTGGCGATTTGTCCTAGTGCATCCGGAAAATTCGCAGGGACTGTCCGGCGAACAGGAACGAACGTTCTTCGGCCGGCAAATTCATATGCCTCACGTGTTGATCGAAAACCTTGAACAGCAGGTTTTGCGACAGATCGTTCCGGCTGTCCGTGAGCATCACTTTGAGTCGTTCGCGAAGTCGCTGGAGACCTACGGGCAAGCGATTGGCACTTTCTACTCGGCCGAGCAGGGTGGTGTGTTCGCGCATCCTGCGATGACGAAACTGGTCGCGAACCTGCGTTCGAGCGGAGTTTTCGGGATGGCACAATCATCGTGGGGTCCGTTGATCAGCATCCCGGCTGCTTCGGAGCAACATGCGGCGGAAATTATGAGACTCATTCCGGACTCCATCGATCAGAGTCGAATGAACACAACCGTTTCTGAACCGCTGAATACCGGTGCCACGATTCGCTCGGCGGTTGATGATGCGGTTGATCGTATATTAGAGTAGCAGCATTGTTGTAAGGTAGGACAAGGGAGATCGCCAGCCACCAACAGGCAGTGTTACTCACGGTGAGCCCGCGCGGCTCATCAGCTGCCAGTAGCCCCCTGCGTCATTAAGCGAATTCAGATCTCGCAAGCACTACGAACCACTCAGCAACCGAATTTCTTTGAGCAGCGATGACTTGAGATTCTGCAGAAGTTCCTGATCTTCAACTTTGCGATGATGTTCGTTCACGATGTAAAAGACATCCACGACCTGATCGATGTTGGTCGCGATGCGTGCCAGATGGACGGTTAGCCCGTAGTTGAACAGCGTATGAGCGAGGGTATAAAGAAGGCCCTGTGTGTCTGTGGCAAACACATCAATCACAGTGAAGCGTTCCGAACAATCATTGTCAATCCCGACCTTCGGTTCCTGCCTCACGATAACCGGATTGATGTGGTTGAATCGATAAATTCCGCTGCGGCGAAAGACGCTTTCCACCGTCTTTTTTGCTGTCAGTACGTCCCCGATTGCCACGGCGACATCCTCGATTCGCGACTGCGGCACAGGGCCGGTGAAATCGTTGTCGGTCACTCGAAAGTAGGCTATCACAACGCCATTTGATGTCGTACAGACCTGAGCTGCCAGAATGTTCATCCGCAGGCCGGACAGAATTCCGGCAATATTGTGAAAACTTCCATGTCCGAATCTGCCAGGAGCAAAGACGCGGTAGCTAACAGTCTCGGTTTCTGAATCGAATTCACCCTCGATCTTGACTTCTGACTCGTTTAACTGATGAATCATGTCAAGATCCCGCGCGATGCGGTAGGGTTGTTCGGTCATCAGGTAAAACGGCGGAAGAGAATCCAGTTGCTCTTCGGCCCATTTCCCCCATGTTTCCGGATCTGTTTTGCTGCCCAGCGGCACGATGGAACTCCGCACAGCGGTTCGCACCATCTGCAGTCGTTCACGTTCCAAGTGGTTGTAAGGACGTCCGCTCAGAATCTGCATCGAGCGGTTGTAAAGGTCAGCCAGCAACTCACCTTTCCAGTCCGACCAGACATCCGGCCCAACGGCCCTGATATCGGCAACGGTCAGCACGTACAGCATTCGCAGTAACTCCGGGGCACCCACGAGGCGCGCGAAATCGACGAGCATTGTGGCGTCAGTGATGTCTCTTCGAAACGCCAGATCCGGCATGATCAGATGATAGCGTACCAAAAACATTAGCATTGTTTTTTTGTTTGCAGCCATCTGCAGACGCACGGCAACGTCGTCTGCCAGTTGTTCTCCAACGATGCTGTGATCGCCTTCGCGCCCCTTGCCGACGTCGTGCATCAACATCGCCAGATGCAGTGTCGCTCGATGACGAACGCCTTGATATGCCGAACCGACCGGTGACTCGTCGTGGGCGAAAGAAGTAATCTCGTCCATCGCTTTCAGCGTATGCTCATCGACCGTGAAACTGTGATACTGATTGAACTGCATCAGGTTTCGGATCCCGGCAAATGAAGGAATCAGCCATTCCAAAATTCCGGTTTCGTACATTGCTCGCAGCGTATCCGGCAACCCGTCGGCAAAACGCATAATGTCCCGAAAGCGATCGGTTACTTCACGGCTCGGTTCATCGGGAAGGCTGACTGCAATTTGGCCTATCGACTTGCGAAGTTCCGGTGAAAGTTCTGCTTCGTTCTGAGTGGCGCTGACGAACACGTCCAGAATGGTGAGCGGATCTTTGAGCGATCTGCGGCGAACGTCCGGAACCTGTACCATGCCGTCAACAATCAGAAAACCTTCCGCCGATTTCTGCGGCAGAATGGCGTTTCGCAGGCGACTGAAGATCGACGATCTGCGAGGCACCTCCGCCACACGCCGTGCAACCGCTGCTACGCGCGAGGTGTTTCCGAAGTACTCCTGCATAAATGCTTCGACAGGTCTTAACAGATTGGACGACTGAAATCCTCGTTGCTCTGAAAGCTGCAACTGCAGTTCGCGCGTCATCACATCCTGCTTCAGATTTGTGAGCAAATGCAGGTCGGTTCGCAGCGACGAAAGAAATTCATCCGCAAGCAGCAGATCATCCAGTTCCTGCTTGCTGATATCACCTTTTTGCTGTAGCAGAACCGGATCTGGATTGCGATAACGCATGAAAGACACCCATCGCAGCAAGTGTAGATCACGCAGGCCACCGGGAGATCGCTTCAAGTCCGGTTCCAGTTGGTTCACCGAGTTACCTCGCGTCATCCATTCTTCACGCCGTGATGCAACAAGTCTCTGGATCATTGGTTCCGACCGATCCGAGAAGACTTTTGAACGAACTTGCTGCAGAGCTAACTCAGCCAGTCGTTCGTTGCCGCACAGGAATCGCGTTTCGATCAGCGAAGTCGCGAACTGAATGTCGTCGATTGCAAATCGCACCACATCCAAGATCGTGCGTATACTTGACCCCGGCTGGGCACCCGCATCCCAGCAGTCGCGTACGACGGCCGACAAAAACTCCTGAGCAGCAGTGTGTTGTTTTGCATCCACCAGAAACAACAGGTCGATGTCTGAAAACGGAGCAGGGCGACGGCGACCGTTGCCGCCTACGGCGAGGACCGCGAATGACGTTGGCGAAATTTCTGGATGAGCGTCCTGCTGCTGAGCCACGATCCCGCAGATGAACTCATCAACCTGATCGGAAAGCAATTGACAGCACGCAATCCCGTCTTCACCCGCCCGCCTCCGTTCACGCACGCCGCTGCGCATCGCCAACAAGGAAGCTCGTCGCTGCTGGATACGGCCGTTGATGGGTTTTAAATTATTCATTGTTCACGATTCATCCCGCACGATTCGTCTGCTCTTGAGTTCAAATCGGGGAAACTCACCGGGAGCCACCAAACGTACGTCCATGATGAATCCCAGTCGCTGCCGCAAGGCCGACCGAACTCGTTCAGTTAACTGAGCGGCGGAATCGGCAGCTTCAGGTGTGGGTTCAATCGCGACGCAAAGTTCTTGCATCGCGCGGACGGCTCTGAGTTCAATTCGAAACTCAGCGACCTCTGTAAACTCGCGAACGACGGCTTCGATACTGGACGGGAAAACGTTGTTGCCGCGAACAATCATCATGTCGTCCGAACGGCCAAGGATGCCGCCGTCGAGCCATGTGAGTTTTCTGCCAGCCGGATCTTCGGAAGTCGAGGCCTTCACAAGATCACGCGTGCGATAACGAATCAGCGGACTGCCGATTCGTCCCAGATTCGTGACCACAAGTTCGCCGACCTCACCAGGTGCGACCGGCTTCAATGTTTCCTGATGAAGAATTTCTGCGATGCATTCCGTCTCCAGCAGAAACAATCCACCCGGTCGATCTTCGCTTTCAATTCCCAGTGAACCAATCTCCGTCATGCCCCAATGATCGATGACTCGTGCTTCCCATGCGTCTTCAATTTGAGCCCTCGTGCCGGGAATTGCGCCGCCTGGTTCACCAGCGACAACCAACATACGAACCGACGTTTCTTTCAGATCGATGCCTTCTGCAGCCGCGACTTCTGCCATCCGCATGGCGTATGTCGGTGTGCAGCAGACGACTGTGGCTTCGTTTTCGATCATCGCCTGCAACCGCACCGATGTCGACATGCCGCCGCCTGCGATGCAGAAGTTGCCGAATCGTCCTGCACCTTCAAACGCCGCCCAGAAACCGATGAAGGGTCCGAAGGAAAACGGAAAGAACAACCGATCCCATGTCTGTAGTCCCATGAGCGTATAAATCTGCCGCCAGCATTCCATGAACCAGTCCCAGCTTTCCTGAGTGTCCATCCAGCGCACAGGACGTCCTGTTGTTCCCGACGTCTGATGCAGTCGACGATAGCGCGTCGAAGGATACGACAGGTTCGAACCGTACGGAGGCTGCTCTGTCTGGTTATCAACCAATTCCTGTTTCGTCGTCAGTGGCAGTCTCGCAAGATCTTCGAGTCCCCGAATCGCTGTCACATCCACTCCTGCCGCCTGCAGTTTCGACGTCCAGAATCGATTGCGAGGAATAATCGTCTGCAACATCTCCACTAGTCGCTGCGACTGCATGGCTTCAATCTGCGACCGGACCTGCCAAATCGTTTCGATATCGATTGTCACGAGAATCAAGGTCCAAACAAGAGTGTCGTCATGTCTGTCGCAGCACGCGTGTGAAATGCAGCTCGGGTGCCGACTGTCAAGGCTACCCGAACCTGCAGGATATCAGGACTACGGAACTCCAGAAACCAGAATTCAGGAATTTCGACTGCCGGGAGATCCGGACTATTTGCATCTGAACAAATCGCTGGATTTTAGTAAGTTCTCCAGCAACCTCTCGCCAGTATCGTCCGATTCTGGATCAATTAGTGAGCGAATAGAGTTTCGGTCAGCGTCCATTGGACAGGCAGAAATGACCAAGATGAGTACAGTGCGAATCGACGATGCCATTACGCTGGATAGCCTGAGCGTGAATTTACCGCTTCTGGAACTCTAAGACGGAGTTGTCGCGAAGTATCCGGAGGGGACCACATCGGAAGATTCTGCGTGTTGAAACATCCGACGCTACATTTGCGCGCAACCCAATGTGCATCGCCACCATAACGCACGCGGTTGGCATTGGCTCGTCTAAACCGAACTTGAACCGCCATTCAGATAAAGATCCGCAGCGGAACCCAGTGTTTTTCAATGAAAGACCGTCATGAAACCTTGAAAAGAAAATGCGATGTCTGGCTACGCTTGGCCTGATGCACGAGCCGGAAAATGGGCGAATTGGGTTTGCGAGGAAAATGGAAATCTGTTGCGCTCCCCCGTATCAAACCCTCTAGCCCGACTTCCCCAGAAGTGTCGAAATCCGTTGTTGCGGGAAAATTATCAGCCGTGTTTTTGAGACGGAATTTTGAAAAGCGGCGTCTTTGGGATCCCGCAACGTGATGTAGTGACGACCACTCTTCTTGGACTCGGCGCAAAGC
>CANJQC010000032.1 GCA_947476295.1 Planctomycetaceae bacterium | reverse complement strand
TTACGTGTCAAAAAGGCATTATGAGCGGAGGATGCAGGCTGAATCCCGGTTACTGTCCTTTTCAGACTCACGAATCCATGCATTCCGGCTGAGAATCGCGGAGAGTATGATAACTCATTTACGTTGAGCTTCGATGATCGCCGGCCAGGGCGATACACTAATCCTGTGGGATCCTGGCTTTACGGACGCCCTCGACGCAGTGCCAATGCTCCGGGCCGGGCATCTAAAATCTCCACGGAAAGTTGAGCTGCAGATCAATCTTGACGCTCCGAATCGGTTATTCATGCTGCCATCCTTTGACAATCTGACTGAATCGCAGCTCATGGCCAATGTGAGTCTGTTTAGGGCTGCGGGGTTTTCCGAGCCGGAAGCAGGCGTGCGTGCCATGATGCGAATCGTATCGCAGTGGCACGAGTTGAATGACTTGAACGCTGAAGTGATGATAGACGTAACTGCCGAGCCGGCGTGGTATTGGAATCTGCAGCGAGTCTGCCATGATGCTCCGCGCAAAGATTTTGTACTCAGAATTGTCGATCAATACGTACGCAACGGGCACCAGCAGTTTGACGTGTTTGCACTGTTCAGTGCCACTCCACGTGCGCTGGGAATTCTGGCCAGGCTGGCCTGTGGAAGTCCGTTTCTGACACAGACCCTGTTGGCTGATCCGCCCTATTTGACAACACTTGCGCTGCACGGAGGGACTTCAGAAATGAAGTCCCGCGAACAATTTGTGCAGGAAGCCACGACCGCATTCGCGACCAGCCGAAGTCGACCGCAGATGCTTTCCGATCTCCGCCGATTTCAGCGACGCGAGCTGCTGCGAATCGGGATGTGTGATGCCTTCGGTCTGCTTGACCTGAGATTTGTCACGCTGCAGCTTTCGCTGCTGGCCGATGCCATGGTTCAGTGCTGTCTGAATCTCGCCCTGAATGAAGCAAAAATTGACGACTTGCCGCTGGCGGTGATCAGCCTTGGTAAGCATGGTGGCGAGGAACTCAATTATAGTTCCGACATTGACCTAGTTTTGATCTGCGATCAGGATTCATCACTTGTGCAACGTGTCGCGCGGCTAATGATCGATGGACTAGCCGAAGACATTCCGCCAGGTTTCCTGTACCGCGTCGATTTGCGACTGCGTCCGTGGGGTGAGGCGGGACCGCTGGTCAATACGATCGATGCGTACGCCGCCTATTTGGTTCAGGATGCGGCGACCTGGGAAAAGCAAGCCATGCTCAAGGCTCGTGTCGTTGCCGGTGACACGGGTGTCGGCAAAAGATTTTTGAATCGTATTCGGCCATTGCTGTTTACAGATTCCGCGACTGATATTCGCAGCAGTATTCAGCAGATGAAGGAACGCATCGAGCTTCGACTTCGTCAACGGGGCAAACTGAATTCTGAAGTCAAGCTGGGGGTCGGATCGATTCGCGACGTTGAATTTGTTGTGCAGAGTCTGCAACTGATTCACGGTGAACGTGAACCACGGATTCTGTCGTTTAATACACTCGATTCACTTGTGCGACTGGCCGAGTTTGGTCTGATCAGCGCGGCGTGGTATCGACAATTGCGAGCAGGTTATGTGTTTCTGCGGACGGTCGAGCATTCGCTGCAACTGCTGCACAATCAGCAGACGCATGAATTGCCAGCCGATGAACGACAACTTGAATGGCTGGCCAATCGCCTGGATTATCCGGATTCCGAAACGCTGATGCGGCGATTCGATGAACATCGATATGCCGTGCGGTCCATTTTCGATGAATGTCTCCAGTACGATTTGCTGTCGCGGAACGCTGTTAATGGCGCAGCTGCGAAAATCCACCCGTCACCGGCACCGATCTTTATTCCTGTTGCGCCACCAGACCTGCAAGGCGAACAAACAGAGGAGCGTCGTCAGCGGCTGGACGATATCTTTGCGAGTGTTGACCAGGGCACTGATGCCGTGGTGTCGCTGCAGCGGGCTGCCGTGGCTGTTGATCACTGGGATTTGATCGTGTGCGGCAGAGATTTTTCGGGATGGCTGTCAGTGATCTGCGGATTGCTGTCCATTTACAGGCTCAACATTCGTCGCGGTGACGCACTGACCGGTGAAGGCATTAACGGTTACGGCGATCGCTGCGTAGCCGGCCGGTTTCTGGCGTGCTTTGAAGTGCGATTTGACGCTCCCACCGGGCATGGGCCTGAATCCCGATTATTGGCGGAAAGTCTGGCGATCTCGCTGCAGGATGAGATCAGTCGGCTCAGTCAGCAGTCTCGTGAAGGCAGCGTCGATGACGTTCGGGCCGAGCTGCTTTCGCGATTCTGCAATGCCGTGCCGCAGCAGTCCGAGACTGAATCCACGTCTGCGGAAGTCGACGTCGAATTGAGTCGGCTGCCGGATTCGGTGTTGACACGAATGAATATCACGGGAGCCGATTCCTGGGGTTTCCTGTATGAGTTATCCAGTGCGTTGTCCCTGAGTCGGTTTCGCGTGCTGCGAGCGATCATTAATGCCGAGGGCAGTCAGGTGCGTGATGTGTTGTATGTTCGCGAACGCAGCGGTCGCCCGATCGAAAGTGCTGAACGACTTCAGGAGCTGCAACTGGCGGCGACATTGATTAAACAATTTACGCACTGGCTGCCGTCAACCAATGATCCGCACCATGCGCTGGCCCGATTTCGGGATTTGGTGTCTCGCCTGCAGCCCGCAGTTGCGTGGTTCGATAACGTGAAGTCTCTGCGTCGTCCCAATGTGCTGCATGCGGTGGCACGAGTGCTTGGAATCAGCCAGTATCTGTGGGAAGCATTTTTGCAGTCGAGGCATCAGCAATTGTTTCCCCTGCTGGCGAATACGGAAGAACTGGCCATTCGTGAAACCCGTGAGTGGCTGCGCCTTGAACTCGACCAGGTGTGCGACAACACCTCGGATTCAACGGCTGCGTGGGCAGAGCTGAACGAGTTCAAGGATCGGCATTTATTCCGAATCGATATGCGGCACGTGCTGGGGCATTGTCGTCCGTTTGGTGCTTTCTCGGAGGAATTGACTGAACTGGCAGAACTGGTCGTCAGCAAAGCACTGGAGGTCGCATGGCTGCAACTGGTGGCTGAGTACGGTCAGCCAATGTGCGAGGACGAAGTATCCGAATGTCCCTGGGTTGTTGCGGGCCTCGGAAAATTCGGCGGCATTGAAATGGGTTTTGCGTCTGACATTGAATTGATGCTGGTCTTTGCTGAATCCGGTCGCACGAATGGAGCGAACACGGTTTCCAACGCCGTGTTCTTTGATTACTTGATTAATGCCGTGGCTTCCGGGATTGTCGCTCCGCAGGATGGGATTTTTCATGTGGACCTGCGTATGCGACCCTTCGGGCAGGCAGGTTCCGGGGCGATGTCACTGCAGGATTTCGAAAAATACTACGCTGCTGACGGACCTGCGTGGCCATATGAGCGACAGGCTCTGGTCAAGTTTCGGTGCGTGGCAGGTAACGCAGCGTTCCGGGCGGTCGTTACAGTGGCATGTCATCAAGCGATCTATCGGGCAGGACAGTTTGATTTTTCGGTCATGCGTGCCATGCGGGAACGACAGATTCGGCAACTTGTGCGCGGAGGAGTTATCAACGCCAAGCTGAGCGACGGTGGGATCGTGGATTGTGAATACGCAGTGCAGGCCCTGCAGATGACATTCGGTGATGACATGCTGACTCTGCGTCATCCCAATACGCTGCTAGCCTTGAGCGAAACTGCACGTTTCAGCCTGATTGATCCTGTCCAAAGCGCATCCATCCAGCGTGCCTATGTATTTCTGCGGGAGTTAATCGATTGCCTGCGAATGGTACGCGGGAATGCGAGAGATCTAACCCTGCCGACACCGGGCACACATGACTGGCAGATGCTGGCTCGCCGCATGAAATCGATTCATGATTCCAATGTGCCGCTAGAGGAACTGGAGACACAAATGGCGAACGTCCGCGAGTTTTCGACCTGCGTTGAAAAACTCTGTCTAAAACTGCGACACAAGCCGGCTGAATATACTCCACGCAGTCATGAGTGAGAGAATTCGCGAGCGGCATGCGTCCGCTTGCCGGTATAAAGACAATGTACCGGAGGGCTCACGCCGCTCCGCTCGCCGGACTTATCTCTAACCGCGTTGAGTATAAGCCACATTAACCACACCCCTGCGACTTCAACAAAATCAGACTTGAGTAAGATTTGCGGATTGGTTAAGAAATCCGGGACGGGGTGAGTTCAGATTGGTCCGACTGCGGCAAATTTGGCTTTCGACCGTCAGTGAACCGCAGAAAAAAACCTCAAAACACTGTCTTTCCTGTCTACTTTCGCTCTTCAATCCCTATTGTTGCTCGCTCAACTTTTCTCTGTCATGCAGCGATCGACCAACGATATGTCCCACCGTCCTGATGCTTTCGCATCGGTTTTTCTCAGCCAGAATCAGTAAATTGTGCCGGTCGATTTGTCGTCCGGCAGTTTCGGCAGATGAGCAGCACTTCATGTGAAACTCACCTGCAAAAAACTTAGTCTAATCGGAGGCACAGCCATGCGTGCATTCGCCGTCGTCGCATTTCTGATATCAACTCTGTCCGCTCAGATTGCCGCAGCACAGATCAAGAGCTTTCCCTACGAAGCAAAAGTTGCGGTCGATGAAGTCTTCGTCCGCAGTGGCGCGGGGGACTCGTACTATCCAACTCAGAAACTTCCCCGCGAGACTGTCGTTACCGTACATCGACATGATCCCGGTGGCTGGTACATGATCGATCCGCCACAGGGCAGTTTTAGCTGGGTCCCTGAACGCTATGTCAAACGCCTGAACGACGCTGAAGGCGAAGTCGCTGAAGAAAGTGTCATCGCTTTTGTGGGCAGCGAATTTGGCGACGAAGCATCGGTCTTTCAGCGACGCCTGAAGACCGGCGACAAAATTGCCATCATGGGGCAGCGACAGATTGTCACGAGCAACGGGCCTCAGTCGATGCTGCAGATCGCACCGCCTGCGCGTGAACGCCGCTGGATTCCAGGTTCAGCGCTTGTGCCGATTGATGCCGAACATCGCGCTCAGATGAACACCGATCCTTACGCTGTGCCTGGCAACGCCTCTCGACCCGAAGGCGTGCAGGTGTTTCCGTCGATCGCAGGAATTGTTCCGACCACTGTGGGCGTCACCGATGCTCCGCTGGTCGCCCCAAGTGCCGCGTTGTCGGCGGCTCAGCAGAAACATTCGGAACGCCAGCAACTGGCCGATATCGACCGACGTTTTGGAGAGATGTTGCGTAATGATTCTTCCACCTGGAATCTGGACGCGATTGAAACTGAATACCGGATGCTTCAGGAAAGTGTGACCCTGAAGTCTCTCTCTGGAACCATCGACATGCGTTATCCGGCGATCGAACGTTACCGTCGTCGTCTGGCGAAGATGCTGGAACTGCGACAACTGACCTCGCAGACGGAACAGCGTGATGCTGCGTTAGTCGCTCGAAATTCGAACACACTTGCGACCCCGCTGGTACCTGCACTGACTGCAGCCGCAGGGCCGGAATCTGTAGTGATCGCCGGTCAGGCGACTCAACTGGCACAGGCGTTCGAACAGTACGTGCAGGGCGATCAAAATCCGTCGTCCGATCTTGCGATGGAAGGTGCTCCTGTCGAAACGAAGGATGCTGCGTCTGACAGTGGCTTGAGCGGCACTGTGGCCGATAACGCTTCGGCAGCATCACCGTCAGTGATCACACCCGGAAGCCCACAGAATCGTTTCATCGGCGCGGGAATTCTGCAACGCGCCGCCGACCCGGCTCAGGGATCAGGCTATGTGCTGATGTCGCCCGCTGGAAAAATTCTGGCCGATCTGAAGACGACCGGTAGTGTGAGTCTGGATTCGTATGTCGGCCAGCAGGTCGGAGTTCAGGGAACACGGTTCTCGGAAAAGGAGAAACGCGACGTGATCGAAGTGAGTGCCTTGGAACCAGTCCAGTTGCGGCAATAGCGTCGGCTTCAATCGGGTTCGCTTCAATTCGGCGGCAATCGCAGATACAAAACGGGCTGGAAATTCGACCAACTCGGGATCGTTTGAAAAATCATTGTCGCCGAACCTTCGTCCCGGTTGAGGATCACAGGAATTGTGTCCAACAGCTTATCAGAATCAGACCTGATTGCACTTGTTGCAAACGGCGACCAGAACGGGCTGGCGGAATTATTCCTGCAGCATCGCGATCGTCTGTGGCGCATGGTGACGTTTCGTATGGACCCGCGATTGCATGGTCGCGTTGATGCAGACGACGTGCTGCAGGAAGCATGGATGTCCGCTGTGCAGCGGATTGATCATTTTCTGATCGATGCGTTGCGTTCGATCTTTGTGTGGTTTCGTCTGATCACCAGCCAGACGCTGATCGACATTCATCGGCGTCACTTGAGCACTCAGAAACGCAACGCTGGCGCCGAGTTTCCGATTGATCATGGCTGGTCATCATCGTCCACATTCACGTCGTTATCATTTCATTTGCTGGACAATCTCACCAGCCCCAGTGAAGCCGCGCTGCGGGAAGAAATGTCTCAGAAGCTCAATGAAGCTCTGTCGGAAATGAAAGACATCGACCGCGAAGTCCTCGCCCTGCGACATTTCGAACAGCTTACCAACCGCGAATCTGCTCAGGTATGTATACAATAGAGCCCGCAATGACAGTTGCTGTGGCTATTGCGACGTGACGGCGAATCCACCTGCGCGTCTGCTGTAGTAATGTGGGTCGACGTGCCAGAATCGGCAGGTCATCGCGAAATCTGCGTAGCTCGTCTGCAAGTTCCTGCGCGGTCTGATAACGGTCATCGGGACTTTTTGACATCGCCTTCAGAATGATCGTTTCCAGTTCCACAGGAACCCGGGGATTCAAGCGACGAATGCCCGCCGGATCATCAAAACACACTTGTCGGATAATTTCTTTCGGTGCCTGTCCGTAGTAGGCTTTTTTTAGTGTCAGCATCTCGTAAAGTGTCATGCCCAGCGAATAGATGTCTGTTCTCTGGTCTACCAGAACTCGCTGTCCCAGCGGCTGTTCAGGACTCATATATCGCAGCGTTCCGATCACCTCACCGGTCGTCGTCAATGCGCCGGCGCCCTGAATCTGAGCCAGACAAAAATCGGCGACCCAGACAGTTCCGTTGTCATCCAACAGCAGATTTGAAGGCCTGATATCCCGATGCACGATGCCTAGCTGGTGTGCATGATGCAGTGCTTCCGCCGCCTGTATGCCGATTTGAACAAGCGACCGGAAAACGTCCGTTGCGGGCACAGATGACTTCCTGTCCGCCATCATGTCAATGAAGTCTGCCGATGGAAAAGAGACCGAAGATGAACTGTGCTGACCTGATCTCGAATGCATTCCGGCGGGGGCGGTATCGTTCAAATCATCCTTAAGAGTCGTGTGATTCATTATGGCCGGTGTATTACCCGAACGGTGTGCCACTTTCGATTCCACGAATTTTTTTGCTTGACGAATAAAATGAGCGATATCATGTCCTTCAATCAGTTGCATCGCGTAATAATGATAATCCGCCTCGGAGCCCACCGCGTACACGGGAACAATATTCGGGTGGTTGAGTTGTGCGGCCGCCCGAGCTTCGTTCTGAAATCGCTGAATCTGACGTTGATCAAGAGGTGCAACCAACGGCAGCATCTTCAGAGCGAGAGTCTTAACGGCTGCAAGACGAAGCTTATAGTGACTACCAGTCATGCCAAGAATCGCCGTGAAAAGGAATTCCATCCTGCCACGAATCCCAAACTCAGAGCCATGCAGATTTCGAATTGTGCTTTCAAGCTGAGTTGATTGGTGCTGTTCCTGATCGACTATCGCCAAGAGCTCACTATTCAATTGCCTGTCGCGCGGCCCATCCTGCCAGCAGTTCACGATTGATTTTCACATTGTGCCGCGTATCAACGGGAAGACTCCGATGAAACAGAACTCGGCTAATGCTTGCCGTGAGCGGATTCTGTGCCCCCAGTTGCAGCAGTTCATCGCGCAATTGTTGACGGTCGCGATCCGATGCCGGAAATTTCCCGAGCTCCGGTTCGGCCACGATTATAGGCGTTTGCTGACCCTTTGCACCGATTCCAACCAGTGCACAGCGGTAGATGGCCGGATGATTGTTAAAGATGGCCTCGCAGCAGACGGAATACATCGGGCCGGTTGGTGTTGACACGATGTGTGCTTTGCGTCCGCAAAACCAGAGCCGCCCTGCGTCGTCGAAATAGCCGACGTCACCCATGCGATGCCAGAATGAATGGCCATCTTTGATCTTTGCCATTTCCGTTGCGTCTGGTCGATGGAAATACTCACGAGTCGCCACCGGACCGCTGACGATGATTTCTCCAATTTGACCGTTGGCAACGCCGACCGCTTGATTAATCTCCGGCACCACCTGGAAACTCGTTTTGATGATCTTTACACGCATGCCGTCGAAGACGTGTCCGACACACGTTCCTTTTCCAGCCGCTGTAAGCGTGGCGGTTTCCTGCAGGACCTCTCGAGCCGAGATCGATGCGACGGGCAGACATTCGGTGGCTCCGTAGGGTGTGAAGAAGCTGGCAGACGGTTCAAGTGCGTTCGTCATCCGCTTCAACACGTGGTTGGGTACTGGTGCTCCGGCTGACAGGATCCGTCGCAATGTGGACATCGTAATGTCACGCTCCTCACAATATCGCCCGACGCGATTCCATAATGCCGGTGACCCGTAGGCTTGAGTTACATTCTGTGACTCAATCGCTTCGACGATCAGTTCCGGATTTGCCGCCGCAGGCCTAGTCGGGTCCATGTCCGGAATAACAGACGTGACCTGCATCGCCAGGTTGAACAGGGAGAACAGTGGGAAGCCCGGCAAATCCACTTCACCCGGCTGGATCTGATACCGATCCCGAATCAGTTCCACTTGCGCGTTAAACATTCCGTGTTCGTAGTGAACTCCCTTCGGAGGCCCGGTACTGCCGGAAGTAAAAATAATGGCTGCCGAATCCGTTGCCGTCGTGGTTGGTAACGAGATATTGCAACGTCGGCCTGCGTCCACGAGCTGCCGATAGGACTCACAACCCAGGCGACGTGTCGGCGGACCAACCACCACGTTGAACCTCGCGTTGCGGAATCGCCATGGCATCAGCCGCCGGACAACATGCACCGGTGTGATCGCCACGAAGCCGTCGGGATCGACTGTGTCCAGGCAGCGGAGAACGCTGCGTTTTCCCATACCGGGATCGATCAGCGTGCAACAGGCTCCTGCCCGCATAATCCCGAAACTCAACGCAATGAACTCGATTGACGGTCGCACCATGAGCACGATCCGATGTTCGGGCAAAACACCAAGTCCAATGAGGCCGCGAGCAATGGCATCAACTTCGGCGTCCAATTGCCGAAAAGTCACATGTGTCCATGCGACTCGACCTGCCGCATCCCGTGTTTCCGGGAATACCACAGCGCGCTGGTTGGGAACCATTTCGGCGGAAATTCGCAGCCGGTCAGCGATATTGAATTCGTCGTTAGCCATTCGATTACGTGAGCAATGCGGCAAAAAAAAGGATGATCTGTCCTGTATCGATGGGTCGTCAGATCGTACAGGTCCGGCAAGGATGACCGAAGATTCCCGCAAGTCAAACCAGCGTGACTTTTTTGTGTTTGCCGAATTGATCCGAGCGTTCGCGTCCGACCGGCAAAGTCTGCCTGAAAATGCACATGACGGAGAAATATTTCCGAGAATTTGTGACGATGAGTGGGTAGCTGAATCTGTTGCTCTTTGCGGCCTGAAAATCACCACAGTTATTGTTCCTGTCTGATCACCTGTCACACGCCGGACAATTGAACGCTGTCTCCTGTCATTGCGGATTTCATCGCTTCCGACAGCGGATTCCTGTGCTGGCGTTGCTAATCGAATCAGGCTCCTAATGTAAATTGATTTCATCAGGAAACGACGAGCCCTGGGTTTCACGGAGTCAGTCTTAACGGAATGGACGCCACGGAAGTTGTTGTAGAAACAATGCTGCGGGTATTCAGCGTGTTGCAGACCGCACGCACATCTCATCAATTGTTCGAAATTCCGAATCTGCCCGTCTATGCCCAGAAGAGGTGCCGTCCCGATGCCGCGTATTCGTAACTTTCAGTCGTCCGGTAAACGTAATTTCTTAGCGATGTGTGCTTCCGCAGCGAGCATTGGCGCAATCTGCTGTAACTTTGATCCTGTCCCTGCTGGTGAAGAAATTCAGGCTGCGCGGGTTGCCTCAACGATCACTGCTGCTGAAAACACGTCTGACGTGCCGCTTCCTCCCGACATCCTTGCGGGCTCCTCAGATTCACCCGACCCACTCCCTGTCATCGGCGCACCTAGGACCGTAAACAGTGGCGACCTGAACAACAACGATGCGATCAAGTTTTCGCTGTTGCTGCTAAAAGACGGCGGACGTTTTATCGACAACATCGACCATTATCGCGTCACCTTTGATAAGCGAGAACGTATCAAAGGCGACATCGGTGAAACTCAGACGATGGATTTGAAAGTCCGCCATCATCCGACATTCAGCGTCTACATGAAATGGAAGTCCGGAGATACCGGGCGTCAGTTATTGTACAACGATGAATACGACGACAAGCAGATGATGGTGAAACTCGGTGGCCTGAAAGGGCGAATTCTGCCCGCTTTGAAACTTGACCCGCTGGGTTCCGAAGCCCAGGCCGGCGCACGCTACCCGGTCACTGAAGCTGGCCTCGCCGGCATGATTCGGCAGATGATTGTGCATCGCGAGAATGACCTGAACCACGGACATGGCGTGATATGCAGCCGCCTAGCCAATCAGACGTTTGATGAACGCGAATGCTATTGCTTCAGGTACGAGTACAGCGCACCGGAATTTAATACGCTTTACCGAAAAAGCATCGTACTGATGGACACTCGCTACCATGTGCCACTTCAGGTGACGAACTATACGTGGAGCGATAACGCTGAAGGAATGACCCCGGAACAACTCGATGAAATGACAATGATCGAAGACTATGCGTTCCGGCAACTGGATATGGGGGCAAAGCTGGTCGCCGAAGATTTCAGCCGCGACAATCCGGCCTACCGCATGTAAATCAACATGCCAACCTGAACATCCGAAGTCGCGACCAGAAATGGTCGCGACTTTTTTTGTCAACATGGTTGAATGGTTGTATTAGGACACAAACAGAAACGGGCTCGTTCAATTCAACGAACAGACTATGATACTGGGGAACTCACGAATAGAACCCTCACCAATCTTGTCGCCCGTTTGAGAACAGTTCATGCCTACCGTTTCCACTGCCCAGCCTAATGCCGTTGAACCAAAGTTCGCCGCCCGTCGTCGCCGATTCCCGCTCAAAATGACGATCTTGACCGTTCTGATTGTGGCTGCAGCAGCGCTGGCTCAAGTATTTGTCAGCGAAATCGAAGACGCTGTGAATCTGGGGCTCGACGTCATCATGGTGGTGACGGTTTTCACTGCCGGTGGTTTGATCGTGCTGTGGCTGGCGTGGATTTTATTGTTCAGCCGCTGGAGGTGGTGGAACAGACTTGTGGGTGCAACGCTTTTAGTGTTGGTGACCTTCGCGTCGCTGAAAGTCTTCCGTCCGGTACACGGCGGCGACGTCAATCTGCTTCGATTCGAACCGATCTGGGCTCAGCGTCGTGAAGTCCTAACAACAGATGCGACCATGAAAGCCAACGCTGATTTGTCGGTTGAATCTGCGACAGATTTCCCACGGTTTCTTGGCCCAGGACAAAACGGCATCGTCGCGAATGGTCAGCAGATTGACTCTGCAGCATTCGTGCATAACGCACGTATCATCTGGAAACAGCCGATCGGAGCAGGCTGGTCCGGGTTCTCCGCCCGTAACGGTTACGCCGTCACGATGGAGCAGCGGGGAGATCAGGAATGCGTGACGTGTTACGAAATCAGCACTGGTGAACTCAAGTGGATCTACAGTCACGCCGCACGGCACAAAGACAAGATGGGGCTGGGTCGAATCGGACCTCGTTCCACGCCAACGATTCATCAGAGCCAGGTCTATGCAGTCGGTGCCGTGGGAAACCTTGTCTGTCTGAACGGCTCTGACGGCTCGGTGGTCTGGCAAAGGGATTTGAACGCAATCCTTGGCATCAGACTGAGCGAAGTCGAAGACTCCGATGGCTTCAGGACGCAGTTCGAAGAAAACACCAGACTGGCATGGGCTCGATCGGGCGCTCCATTGATCGTGGATGAAACGGTCGTTGTCGCCGGCGGAGGGCCGGACGGCGAGACCCGAGCGACTCTGCTGGCGTTTGATCTGCAAACCGGCACACTCAAATGGAAAGGCGGCGACGCTATGATTGCCTACGGTTCTCCTGTGCTCGCCACGCTTGCCGGACAGCGTCAGATTCTGCTGACGTGCGAATCTCAGGCACTGGGATTGAACCCTGCAACAGGTGAAATCCTGTGGAGACATGCTCGCCCTGGCGAATCCGATGGCGGAGCCAACACGTCGCAGATTTCTGTACTTTCAGATACGGATGTGCTGACATCCAAGGGATATCCGGACGGCGGCGGAGAACGCATTCATCTGGAAGCAAAGGGCGGCAAGCTGATCGCGTCCTCTGTCTGGAGCAGTTCGAAGGTTTTGAAGACCAAACTGACCAGCCCCGTTATTCAGGATGGCTATGCGTATTCGCTTTCCAACGGCTTCATGGAATGTGCTCGCCTGTCAGACGGCGAACAAATGTGGAAACGCCGCGGTCGCTTTGGTCACGGTCAAGTGCTAATGGTTGGCAAAGTCATTTTGCTTCATAGCGAATCGGGCGAATTGTACCTCATGGAAGCGACGCCGGATGAATACCGCGAACTGGGTGCTCTGAAGACCATCGACGGTGTTTGCTGGAACACTCTTTGTATGACCGGCAGCCAATTGCTTGTCCGAAGTGAAATCGAAGCCGCATGCGTGGAAATCCCGATGACCCCAGCGCAGCAACTATGATTTCTGTAGCTTGGACATTCATGTCCGAGATATTGGCCAAACACCGCCGCATTGTCGAACAACAGTCAAGGCACAATGATATTCGCTTCGACCGTGTTTCATGGCCGGGCGACGGACATGAATGTCCATCCTGCGGATGATCGTTCCACAATCGCACCCAAAACCTGACTCAAGTCGGAAACACTTTTCAAAAGTCAACACAGCGAGGACGCAGGCGCCCGGCCAATGACTTCTCTCGGCTCGCTCGGTCCTGACCTGTGAGACTCAGGGTTATTCAAATACGTCACGTTCCGCTGCAGGTCGTTGAAGTGATTCGACAGCGTTGCGCGCGGCCTGCTGTTCGGCCTCTTTCTTGGTCTTACCGCAACCTGATTCAAACACGACATTACCAACGCGAGCCACAATGCAGAACACTCTTGCGTGATCAGGGCCGGTCTCTTCGACGACGACATACTCCGGCGTCTTGCCCATTTCTCGCTGCGTGATCTCCTGTAGCTGACTCTTGAAGTTTTCAGCATCTTCCGGACGACACAGAGCCAGTTCTTCACGAAATGACGTGTGAATAAACTGTCGCGCCGCTTCAAAACCACCGTCAAAGTAAACGCCGGCAATCAGCGATTCTACCACCGCCGACAGGATGGAATCCGGAATACTCTGGAGGCCGCGTCCAACCAAAATCAATTCTTCGACCTTCAACAAACGGGCCACGCGAGCACACGTCTGGCGACTGACGAGCCAAGATTTCATCTGAGTCATCTGGCCTTCGCGTTGATCTGGGAAATTCTGAAACAAATACTCGCAGATGACGACACCCAGCACGGAATCACCAAGGAACTCGAGGCGTTCATTTGAATCAAGGCGTGTCTCGGCGGAGGAGCTGTGCGTCAGGCAGCGGCGTAACAGTACCCGGTCGCGAAATTGATAGCCAATGCGGGATTCGCAGGCAATGAGGATATCATCAATTGAAGGCATGCAAACCTAAGAATCCAATGGAAGCAAGAGGTGGATTTCCATATGAGTATAGCGATTGATTCTGTCGAACAGCTTGCCCTCAGAAGTGAATTTCCCACTGACGACTGATCGGCGTTACGGACGGACTCGGGTTGGTTCAGACGTTGATGAGTTAGCAGCGCGGGTACTGCTGAGGCGAAAGGTTTGCAGGTCGAGTTGTTGGTCGGCAAAGAGCAATTCGGCAGTAGACACCGCTTCGCCGGTTCGGCGGGGCTTCACCACAAGCTCAAAGTCGCGTGTTTCACCCGGCGATATACGGGCGATGGGGGCATCGAGCTGACGGTCGAGGTCATCGTCTGACAGCGCGTGGTGATCGAGCATTTCATCAAGGATCAGTCGCAGTCGGACATCCTCGGCACTGGTGTTGCCGATATTGCTGATGCGAAACATCACCGTTGTCCAGGCTCCAGCGGTCGCTGCTGATTCTGGTTCAGCAATCCGCAGACGCAGTTTTGGTGCCCGAGCGATTTCCGGAGGGCGTGTCCCGCTGGTTGGCCGCGGCGGCACCGGCTGGAACATTTCTTCTGTCACGACGGTGCGCGTCGTGACAGCCGTGAGCGCTGAAACTTCGGTCTGAGATTCAAACAATGTATCGCGGCCTCCAATCGGATCGTCGGCAGGAATGACAGTGAAGCGGAAGGCTTGTTCTTCCTGAGGCTGCAGGTCGCTCACCAGCCATGTCAGCGTCGCATCACGGAGGACACCTTCCGGAACATGCCCGCGCACTTTTGTACCGTACGGAAGCAGTTCCCGCACCAGCAGTCCATCGATCACGCTTCTGGCCAGATTCGTAATCGTGATTTGCAGCGTCACTTCGCCTGTCGCTGATCTTTGCGGTGCCGTTTTTTCGATGCGCAGATCATGTCTGGAAACCAGCACACCCGGCGTCACTCGGATTCGAGATTCCAGATCACGCACTGCCGCGAGCGGCGATTCGGGGACCAGATCATCGGGCTCCCCAGGGCCGCCGGATGCATTCGGCAGACCAAGCCCGGCACGCCAGTTATCACGCAGCAGATTTCGAACGGCGCGATCGACAAACTGCGTATTGGGAAGATCGTTGAGCAATCGTCCATCGGTGCGGATTGTGCGCAAACGATCCGGGATCAGCGTTTCGGAAGTCAATCGATCAAAACGTACGTCCAGCTCGGGACGTGCGAGCAATGGTCGTGACGTCGGTGCGGCAGCGATTGACCCGTCGATCGGTCGGCGAGGCAGCACTCGTGGGGGCTGGTATTCAGGTCGTCCGAACACTAGGTACTCACCACCCTTCGCCTGCGCGACGTAATTCGAATCATCCACATCGGCTTTCGCCAACATAATGCCGTTGGCGATTTCCCGACCCGGTTCTGCTGGCTTGACCTCCTTAATGCGATCCACGACGCCGCCGGCATAAAGCGGGGCGACACTGTCACGATGGTATGCTTCGGCGTCAGAGGCGAGCCCGCCACCCATAAGGAACGCCACAAGAATCAATCCGGCCGTCCCGGAAACGGCAGCCACAACCCACGACAAGTGGCCCACAATAAACTCGACCGACACTTCCAAGAATTCACCCAAAGTCCGCGAGACCACGTTGATCACGCCACTGATCGGGTTTAGCCAATTGCCTTCGAACAGACTAGGAAAACTCAGCCGATCTCCCCAGAGCATGCCCAGAAACATAAGGCACGTCAGGAACATGAACAGAAAGAGTAAGACAGATGTCATTTAACACATCCTTGCGCCAGAGGATGGCTCGTTCAGTGATTGTCGAAGAACTTCGACCTCCCACTCGCCGCCACAACGAGTCCTCCAGATAGTGGTGGTTTAGCAAAGCTGCAGCAGGATGTGAATCTGAAACCGCAATTCCGCATGTTTTTCCTGTCGATTTGAGCCGATCCGGCGAGCGGCCTGTTGATTTAATCGTTTAACGGCAAGCCGCAGGCGTCGTTGCCGCATTTCGCCTGCGCCTGCGGCTCGCCGTTAAACGAAAATGCCAAATCTCAAGACTAAATCAATACCCCGCGAGCGGCGGGCGTCAGCCCTCCGGTACGTTTGCCGGCGACAATGCGTGTCGGGAGTAACGCCTAGAAACATACCAGACCCACAAAAGGAATCGCAGGGGACGTTGCGGCGATTCATGTTGGAGTGCGTTGACGTTGAGGGACATTACAGCGGCACGACAGCTCCAGATTCGATACTGGCAGCTTCGGCCCAGCAGAGTTGCAATGCGGCCAGCGCCGTGTCGCTTGATAATGGACCAGCAGATTGTTTGCCAGTGATCGTGTTTACAGCCACTTGCAGCTCGTCAGTGAATGCACCGCACCACTTGCCGCTGCCGCCAAGTTCCGGGTGCGTCATCTTGCCGTCGTTGGTGATGACGCTCAGCGGGCGACTTACGGTCCATTCGCCGGCCAGAGTTCCTGCATCAAACAACACAGTCGCGTTTTCAAAGTACAATTCGTACCCGTGAGAGAACTGCAGCCCCTTCGCAGCGATTCCACCACTCACACACGAGACTGCCGGGCCGTCGGAGTACAGGTACGACGTGTGAACATGATTCACGAAACCATCCTGCAGCAGGCCGCGTGAGAAGACTCCGTCGGGTCGCCCAAAAGCGTGCGCGATAAAGTGGTTGTCGTGAATGTGCAGATCGACTCCCCAGCCTCCGAGCTTACGGAAATCTGACATGTCGCTCGACCAGTCCGGCGGACTAATAACTCGCTTGAAGTGCGCAGCTTTTAGCTTTCCAAAACGTCCGTCCTGAATAGATTCGGCGGCGAAGCGAAATTCCGGGAAAAATGGCAGAACGTGACCAACGAGGAGTGGCACCCTGGCGGCCTGAGCTGCTTTGACCATTTGCTCGGCCTGAGCTAGGTCCACAGAGATCGGTTTTTCCACCAGTGTCGGTTTGCCGGCCTTCAGCGATTCCATCACCACTTCGAAATGCTTGTCAGTGGGAAGGCAGACATCAATCAGGTCGATATCAGGATCGGTCAGGAGCTGGCGATAGTCCGCACAGCACTTCAGTTGCGAAACATCAACGTGGCCTCCAGGTGGCCCGAAGTTGCCCTTGATTGAGGTCCAATCTCCCGCCAGCTTATTCGGATCACGCGTCGAGATCGCCGTTACCTTCGCGCCGACCAGGTCACGAGCTCCTTCAAAATGCGTGTACCCCATGAACCCTACGCCGATGATTCCAATCCGGACCACTGGTGATTCCTTGAATAAAAAAACGCAGAGCGGGACAGAGCCCTGAAAAGCCGCGTTGGCCCCCATCTGCGAACAGCCACGAATGAGATGACTAACCTTTACACCAGGCACCGACCGCGGGGGAGTCCGCGAGCACCATTTACCTCCGCCGCGAACCCGCCCACGCCCATTGATCGTCTAACTGTCAAATCTTGGCCGCGCCGGCGTAGCGAACCGAATTTCACTCTGAACACCTGCGAAACACAAGCGAACGGCCAGATCTGGAAGCCGCTGCCATATTGGCGGAAAGCCTGCCGTGTTTTGTGTGCCTAAAATTAAGGCATGGGCCGCACGCTGCGATTGTGCTGCTTTTTTTGGCAAAGGCGATTTCCTCGATTTTCCTGTTGGCAGCGACTGTGCGGGGTGTTATCGTATTGACGTCGCAATCATTGTGATGTCAGGCGAATCTGCCGGATCAGAAAATGGGGGGGGGCGGCAAGTCGGGGGCCGTCGAACCACGATGTGGTCAGCCCAGGCGGATCAAGGAAGACCTAGGACAAGGCGCAGGGAGAGAGAAATATGTTGGTACTTTCTAGGAAGACCAGTGAGCGAATTCTGATCGGTGACGACGTTGCGATCACGATTGTCCGCATTGGCCCCAACTCAGTTCGCATCGGGATCGAAGCGCCGAAAGCGATGAACATCGTTCGCGAAGAGCTTTGCAATTTCAGCGACAGGAAGCCGGAAAGCCACGACGTTGTCGTGCCGACCAACTGAAATAAATTTAAGTAGAGCGTTGGTTCAGAGTGGTCATTCACTCAACCATCAGCGTGGCTCAAGCCGGGGAACCTTCCCCGGTTTTTTTACGTACGTTGTGTCTGTATCGGTTGCGCCAACCGACGCGATTGTACCGATCGATTTCTTCCAGATGAACAATTCGCAGAAGCCGGTTGAACAGCAGGAAATCCAGATAACACATGAAGTTATGGACAAAATCGTGGTCGGATCAACGGGAATTGTCTTCACGTCAAGGTCTTTGGGCTATGTTGACATCATCTTTCGTGGAGGTTCTCTATTGCCGGCAACAAAAGTTACGCGATGAAAATTTCTTCCTCAAGCATCAGAATTGTCCTTGGGTTGGTCAGCCTCACAGTCACCGCTGTACTGGTCGCTGGGCTGCTGGGTCTGATTCCCAACGTTGGCACGTCTGCGCAAAGAAATCGGGAGGCCTTCTGCGAAGCAGTAGCCGTGAGCTTCATGGCTCTGGAGACCCGGATGACCGAGCGCGAGATTCTGACGACGTTCGACAGTATTCGCGAACGCAATCCGGAAGTTGAGAGCATCGCCGCTCGAAAAATTGATGACGGACACCTGGTGTTTGCGTCCGGCCCACACGCGCGGATCTGGGAGACTGTCGGCGAGAGACCATTCACTTCCCGCGAATTCGTCGTCCCGATCTCGACGAACAAAGGAGACCTGAGGCAACTGGAAATACGTTTCACCGAAGTTGCCGCCGGGCCCTTTGGTGCCACAATGCGGCCTGAGTTTTCTCTTGCGATCTTCATTGGAGGTGGCCTGTTTGTGGCGTTCTCAGCGTATCTGAGAAGAGTCCTGCAACATCTGAATCCGTCGCAGGTCATTCCTCCGCGCGTTCGTGAAGCACTCGACGCTCTGGCAGAGGGACTGCTGGTCCTTGATCGTGACGGAGTCGTAATGCTGGCCAATGCGGCATTCGCCCAGCATACGAGTGAGACGGCAGAAGATCTTATAGGTCGCAAAGCCAGCGAACTGGGTTTTCGTATGGTCGGTGAATCCAGTGAAGCCGACTATCCCTGGCTCAAGACAGCAGCATACGGAGAAAGGCGACGCGGCGCGCTGATGAAATTCAGCACCGCGAATTCCGAACGCACGTTCTCATTAAGTACGGTACCGATCCACGACGAAATGCAACGTATCCGAGGCGTGGTAGCCAGCTTTGAAGACGTCACGGAACTCGATCGAAAGCAAAAAGAACTCCGCGACGCACTGCAGTCTCTGAAACAGTCCAGCGAAGAAATTCGCCAGCAAAACCATGAACTCGAATGGCTGGCGACGCGAGATGCACTCACCGGCTGCGTCAATCGTCGCAGTTTTTTCAAAATGTTCGAAGCCGTGTGGGACGAGGCTCAACAGAACAGTCGCGAACTGTCAGCCGTCATGGTGGACATCGACAATTTCAAAGCGATCAATGACAATCACGGCCATGCGAGGGGAGATGAGATCCTGCAGCGAGTTGCCGCTGCTATCGTAAAAACTATTTCCGAAGATGACGTCCTGTGTCGGTACGGTGGCGAAGAATTTTCTGTATTCATGCCCGGCACCAACATCGACGAAGCAGAGTTGCGAGCCGAACGTATTCGGCTGGCCATCAAGACGCTTGTCACGGATGATCTTCGCGTCACCGCGAGCCTTGGAGTGTCCAGCATGGCGCACAACTCCACCTCACCTCAGGATCTTCTCGATCAGGCTGATAAGTCCATGTTCGTCGCCAAGCGGCATGGACGAAACCAAGTTGTGCGATTCGACAAGGCACGTAAACAAATCGCTCAGTTGGCTGACAGCGCAGCTCCGGAACGTCGTAAAACGCCGCAACCGCAGCCTGTCGTGTCGATCCCGTTTCAGGCCGTCACCGCTCTGCTGTCCGCTATGTCGTTTCGTCATCAACCTACGGCCGCACATAGTCGTCGAGTCGCAGATTTATGCGTCGCTGCGGGCGAAGGCCTGCTGTCGATGCGTGAATGCTACACGCTGGAAATTGCGGCCTTGCTGCATGACATTGGGAAGATTGGTGTGCCGGATGCTGTTCTGCATAAGTCCGGACAACTCAGCGAAGAAGAATGGACCGTCATGCGCCGCACTCGCGCTATGAGTCAGCAGCTTGTGAAGTCATCGTTTGGTTCCAACGCGGTGACGGAAATCGTCGAGCAGTATTCGGTCTGGTATGATCTTAGCAATGATCAGAAGAATGAGAACAGGTCTGAGATGCCAAGTGTCGCCGCTCGAATTCTGGCTATCGCCGATGCCTATGATTCGATGGCATCCGACGCTGTCTATCGTCTTCGGAAGTCACCAACCGAAGCGTTTGAGGAACTTCGCCGTTGTGCTGGAACTCATTTCGATCCGGAACTCGTAGAACGCATCATCTCGGCGGTTCGTTTACGTACCAGCGACCGTACCGAAATGCCGGGTGTGTCAACCGACATTGCCCTCGACATCGGTCAGCAGATTGAACAACTTGTCGCAGCTCTCGACGATCAGGATATCGGCGAACTCCGCGAACTGACGCAGCGACTGTACACCACCGCCGACCGCGCCGGAATTCAATACATGGCAGATGTCGCCGATCAACTCATGGAATCCCTCGACGAAGAGGCTGACATCATTAGCATAATGCAGTCTGCCAATGAACTGCTTGACCTTTGCCGTCTGACTCAAGTCTCCATCATCCAGGGCGATACCCACCGCCTGGTCGGCATCTGAACGTCCAGATCGCACTTTATTTGCAGATGAACCCAAAAAGAACAGAATAATTGGTAACACAACTCTGGCAAGTTCGCTCGGGTCATTATGGGAATTCCCAAATGCTTCAGAGTAAAACAACTTTAAGGAGTCCTTGCCATGATTCGTCACACACACAAACTGTTACTGGCTGCCGTATTGAGCGGATTTTCTGCGATTTCGGCAGTGTCTGTCGAAGCTGGATGCCACGGTCGATCTTCTGGTGGCTATTCCGGCGGTCATTCGCACGTATCCAGTTATTCCAATGGACATGGCTACTTGCAGCCATCGTATTCATCACACATGCATTCACAACCTGTTTACCGCCCACCTGTGTATTCTCAGCCGGTCTATCCACAGCCTGTTTATGCTCAAGCCCAGCAGCAGACCTTTCCGCAGGCTCAACAACTGCAGCAACCACAGTTCCAGACACTGCCTCAGACTTTGCAACAACCACAAATGCAGGTCGGAGTAGCGACGACCGGAACGGCTCTCAATGGTAATCCAGCGAACGGCCAGCAACAGTTGCAGCAGCCTCAACAAATCCCACAGCAGCAGGTGCAGGCAGGAACAGCCCAGGCGGTAACGCCGCAAGCATTCGCTCCTCAGAACGCCGCACCAGCCAATGCGACACCAGCTCCATCACCATCCGGAGTTGCATCGAGCAGCAACGCACCAGCCAACACGACACAAGCGGGCGATGCCCAGCAGTCTGCGTTGCAGGCACTAGGAGGATTCGCACCGCCTCAGAACGCCGCAGCCCAGTCAGCCATTGAAGCACCTCAGACGCCACAATCGACAATTGCGGGGGCATGGACGGCAAATCTGAGCAACGGGGCTCGCGTACAACTGTCACTTCAGGCAGATGGAAACTTCAGTTGGATGGCTGTCAACAAAGACGGACAGGCGAGCACGTTTCAGGGAACTTACAGCATGGAGAACGGGTCACTTTCACTCAGCCGAAGCACTGACGGTCAAAAACTGACAGGCAGCCTGACGCCCAGCGGAACGAATAACTTCAGCTTCAAGCTGTCCGACGCTCAGTCATCCAGCCTGGACTTTGTGCGAGGCTAATCAACCGTGTTGATTTGCACACGGTGTGAAGTCGCAGGCGATCATCATCGAACTCATCAACACTCACAAGACAGCAGGCGAGGCTCGGGGCAGAGCTCGCCTGCTGTCGTTTTGTTGATATACTGCGTGCGAATCACACTTCTACGGAGAACCAAATGCCAGCATTAGCGCTTCGCCCGCTGTTTACGACCGATCGACTTCTCACTCTGTGGTTACTGATTGTCACGACAACTGGATTTGGTCAGGACGTTGTGCTGCGATCAGATCAGTCACAACGCTGGTATCGCGGAAACATGCATACGCATTCGCTGTGGAGCGATGGTGATGACTACCCGGAAATGATTGCCACCTGGTACCGCGATCACGGATATCAGTTTCTGGTTTTCACGGATCACAACACGCTCCACAATCGCGAACGATGGATCGATACCGAAAAGAACAAAGGCGGAATCAAGGCCTTCGAAAAGCTAACTCAGGCATTTCCTGCGGACTGGATCCAGATTCGGGAAACTGAAGGTCGCAAGGAAGTACGTCTGAAGGAATTTGATGCCGTCTATGATCGTCTCGCGATAGCTCAGGAATACATTCTGATCCAGGGTGAAGAGATCAGCGACAGTTTCCAACATCGTCCAATTCATTTATGCGCGACGAATACCAGTGAACTGCTTCCGCCCACGGGTGGAGACAGTATGGTCGATGTGATGCAGCGAAACATCGACGCTGCCGTTTCGCGACGCGAGCGTTCCGGAGAATCGACGCTCGTGCATCTGAATCATCCGAATTTTGGCTATGCCATCACTGCCGAGCAGTTAATGCAGATTGACGGAGAGAACTTTTTCGAAGTCTACAATGGCCATCCCAATGTTAACAATTCCGGCGATCAAACACATGCATCCACCGAGCGTCAATGGGACATTGTCAACACATGGCGTCTGGCAAAACTCAAACTGCCATTGATGTACGGTCTGGCTACGGACGACGGGCATGACTACTTTCAGACTGAGCCGCAAAAGGGAGCGCAGCCGGGTCGTGGTTGGGTCATGGTGCTAACCGACACGTTGACGCCCGACGCTCTGGTGAAGGCGCTGGAGGCCGGGCGTTTTTATGCTTCTTCCGGCGTGATGCTGAAAGAAATTGAGCAGACATCGAATAGTCTGAAAGTTACCGTTGCCGCAGAACCTGACGTGTCATACCGCATTGATTTCATTGGTACGCACACTACTTTTGATGACGCCAGTTCACCGGCAATCGACGATCCCGCGAAAGTCGATACGGTGACGCGCCGCTACAGCACTGATATTGGCAGGTTGCTCAAATCCGTCAAAGGGACTGTCGGCAGCTACACGTTTGAAGGCACAGAACTGTACGTGCGCGCGGTCGTTACAGCGTCTCGGAGCCACCCGAATCCGTCTCAGGTCGGAGATTTCGAATGTGCCTGGGTGCAGCCGGTGGTTGTCTCGAACGCAGTGCCCGGACGGTAGGCAATGGAGTGCAGCACAGCGGCAGAAACTGCCGATTGGCTGATGTTGCAGACGTTACGAGCGGACTCATTCGTGTAACCGTTAAAATCGAAGCTCCGGGAGCAATTGGAGCAAAGTTCAAAGTCGATCCGCGACGATATCGACGACAGCGGACTATGTTTTGTACATGGAACCGTTCTGTGCGCGGCATCGCAAGATGCTGCGTCGGCGTTGAATTGCCAGGAGGGCTCTTCGACGAATGTGCTTCGCTGATCTGACTCTTTGAATAAGGTCCGGCTCGAATGAACCGTCCGAACCTGCTAAGTATTGCCGCTGCTGCGGTGCTTCTCAGCATGGCTTCTTCTGAAGCCTTGGCTCAAAATGCGCCGCAGTATGGTCCGCCACAATATGGTGGGCCAGAATATTGTCCGCCACAACAACAGGGCCATCCGTCGCTGCTGCAAATGCCGCGGAATCAGTACCAGGCTCCCGTCGTGGATCATTACGTCGAGCAGGCTCCAGCATTATGGGACGAGAATCGTCCGATCGAGCACTTCCTGCACGAAGTGGCTTCTCGCAGCTGGCTGCGTCTGGAATTCATGCAGTGGACTTTTCAGGAACCCGGTGGCGGAACGATCGGAGCGCCAGTCTCGGGTCTTCAATACGTCGTGCCCAACAATAGCGTCCAGGGCATCAATTCCCCTGTTCTTGTTAACAACAATCTCAACGGTGGCAACACTGCTGGGCTCACCTTGTTCCCTCAATCCAACAGCCTTGACCTGATCGACACGCCAGGCATTCGAGGCACATTGGGCGTCGCCATGAACGGGGGCGATCTGGAGTTGAGTTTCTTTGGCTTCCAGCAAAAATCCGATGTCGTGGCATTTAACAATATCGATGGTCCACGACAGATCATCGCAGTGCAGGCTCCGCTGGGAGGTGTTGCTTTCCCAATCGATCCCACGCTTGGTACTTCAACAAATCCAAATTATGCCATTCCGTTGCTGACAAATGGTGCAGTTACCGATGTGGCAGGATTGAATTCTCTGATCTTCGACAAAACCTTTCAGGCCAAATTCTCGTCACAGCTGTGGGGTTCGGAATTGACGTTTCTCACGGATCGCTACGTGCCAGGTGAAGGCTTCGGATTTCAGTGGCTGGGCGGTGTCCGGTACACGAATCTGGATGAAAATTATGACATTCACGGAACGTACAACGGCGGTGCTGCTGTGGCAGATCGCACAACGGATATCAATTCCGCAGTCGTGAATAATTTCTACGGACCGGAAGCCGGTGTTCGGATGTCGCTGAACAATCGTTGGTTCACGCTGAGTGCCACGCCACGCGTTATGATGGGACTCAATGACTACACTGCCACCGTGTCATCAGACGCATTAGGCACCGGACGGACTTCATTTGACAGCCGCAAAATCGACTTCGGCACCATTACGCAACTCAATCTGGTCGGTGAAGTTCACCTGAACACAAAGTTCTCCGTGTATGCCGGATACGACTTCATGTGGATTCCACGTATCAGCCGTCCGCACGAAAACATCTACTACAACAGCATTCCAGGTGGCGCTGCGGGCTTCACGCCTGACATCCGTCAGGATGTCAATTTTTCAAACTTCGCAGCGAACGGGTTCAGTCTTGGTGCCGTGTTCCGATATTGACAGATCTCTTCCTCCGACAATTCAGGAACCAGACTACCTGCTGCTCAACAGGCCGGGATGGAAGCCGCGACCGAGAGATGTGAGATCCCGCTGAAAGATAACGCGGGGTGGGTCCTGAGTCCCGTCGATCGTTGCTTCAAGCCTCGTTGTCGGACCGCCCTGATCAAAATGGCCCAGAGCCTGAAAGCTGAAGATATCACCACCAGTTGTCAGCCACGGGCCGAGCCGCCGGTAGGTATTGAGATCGACCAGGCTTTCCCCCAACAACCATGTCGGGGAAGCTCGAACGGTCATCAGGCTGGAAGCGACACCGCTGTCTTCAAGCGGGGGACGCATGGTGATAATGCTGTCAGCGATGGATTCCGTCATGTCAGGAATCGCTAGTAGTACTTCGCGACGAGCGATATTGATGTTGATGCGTCCATCAAGGAATGCATCGTCTACATGCGTGAAGCTTCCCTCGAACTCCGGCATTTTTTCGAGCAGATTTCCGGATGTCCACGGACTGATCAGCGTCTGCGGTGCGCCATTGATTACAGCGTTGACCTGCGCGTCGATCACGTCGTAGATCGAACGGAATGAGTAGGCTGACACCTGATTGAGGTCCATCCCAGCACGCGTGATTGAGACGCCTTCCTGACTGGTCAGGCCACCTGTAATTGCCTGGGCCAGTTCCTTCTGATCGACTGTCAGACTCTTCACCGTAGCCGGGTCGGCGTTTTCATTTCCCCACAATCGATAGGCAATGATGAATGTCGCGGTTTCTGTGTCGAAGGCTTCTTCGATCTCATCGAACAATTCTGTCAGAATTGTGCCGTTGATGTTGATCTTTGCTTCACCATCGCCCGCCGTATTCCGTTCGCGGCTGGAGGCTGTGAAGTATTCTCGCCAGCCGACGTCCAGAATCCCGTCCGCATTGTCATTGGGGCGTGATTCATTCCCGTCGTCTTCATTGGGGTCGAGCATCCCGTTTCGATTGGCGTCCTCGCCATAAAACAAGACTGGTGTGATCCCCTGAATCTGCAGCAGTTCTTCGATGGATTCCAGCGGAGCGTTACGTGCTGCATAAGGTACCGCCAGCCCCTGATAGTCGGCTGATTCTGCTCCGCCAACTCCCCGATCTTCATCACTGTCGATCCAGTCTAGGATGGCATTCGCGATTTCCTCCGTCATGCCAGGCACAAACGAAACTGCGTCGTAAGCAGTCGTCGTTTCGTCATCGTCGCCTTCAAATTCATTGAGGCGATTGATGTCAAATTTTGCTGTTTCACGAGTCAGACCAAATCGCACTGAACTGCCTTTGCCTGAAGACAATTCATTCGGAACCAGAATGGTGAAGCGACACTGGCCTCGCGGGTTATCGGCTTCTGTCATTACCTGACCACGAAACAAAGTCGGGTTATGAAAGACGTCCTCGCTCTGTTCCGTCTGCAATAGTCCGATCTGAATGGCTGCGTATTCGATGGCCGATTCTGCGGCCATGCGAGCTTCCACATCGCGACCGTACATCATGGTCGCTTCTTGTTCTAGGACCATTTTGTTCATATACGACCATGCCGCCAGTGAGAGGAGGATGACTACGATGGTCACGACGAGAAGCACAAATCCGCGACGCTTTCGGTTTCCGGCCGGCAGCACAGTCTGAGCGCGTTGGCGTGCGAGCTTAAGCGGAGACGTCATAATACGGTCTCCCCAATGAACGGTTCAGCCAGAGGCAACGCAATGATCATACGATGTTTTGTTTCGCCGAGGGCATACGGATCAGGTTTGTTGCTGGAAAATACATCGCCGGATTCCGCATTTCGAAGCGTTAGAATAATCTCAATCGCGACAGGCAAACTGTTCAGCGTCGTGCTGTCCCATGTTTCCTGCCAGTTCAAGCCATCAAAGTAGCTGAACGCAACCTGTGAGACCTCTTCGGCATCAATTTGATCGACGCACGTGAAGTCCCGCTCTTCACCCGCCTGCACTGCGGTACTCATGCCGTACAAGTCGCCAGTAATCCGGACCAGCCCGATTGGTCCGTTTTTGTTACCCGCAAAGCGTTTTGCAATTGTTGACGACAGGCCACCCGCACTTGTGTCTGCAACAAGATACCTGATCATCATCAGATCACCTGTACGTTCAGACGTGGATGTCAAACTTTGCGCATCCACGTATGAAAGTGTTCGGTCCGGACGACTGACATAGAGCAGAAGATCTGTTGCCGAACCAACAAGCCCGCTGGTGTACTTCAGCATCGCTGCTGTTGTGTCGCCGTCAGTCGTTTGTGCCGTCGAACCTGTGCTGCTCAGTGAATTCGATCCGCCGGCCTGTGTTGATCCGTCGGCCTGTGTTGATCCGCCGGCCGGAGTGGACCCGCCTGAAGCAGCTGAACCAGTCCCGGGACTCGTCGGTGCAGTTTCTTCGTCGTCCACAGCTTGCTTTTTGACAAATACCACTGATTGAATGTCGCGCGTCATCTGACGCAACAGCGCACGTGAAATTTGCTGTCGCGTGATCTCTTCTTGACTATCGAGCTGCAGCTTAAAATAGATATCCATTGCCGAGAACAACGCCACCATCAGGATCGATGTGAGCCCAATCGCAATCAACAGTTCCAGCAGCGTAAAGCCCGCCCGATTCGTCAGTACGTTTTTCATTTTCCAGTCTCCGAGAGCGCCGCGTCGATAAACAACTGCGGATCCCGCATGTAACGATTCAATGTGAATGCGGCATTGGGATTTTTGCCGTCGGGCAAGTGTTCCACCGTGACTGTGATCTTCAGCAGACTTGTGGCATTGCCGTTGCTGACCTCTGCAGACCACTGCCAGTTTCCGATTTCATCATCAGGGAATTTTTGCTTATCCGACGATACTGCTTCTTCGATTCCCGAAACAAACTCTGCCATTTTTGCTTCGCACCGAAGCGCCGCTTCGGTCTTTAGTCGAGCCGACACCTCGGATTGTTGCCCGGAATTCAGCAGTTGCATAATCGCCGTCAACGCGCCCAGAAAAATTGCGACAGAGATCAGAACTTCAAGGAGACTCAGGCCGCTGCGTTCGATGCCGAATTTGAGCGGAATGGCGTTTACCAACGGTAGCGAACTGTGTTTTCCTGAGTAGCTACTGGCGGCTAGCGCCGCGCCGCTCACGAACGTGGCCGAGCAAACCCTTCGTGCTGCACGTCTCATCTTTTTTCCTCCATGATGAAGACGCCGGACGTTGAGATCGCCCCTGTGAGTCCACGAACAGTAACGTCACAACTGCGATGCTGTTCGTCCATAACGCGAAACGTCTTGTCTTCTGCACTGCCATCGAAGCGAAACAGTATCGGCAACGACCAGTTCTTTGACGCCAGATCTCCGGCATTTTCAAGGTTTCCGAATATCTGACTTTTCAGCGTTTCGCTGCCCGACCTGTCGTTGTAGCTGCTGCGAAGATAGATAGTTTTCGGAAGCTCGCCTGAACGATACAAGAATTCCGCGGTCTCACTATTGGAATCGTACGAATTGCCGATCGATGCGTTTTGTTCTGCCGGAATTGCCACCACGTTATGCCCGCCGACTTCGAAGCGAAAATGATAATCGACGCCGGTATCAATCGCATACGTGCGAGCCGCAGCCAACACTTCACGCACATTCTCTGCTGCTTCCTGTACGCGACCACTGCGAACGCGTTCCATCATACTGGGGGCCGCCATCGCCGTGACCGCCACAAGAATGGCGAGGACGATCATCAGCTCGAACAGCGTAAAGCCGCGGCGGGTGTGAGTCGTTCGTGAGCGGATACGCATTAGCCTGTTGCGTGCCGGCACGCAGCCGAGAGCCCCTGCTTCAACAGGGATTTCCTGTCGGCATGTGCTTGAAATGTTGCGGATACGCTTCATCATCACTGTCAAATCGGTTAAGCCGGTTCATGCACGAACGCTCGGTATCAAAAGTGATCCCGAGCGTTCGCGTGGTTTCAATTCAACATTGTGGAGCGACGATTATTTCGTGCCGCCCGCCACCATCGACGTCCAGTTGTTGATATCGTCTCCACTTCCACCTTCGTCCTGGCCGTTGGCACCGATCGACCAAACCGCTGGACTCAACGCTCCTTGCTTCTTGCTGTGTCCATCGCCTGTCCATTCGTACTGAAGCACTTGACCCCAGGCATCGGCTGGAGGTTCAGCAATCAGCGGACGCAACTTCCTTCCCTTGTACGGTGGGGGATTCATCATGGCCTGCCAGGCTTCGTTACCGCTGCCCTTGAAATAGGTGCCATCGTGGTCAGCGGCCCAGATACCAACGGGATTCTTCTCGATATTCTTGATCGTCGTCAGCGTCGTCTTTTCCATCGCTCCCTGCTGTTGCCCGATTAGGTTCGGTACCACCATCGCTGCGATCACCAGAATGATGGCCAGTACGATCAGCAGTTCAAGGAGCGTAAAGCCTGCTCGTGTGAGAGCAATCGACTGATTGATTGAGTTCTTTCGCATTTTCCAATTCCAGGTTGAGTACTTAAATCCATTGATCAGGCGTTCTTCGACATTGTCATGACGGGTACCAGCAAAGCCACGATCACGAACGTGACGATAGTGGCCATCACCAGCAGCAGCAAAGGTTCCAGCAATCGCACACCAGTATCAATACGTCGACTGGTGCGCCGCTCGAGGTTGTCAGCTACACCGATTAGCACATTTTCCAGATTATTGGCCTCTTCGCCAACAGCAATCATCTCAATTAGGTCCCGTGAGAATTGTCCGCTGGAACGAAGCGGAACTGCCAGCGACTGACCGCTGCTGACATTGTCTGCCGCATTTCCAATGGCCTCAGCAAGGATCACGTTGCCGCTCGCATCCTTCGCAATTCTTAGTGACTGCAGGATGGGCACGCCGTTTTTCAGGAGCGTGCCCAACATGCGGCAGAATCGTGCCACGGCCAGATTCTGCAGGATGCCGCCCAGTATCGGAATTTTCAGTTTCCACTTGTCCATATTTCGAGCTCCCTCAGCCGACTGAAAATAGGCAATCGTTCCGACCATTGCTCCAACGACCGCAGCAAGAATGAGAAGACCATAGTTCTGAATCGCGTCGCTGATACTCAGGAGCGTTGTCGTTGCCCAGGGCAGGGTCCCCTTGTTTTTCATGGACTCGAAAATGTTAGCAAATTCCGGCACGAACCAAACCATCATCACGGTCACGATTGCAAGGCCCACCACCATCAGAAACACTGGATAGATCATCGCGCCGGTGACGCGGCCTTTGAGTTCTTCCTGATGCTCATTGAACGCTGCAATGCGACTGAGCACTTCCTCCAGAAACCCGCCTTCTTCACCCGCTTTCACCATGCTGACCGTCAGATAGTTAAACGTCTTTGGATGCTTTCGCATCGATTCATTCAATCGCGTTCCGTCGGCGACCTGTTCACGAACATCCTGAATGACAGACTTTAGATTCAAATTAGACGACTGTTCTTCCAGCAGTTGCAACGACCGGAGCAGCGGGACTCCGGACTTCAACAGATCCGACAACTGGTTGTAAAACACCGTGAGGTATTTTGCGGAAACGCGCCGCGACCCCGTGCTGGCCTGCTGCCTGGATTGTTCCGTCAGCGCAACCGAAATCGGGAACAGACTTTTCGCTGCCAGACCCGCGATCGCATCTTTTTCGCTGGCAGCCGTCAGCGTCCCCGAAACCTGTTTGCCGGTCAGCTCTTTGGCTAGGTATTTGAAATCAGGCATAAGAATTCAGTTAGAACAGTGTCAGGCCGCCTCTAAGCAATAACATCGCCTCGGGTAATCCGAACTACTTCATCAAGACTTGTCACACCCGCCATTACCTGTTCCCATCCGCTCGAACGCAGCGTCGTCATTCCTGCGGACAGTGCATAATCGCGAATATCCACGCTGCTGCGACTTTCGGCGCACATGCGTTGAATCATGGGATCGGTTTTCAGCAATTCAAATACGCCGATTCGCCCTGAGTATCCGGTGTCCCGACATTCACGACAACCGCGCGGCTCAAAGATTGTTTCAGGCAGCGGTCTTGGAAAGTCGGAAGGGATTTCCAGGTTCTCAATCGGCGTCGCGACCTTGCAGTGCGTGCAAAGCTTTCGCACAAGTCGCTGCGCCAGAATGCCTTCCACGGTGCTGGCGACTAGGTACGGTTCGACCCCCATGTCAATGAGTCGTGTGAATGTGCTGGGAGCGTCATTCGTGTGCAGGGTGCTGAACACAAGGTGCCCCGTGAGTGATGCCTGAATGGCCGCTTGAGCCGTTTCACCATCTCGAATTTCGCCGATGAGTACCACATCCGGGTCATGTCGCAGAATACTTCTCAATGCCCCCGCAAACGTCAATCCGATCCGACTGTGGACCTGTATCTGGCTGATTCCATCCATCTGATATTCGATCGGGTCTTCGACTGTAATAATCTTGATCGCTGGATCTCTAATCTCGTTCAGCGCGCTGTAAAGCGTCGTGGATTTGCCGCTGCCGGTTGGGCCTGTGACCAGAATAATCCCGTGCGGAAGTTCCAGCAGCTTTCGGAAAATCCCCATCACAGTCGGCGGCATACCGACGGCCTTCAGGTCAAACTTCATGCGTGCTTTGTCAAGCAAACGCATGACGACGCCTTCGCCGTGCATCATCGGAATGATCGACACGCGGACATCGACCTCGCGACCGGAGACTCGCAACTTGATGCGGCCGTCCTGAGGCAGCCGCTTCTCAGCGATGTTCAAATGTGACATGATCTTCAACCGGGTCACGATCGCCGAATAGAACTGTGCAATCTCTGGCGGCGTCGGTTGAACTCGCAATATGCCGTCCAGCCGATAGCGGACTCGCATGCCGTGTTCCTGCGGCTCAATATGTACGTCACTGGTCTGCAGCTTGACGGCTTCCATCAGCAGTTCATTGACCAGCTTGATGACAGACGGTGCCTGAGCCCCTTCAGCCAGTTCGCCGAAGTCTTCATTGATTTCTTCGAGAAGTTCGATGCCTTCTTCGCTGCGACGGCGAACCAGCTCGTTGATCGTGTCGCCGCCCACGCCCAGAAGTTCATGGATGCGGTTTCCCAGCTCCCCACTGCGGGTCAAAACCGGCAGCAGCTTAAAACCACTCACCGTGCTGAGTTCATCGAGCCCTTCCAGATTGAGCGGGTCGGACGTGGCAATAACGACGTGGCCGTTTTCGCGGTACAAGGGCAGCAGAGAATGACGATAGATTGACGATGTCGGGAACTTTGACAGCAGTTCGACATCGATGTCGATGTCTTTCAGATCGATATACTGCATGCCGAATTCATCGGAGAGCTTACGAAGAATTGCATCTTCCGTGATGACACCCAGTTTCACCAGCGCCTGATCGATACGCATGCTGCCCTGCGTCTCGCGAGCTGTCTTTAGTTGCTCACGAGTGACCATTCCGTCGTTGACAAGTAGTTGACCAAGTTCCATTGCAATGCTTTGTGAAGATGAAATTGCTGGCGGACAGGCTTTAGTCTGCGTCGTTGAACGTGAAAGTCTAAAACCTGTGACCCAGCAAAGAATTTTGGATTCCGACTGTGGCCGGCAGCTTGGTCTTCGACCACGATATCAGTTATGCATTGGCCGTTTAACGTGCCTTGCAGGTTGCAATCTCCAGTTGCCTTAACGGCCACCACCACCGCCACGGCCCCCAAACGGATTGCCACCGCCACCAAATGGATTGCTCCCGCCGCCACCTCGACCACCGCCGCCAAATGCATTGCCACCTCCGCCGCCGCCTCGACCACCGCCACCAAATGGATTGCCACCGCCACCACTGCCAAATGGATTAGTTGGTATCTGATTGGAACTGTTACCCCCGTCCGGCTTTGGCGTGTTGTCGCTCGTTGAACTGCTTGTTGTCTTCGTTGAACTGGAAGTTACACGGGGGAACATAGCAGACAAGGAATTCTGCACCATCGTGGCGTCAGAATGTATCAACTGCACGTAACGCACCGTGCGATTGGCTTCCCTGGCGGCTTCATCCCGTTCTTTGACGAGAGACTCAACCTTCCCAAACAACGCCTCGCTCGAAGAAATCACCAGACTGCTGGTCTGACGATCAACGCCAATCGTCATCTGCACACCAGTCGATTCTTTTTTGTTGCCTCCGCCGCCGCCTCCCATTAAGGCCGCCAGTGGATTATTCTGCTGTTGACCACCGACAGGCTCCGTGTACGGCTTAAATACTTCTTTCACAATGGTGGCGACCTCGTCGATATCGGCATATTCGACTGTCAGTTGCCGCGGCTGCATGTCTCGCAGAGATTCCGGAATGTCGTTGGAATCCAGTACCTGGAGAAGTTTCTCCGCTTCGTCAACCAGCGACTGAGGACCAGTCACCAGCAATGAGTTCGATCGTGGATCAGGAATGATTCGCAGTGTCTGTGGGTTTTTACCAATGCCGCTCAAGCCCGTCATGCTGGAGACGGAATCCGTGATCGGCCGAAACATGGCTCCTAAACTGAATCCGGAACTTGCCGCAGTGTCGGTCACGCTGCTGCTGGGAATCAATTGTTCGAGCAGCGCGGCAGCTTCAGTAGCATCAGATGCCTGCAGGTAGAACACCGTCCAGCGCGTGCGATAAGGAATTGATTGCTGCAGGAAATCCATCGTCTCTTCTAGGCGATCCAGAGCGGCTTCGTCCTCGTAGATGAGCAGCAATTCATCGCCATCGACAACGATCTGGATTCCGTCGAGCGGACCATCGCCATCGGTTTTTGACCTTGATTGAGAATCGGCCCCGGATTGCCCATCTGCAGCCGTTTCGTCCTGACGACGCACGGCCATATATCCGGTTTGTTTTCGCAGTCCCGAACGTTGTTTTGACTGTGTCGCCGAAGGCACTTCCTTGGGCGCAGCGACAGGCTCTTCGGTCGCCTCCGGAGACTTCCGAGATGGTGTGCGCAGATCGCGGATCGGACCGTTCTTCGCTGGAGTCACAATTCGAATGGGTGTCGATTCGTTACGATCCCATTCGCCTTGGAGATACTGCATGAACTCATCAGGATCGCGGCCTCGCAGTGAATAGCGGCGAATGTTACCGCCTTCGCCCTGGGCTCGAACACCTGTCCCGTCTTCGCCCAGTTCTTTCAGAACCTGCTTGATCTGATCCACCTGAGTCGACGTGCCTTTCACGATGATACGGTTGCCGTACAGATCAGTTTCGACTGTCGGAGCAGCCGTGCCTTCGGAGATAAACAGGTTCCGCAACGTGGCTGCGGCAGTCAGCGGATCCATTTTTGCCAAAGGAATCACGGCGACAGAGCCCGCCGCGCCTGAACCCGCAGCAAACGCCTCGACCCATTCTGACGCCTGCTTATGTTGCTTCGTGGTGCCAAAAATATGCACGGTACTGGCATTATTATCTTCGTTGACCACAACGCCGGGCATCATCGCGTTGATACTTAGAGCCGCCTGATCAGCGCGGCCGCTGACCTTGTAAACTCGCAGATAGGGCCCCGAAGACTCCGACATGAAGCGTTTCGCACTCTCCGGCAGTTCAGAAATATCGATCGCCTTGATGATCTCGACGACCAATGCGTGATCGGCCTCCGACCCGGTTACGAACAAGCTGTTCGAGCGGGCATCCGACATCACCTTCAGCGTTGAAGCTTGCGCAGGAGGTGCCGGCTGCGGTCCACGACTGTTGGCTGTACTTACGTTCGGAACGGCAGCAGCTCCTTGCCGCATCCCAAATTGTGCCAGCAACATGTACTCCGCCTCTTCAGCTGCAATATTTGTCAGCGGATAAGGCTTAAACAGGAGATCCTTTCCGACATTCTTCATCGCGGTGTCGAGAAATGCGTTGATCTTTCTCAGGTTCGACCCGGTATCTGAGATGAACATGATTCCCGATTGTGTCAACGCCGTCATTTGGGCCAACGGCCCGGTGAGCGACTCGACTTCCTGCGCCATGACGCCGACATCCACACCCTTGAGCAAAATCTGCGCGCGCACGAGTTCATTCTCACCGATCTTGTAATGGCCACTCTCGTCTTTCGCCATGAGTTCCTCGACTGATACGTCCGGAACAAGAATGTTCGGAATCCCATCCTTTACATTGACGCAGACCAGAAAGCCGTCTTTCCGAACCAGCGCAAATCCCTTGCGCTGCAAATAGCCGTTCATAATATCCAGCGTCTGATCAACGTTGTATTCCCGGCTGTCAATATGGCTGAATGTGCCATTCGGTATCTGAGCCATGTCCAGCGTATAACCGGTGCTGACGGCGAAGTCCTGGAGTACCTGCTCCCAGGGGGCGTATCGAAAATTGAATGTAAATTTTTCGACCAGCTGATTCGTCGCCGCAGAGCCCGCTGCACCGCCGAAACTGGACATCACCTGAGCGCCAGGAGGCGGTGTGTCAGAATTCGATACCGCCGTTGGCGCTGATGCACCTCCCGGAGTCGCCGCAGCGGTGATCGCTGTTACGGGACTCTGCGCCGCTGCGACGCCAGCGTTGAGCGAAATCCACATGTTCTTTTGCTCTGCATTCAGAACGCTCAGGAATTTTGCTTCCCACTCTGCCTTAAATTGAGCATTCTGTTCTTCTGTTGCGTTGAAACCAAGCTTTGCGGCTGCTTCGGAACGAGCTGAATTCAGTTCAGCCAGTTGAGCTTTTTGTTCGTCAGTTAGGGAGAAATCTTCCGCTACGCGCATATCCGTCAACGCACGTATCCCGGCTTGAGCGATATACAGTGATCGCAGAAGTTTCAGTTGACGGCTGTCGAGCACATTCAATGCTTGCAAGCCCACGTCCTCCTTGACTCTGACGACAGCCTGCTTCATTTCTTCGCGTATCGCCGTCTGCTCCTCGGAAGTCTTACCTTTCATTCTTTCCAGGTACGGCTTGAAGAACTCCTGTGAAATCGAGCCCGACTTTGCAACTTCTCCGATTTTCTGAGACTGCATTTCAGTCAGACCCAACTGGGTATGGATGTCGTCGCGCCGCAATAGATCCAGTTCAGTTCCAACGTTTGCCTGACCATAGGCGACCGGCGACACAGAAAGCATTGCACCGAAAACGACAGCCAACGGCAGCGATTGAAAACAAAGAGAGCAAATGTTCATTATACGTTCCTGCGAACTTTGGGATCAGGCAGGCAAATCGACCCAAATCAATAACTGTTTTTATGTTCAGTATCTAGCCTTGGAGGATTAAGCAAATTGATGGACCGACCGGTTATTGTTCCCGACGTGGCAGTCGATTCGTATTTTCCGTGAATCGATTCGATGAAATGCCCAAAGTATCGGAAGGTTACGAAGGGAGTGACGATTACAACGCGGTCTAAGCAAACGAGGTACAGTTAAATCAATTGGCCGATTTGACCAGATCAATCATCGATTCAAAGGTTCAAACCCTTTGGAAGGGCGAAAGAGTCTGAAAAAATTGCAAAAGAAACCGAATCGCTGGTATCGTTGCCGGGGTTTATCCAGTCGCACCCGGAAAACGCCTGCTCAGCAGCGCGGTGCCAACTGCCGTTTGCCATTTATGAAAAGACAGACACGCACCAGTGTGTAACGTCATTCCTCTGACGTATGTGTCGAAGTCCCCGGAGATTCAAAATGATACTTTCCCGAATTCTCCTGACCGCATCAATTGCCGGATTCTCGTGGCAAGCTTGGGCGCCACACTGTTACGCCCAGGAACGTGGTGGTGATCGAGGTGGTGATCGAGGTGGTGATCGTGGTGGTGATCGTGGTGGTGATCGTGGTGGTGATCGTGGTGGTGATCGTGGTGGTGATCGTGGTCGTGATCGAGGTGGCGATCGTGGAAGCAGAGGCTTCGGAGGTGATTCTGGAGGAGGATTTGGTGGCGGCTTCAGCGGCGGTCGCTCAATGCTGGACACCAACGGCAACGGCACGATCGATCAGGAAGAGCTTGATCGAATGCCTTCCTTCGTCCGTGACATGATGAAATCACGCGGCGTAGAACTCAAAGCCGGAATGAGCGTCGATGAGATGCGAAATTCTATGCGAGCTGGGTTCAGTGCCGGTGGCGACAACAACGGCATGCCGAGCAACCCAAACGATGACGGCAACAATACTCCGAATGCGGTGAGTGTCAAGCCTGCGTTGAAACCATACAAGATGAAGCCCAAGCCAACGTTAATCGAAGCTCTGCCGCCAGCATACTCCGAAGTCGATACCGACTTTGACGGGCAACTAGGTCTGGACGAATGGATGCTGGCGCGTCGCACTGAGCTGGATCAGTTTGATCAATTTGATGCCGACCACGATGGCTTCCTGATTCCTGGGGAACTTAAGGCTGCCGAAGTCGCTGCTGCCACCGATAACAATAAAGCGATGGCCGTGCGTACGGGGAAGCTCCAGATCGTGAGCGCAACGCCTGCTTCTCGCTCAGGTCGCCAGACTGGCGGAAACAAAAGCAGTGAGGATCAGAATAACGGTGGGTCCAATCGTTGGGGCGTTGGCGGCGACGTAGTCGAACAAGCCAAGTCTTCCTTCCAACGACTGGATCAAAACCAGGACGGTTTCATTGACGAAGAAGAATTCCAGCAGAGCCGACGCACGCGTGCTCTGTTCGAACGAGCTGGCATTCCGCCGCAAAAAATGACGCTGGACCAGTTCACTCAGAACCTCAAAAAAGCGGTCGAAGTAACGCAATCCAGCGACAGATGATAAACCATGATCACTTCGGTATCGCTTTCTGGCCTCACGACGGACATGAGTGACAGAATGTCCATCATGCATACGAACGCTCTGCCATCAGGGCGACACGGACGCGGACTCTTCGCCGATCAGAACTTCGGTCACCGATTCGCTGGCGACACGCAGACGGAGGCGCTGGTTGCCTTCGCGAGTACAACGACCACGGATCACAATTTTGGCATCCGTCGCGGCATCGATTGTCGGGATCGAGCGGAAGACCAGGACTCCGTTTTCGGCGATGTGTTTGGTCGGACCTTCGGCATCAATAAGTTCAAAACCACTGGGCAGCTCACACGACACGCCGACATTGGATGCTTCACGAGTTCCAGTATTTCGAACCTGTACTTCCCAGCGAACTTCTTCACCGACGCGAAGTTCACGATGGTCAGCAACGATCTTCATGTCCAGTACGGCGGTGCCGATCACCTTTGAAGTCAACTCACACGTTGTCACCTGGCCATGTTCTGAAATCACGCCGGCCTTGTGAGCGACTTCACCGGCGTCGTCTGCCTTCATCGCAACAATGAAGTCACTGGCATCGTTCGGCTGCAAGGTACCCACGAACCATTTGACCGCGTTGTCGATCTCAACATACTTACCGCCGCGATCTGCTGACACAAACGTAAAGCCGGCAGGGATAATGTACTTCGCCCGAACATTTGTGGACTGCACGTTGCCGCCGTTGCTCACTGTCAGCGTGTAGTTTTCAGATCGTCCCGCCGTTGGTTCTTTCGGTCCGGTGAGCGAGATCGCAAGCCGGGGTTCCGCGACCACGATCGCGGTTGTCGTCTGATCCGTCAGCCCGCCGTCCGCTAGGACTCGCACAGCCAATTGCTGATCGCCACCCTGCACAGCAGTGAGGCTTAATCGAGCCTGCCGCGATTCGCCGGGGTTGAGCGTACCGATTTCGATGGTGAGCAGACTGCCGTTGCGGTGTTCCAGCCCTTCCGGAACCGCCGCCTGAATGACCACATTATTGGCGAGCCCGGTTCCGGGATTGCTAACACGAACGATGTATGCAACCTGCTGACCGATTTCTACCTTTTCCGGGCCGGAAACAGCCACCCCGATTATCGGTTCCTGTACCGAAAACTGAGACGACGACGACCCCGTCAGACGGACATAGGCATCCAGATACACATCACCACGAGTTTGTGGAATCACTTTGAGCATCACGGAACGGGACTGGCCGGGCTGCAGCTCGCCAAAGGTCCATGTTGGCATTTCGGAACCTTCAACTGCTGTAGGTCGTGCCGCGACAACTTCCACGTTCGGCGGAATCACTGCTTCGACCATCACGCTGCGTACCACTGTCTGGCTGGTGTTTTTGACGACCAGTTCAACATCGCATTCCTGCCCGACGTTGAATCCGCCATGCCTGACCCATTGAACGGTGACACCCGGAGACTGAGGGCCACTGTCTGCACCGGACACCGTCGCACCAGGGTCAGCGGCCCCCGCAGGTTTGGATTCAATGTCTCGCGACGCGGCGACTGGGCGACCAGGTTTCTCGGAAGCCTCTGTCGCACCGGGGCGACCAAACAGTGGCTCAGCTGACTCAGCATCAGAATCACGGCGGGAGTCGAACAGAGGGGTTTCGTCGTGTCTCGCGGAATTTTTTTTGTCAAGGAATTCTTCGAAAGGGTTGGCCTGGTCGGCTGGATTCGTCTCGGCGAGGGCCCGGATCTTTCCCGCAGCCAATGGTTCAATATCCGGAGAATACGCTGCGTTGCGAATGCCAACGGATTGCGGTTCTTGAAATTCGTCGGGGGAAAACACCACGGCTGAAACCGGGCCGGGCTTCGTTATCGGAGCGGATGCTACTGCAGGCTGGAGCGGTGAATTGCGAACGACAGTTCTGTCTGCGTTCGAGTCAGCCACCTGTTGAACGGCTCCACGTCGTGATTCATCGCCAATCTTTGCCGGTGCACTTTCCCGCATTGGAATTGTGGCAGTTGCGCCAGACTTTGCTGATGCAACGCTGGCAGGCTTGTCGGCAGCGGGTGAGAAGTACGTCACGGAAGTCTTGTCTGAAGCTCTCTCGACAAATTTTTCCTGCCGTGACAGCGGACGACTCTTCGTCGCCGGACGAATATTCTCGCGATCCCATTCGGCAAACAGATGTTGTTCCTGTGCGACGCTCGAAATGGCTCCAAAAATGGCAAGGCACATAACGGTCAGCAGAGATCGACGCAGTGGCATAATTCTTCTCCGGTAAGCGCAGGGCTCACGCAGTGGTTCGATGTGTCTCGATTTGGAGGTGAATTAAACTAGCAAATCCTCCACTCATCGGTTCTTCGACCAAATTGAAGATGCGGCTTGAAGCAATCTGGTAACATGTAACGATTGTGACGGTACTAACGATTTTGAATCATACTGAAAATCGGCAGTTATTGCCGAAGCCCGGAGCGCGAAGCTTGCGCGGGGGTTACACAGTTCGCGACGTAACCAAACTATGATTCCAGCGGAGTGGCCAGCAAGACTCCGACGAGAAGGTCGTAGGCTGCGTGGCAGCCGACGGTGATGCCGAAGCCGCGGAGCAGGAAGACACTGGCGAAGAAGAGTCCTGCGGCGGCGCGAAACGAGAACGCGAACAGGTTCAATGCTTCCGCAGACGGACCGATGTGATGTGCCACTGCAAACAAAAAGCTCGTGCAGATCGCCGCCATGACGGCCGCCCATTTTGCGGGAAACTCAAACATCCGAAAGACGATAAACGCGGCTGGCACTAACAGCAGACGGAACATCACTTCTTCATAGACGCCGGCACCTATGAATGAGACAGCTCGTGTGACCGGGCCGACAGAATTCAGCAGCGCAGAAACGTGCGATTGCTCTGCAGCCACTTGTCGAAACAGAAAATCGTGGCATTGGCCGACAGCGACCAGTCCAATTGCAAGCAGCACACTCTCCGCCAGCATTCCGAATTGCGTCTCAATGCGGACTTGCCATGGATTCTTACGCATAACGTGCCATGTCATCAGCATCGTGATGACAATTGCGGGCAGCAGCAAACCCTGACCGAAACCCATATGCGACAATACCGACCTCATCCAGAAATCCGCACCGTTCCGTACGATTTCGGGCTGATCCTGTCCCATCACCAGCACGCCGAATTCATACACCACAATCCACGGAATCAGGAAAAACAAACTGGAAAGAGGCGTTCGCGCGTCGCTCCAGTAGTCGGCTGATGCTGGTTGAGAATCGTCGTCGTGCATATGTGGCAAGCAATTCGCAAGGTTGGATTAACTCGCGCCGCGAACGCAGGCCCACCGCATTCGTGGTCAAATCGCGGTGGTGGGCCGTCGCGGCCTGTCAGCCGCCCATCCCACCCTGCGTTACGGGTTTTATCGGTTCTTTCGCAGTGGTTGAAATCGTCGTCGCAATGGAATCGCGTGAGTCGTTCAAGGAGACAATTCGCAGACCGGCAGATTGTGCCGACGCATCTCATTCCTCACTCGAAAACACCGTGAGCGACGTTTTCGACGGACCGGTCGCGGCAAAGTGCGGACACCTCATGCGAGATTGCGCTGATGCTGACTGCTGAGTGGAATCATTCAAGGTTCCATCGTGCCAGCGGAGCTTGTGCGTGAGGACAATCGCGGCATCGTCAATTGCTGCCGGATCAACAGAAATCGGCTGAGATTTTGCAATTGGAAGTCCAAGCGTATGGCAGATGGCGTGTGCCATCGCGATGTCTTCGTCAGCGCTGGAATTCGCTTCGATTGATACAGCTAGGCCTCCATAGAACTCCTGAATCGCAGGTGGCACAATTCTGTCAACTGCTGTCAGCGACAACGAATCTGTCGCCAACAGGACGTGTCCGGCCATACGGATCAGACGAGCCATTTTTTTTTCCGTTGGACCTGCAAACGCCGCACGCTGGATCCACCGCGCTTCCGCAAACACTGATGCACCATAATCTCTCCCCGCGAACTCCAGCAACTGCGACGACGAGGCCTGCAGCGTCTGAGCGACAATGTCGGCTCCGCGCACATCCGGCAGTAGTGTGACGCCAGAGAATACGGCTAGTCGCGCCTGTTCCAGCAACCACGATACCGGCGACGTGACGCGATTTTGCGACAAGAGAATTTGTTGTCCGGGTTCCGGAAGCAGCAATAAACCGGACGGTAGTGCCTGTGTTTCGCGTGCGATGGCTTCGCAGAGTTCCCAAAGTCGGTCACTGTCGGGCGATCGTTCCAGCAACAGTTGCTGCAATCTCCGCATAAGCGATGCTTGCGATTCCAACCGCCAAATTTGGTTCTCCAAGCGGTCGGTCCAGCGTTGCTGCGTCTGCAGCAGGCTCTTGAGATCGCTGCACAGGTCGTTAATCCGATGATCACTCGCTGATTCTGAATTCAGCAGCACGGCATCTGCGACACGCGATACGTCTCGAATCTGTTCGCGGAGCTTTGACAACGATCCGCCTGTCGCAAACGGATGACTGAACGGCCCCGCCGCGCGGCGATGGGCTCGATGCAACTGATCCTGCAGATTCTCCAGTCGTCGTAAACGACGCACCGTGTCTGGTGTTCTTGCGAATTCTTCTGCCAGTCGCAGACTCGGTGCTTCGGTCACGGGCAACCTCAGGAAAAATTGTCTCTTGCTGCGACGTTACTCCGCTTATGTCGCAGACGAATTCCGAGTATACGGGCCGCCGTTCCCAGTTCGCTTGTTCGGCAGTCGCTGCCGGAGTGGTACAAAGATTTCCGAAGAAATAGCTTTGGCAGGATAGAAGCGAGTTTGACGATCGTGCGGATTGAATTCTCTGAGTCGCTTGAATCGCTCAAAGCAGATACAGCTATTGTGCCAGGAATTCAGAACACACGGCGGATGTGTCGATGGTTTTAGCCAGGTCACAACTATTCACTCATCGAGACACGTCCATGCGCGAAGTCGCTGCTGAGTTGCGGTCACTGGAGCAGATTGCAAAGCTGCTGATTGAACAGCAGAGTTGTTGTTCTGGTGCCGGCGATGCTGCGCTGCTGCCTTCCGTGAATGGCGTGATGTCGATTGTTCGCGATCTGCGCAGCCTGCTGTTTCCTGGCGTTCATGCGTCTGATGCCGTCAGTATCTTCCCGGGCATCAATGGTGTGCGATTGCGACTGCTGCCGATTCAGGCCCGACTGAAACATGAGATTGTGCGGGCACTTGAACATTCACGGCAGGCTCAGTTGCGAATTCACAATTCGGAACACAAGTCGTCCGGCACAACAATCAACTACGCCACTGCTGCAACTTCACTGACCGCTGCATTTTTAAGTCGTCTTCCGGAGCTTCAGCAAAAGCTGGCAAGCGATGTCGTAGCAGCATTCAATGGCGATCCGGCTGCGAAGACTCAGGAAGAGATCATACTGTGCTATCCGGGCATCGAAGCGATCACGGTCTATCGCATCGCGCATGAACTGCTGATACTGGGGGTTCCATACCTGCCGCGGATCATGACTGAATGGGCTCATCGCGAAACCGGGATCGATATTCATCCGGGGGCGAAAATCGGTGGCTCGTTCTTCATCGACCATGGTACGGGCGTCGTGATCGGAGAAACGTGCGAGATCGGTTCACAGGTCACTCTGTATCAGGGCGTGACGCTGGGAGCCTGGTCGTTTCCTCGCGATGAGGACGGAAACCTGATTCGCGGGACAAAACGTCATCCGACGCTGGAAGATTGCGTCACAGTATACAGCAACGCCACAATTCTGGGCGGGACCACCGTGATCGGTACGGGGTCGCAGATTGGTTCAAGCGTGTCACTCAACCGCAGCGTGCCTCCTAATACGATCGTGACGATTGAAAAACCGTCGCTGAAATTTCGCGAAGTTGCGTAGCTGCAGTTCCGGAGGATGGACATTCCCGTCACATGTCGTTCTTGCCATGTCGGCATGCCGCACAATATTGCCAGCGTCGTCGGCAGGCAACCCTTGTTGCTTGGCTCGGCAATTGTGCTTCTCGCGGACATTCTCACTCCCTTGGACAACGGTGTCTGGTGTGCGGTTCATAGCCGCCAAAAGTAATTTCGACCACTTGTGAATCATTCACGGAACTTGCATTCCTGCCATCTGCAGCTAGACTGATCGGCGACGACAGGAGATATAGTGACCTGTTTGTCGTTAAACTGTGGCTCTGACTTTGTTCGTATGGAGTTGTCGCTGATTCCGGGTCAGATCCCAGGTTCGGACATCCTTGATCGGGGAGAGACATGTGCAAGTTAACACATGCCGATTTGAGGCCACTTCCCAGCATGCTAAAGGCTCAAACCGACCTTCAGGCAATGGCTTCGTAGACGGGCTGTCCGCCGTGACAGATGTGTACCGGACGTCCAGACAGATCGGGAACCGTTAAGGTGGTATCGACTCCCAGAAGATGATAAATGGTTGCCACCATATCGCCGGCGGAGACGGGACGATCCTCAGGCCAGGCACCCTGACTGTCCGATCGACCTACCACAACGCCCCGATGAGTACCTCCACCGAACAGGAGTGAAAAACCGCATTGAGGCCAGTGGTCTCGACCGGCCGCTGCGTTGACTTTTGGGCTGCGTCCCATTTCGCCCATCACAACGACCAGTGTTTCTTCCAGCAGTCCTCGCCCCTCCAGATCACTGATCAACGCCGAGAGCATTCGGTCCAGTACGGGCAGGTGCGCTCGCAGCATTCCAAAATTGTTGCCATGAAGATCCCAGTGGTTTCCGTTTTTGGCTTCCCAGTTGACGGTCACAAACTTCGCACCGGCCTCGATCAGTCTTCGCGCCACCAATGCACTGGAAGTCCAAAGGCCATCACCGTAAAGGCGTCGAGTTTCCTCAGATTCGGCAGAGAGGTCGAACGCATTTCTGGTTCGACCGGAGGTCAGGAGAGAAAACGCACGACGGCTGCTTTCGTCAAATCTGGCCAGTGCGCCTGTTCGTTCGAAGTCCTCCAGTTGACGATCCAGTTTTGTCAGAAGCGATGAGCGCAGGTGAAATCGGTTGCCGGTCATATCGGCCAGTTCGTCCAGCGCCGGAAGAACCGGAACACCAGACGCAAAGACAGGGTCATAATCACCGCTTGATTCTCGAGCATACGACGGACTGCACGACGAGAACAACGGGTCGTAGGCGGTCCCTAGGTAACCTCCATACGGTCCGGCACGACGAAGCGCCTGAGTATATCCAGGGAACGCCGGCAGAACGGCATGTCGAGGAACATCGGGCGGTCCGGGATCCAGCCATTGGCACACAGAACCAATGCTGGGATGGTCTGTCCGTTTTGCGTAGTAGTTTTCTGCATCGACGCCCAGGTCAAATCCCGTCATCACATTGTACGGATTGTGGCTGTTGTATTTGTGAGAGTAACTGCGGATCAAAGTTGCTCGATCCATAAGCAACGCGGTCAGCGGAAGCAGTTCACAGATTCGAGTGCCGGGGACTGTCGTCTCGATCGGGCGAAACTCACCACGAATATTGGCCGGCGCTTCGGGCTTCATATCGAACATATCAATATGCGGCGGACCGCCAAACAGATTCACGAGAATGACGGACTTCGCTTTTCCGGGAGGCAATTCACTGCGAGTTTCCGCAGCTATAAGTCGATTCAGTGCCATCCCACCAAAAAGCGCAAGGCTTCCTAGGTGCAGCGCGTTGCGGCGGGATAGTCCTGTATGAACGGATGGTCGTGCAGTTGGCATTGAAATCACCAGCGGGAGCGTACCAAGGGACGCAGCTCAATTCTCTGAATTGAGCTGCGTTCTCTACGCCCTCTCACATGCCGCTGTCTCCTTCTCTGTTCTGTGGGCCCGGATCGTAAATCATGTTGGTTCGCATCGAAGCTGGATGCAGTCATCATTCGTTGAAATTACGGCAACCAACGAGGATGATCCACACCTTTATCGTCGATTCCGCGTGTGACAGGATGAGCATTGCTACCGTCGGAATTCATCACCCAAATCGCAGGTGATTCTCCGGTAGCAGCGCGACAGAAGACGATGAATCTTCCATCCGGTGACTCTGAGGCACGAAAATCCCATTGCCCCTCTTTTGGTTCCGTCAGATCGGTTATTGTTCCGCTGTCGGGATCCAGACGGCTGATGCAGACTCCACCGCGCGCCTGCTCCGGAAGGAAATCGCGGTTAAAGTGATCCAAATCGGGTTGTCCGGTGCGGTACTGCCATGGCACTAGGGCGTCCGGGGAGCGGCGAGGAAACAGGATCTTTCCAGTATGAGTCCACGAGGGAAGATTCGAACCACTGCCGTGTTTCTCTTTAGGTCCGTAAGTTGCGGCAAACCACATCGCATTGCTGCTGGTCAGCACCTGATGTCCGGATCCGTCAGGATTTGCCACACAGACATCGGCCCAGTCGTGTCCGGGATCACTGCCCGGTTGACAATCGACATAGAGAACCTTGTCGCCTTTGGGTGACCAGCTGGTACCGAAATACAGGTGTCCCGGTCCACTCGCCAGAACAGCTCGATTGCTGCCGTCCACATCACTGGTCATCACCTGGTATCCGACACCTCCGGCCAGATGAAAGGCGATGCGTTTTCCATCTGGACTCAGACTGAAACCGTACGGCAGTCCTTCTCCGGCCTTGGTGAAATCCTGTGGATCGCTGCCGTCGAGACGCATGCTGACAATCCGGCCGACTTTGTCTTTGATGACCTGCACCAGCAGACGGTCGTCACTCAGTAACAGGGCTGGTGTTTCGAACGGAGCGATTCGATTTTTGGCGCAGAGTTCGTTCAGGGATCCATCATTGAGATCGTGAACCCAGATGTGAGTGGGTGTCTGAGTGTAAAACTCCTCAAACGGTCTGCCGGGGCCGTCGCGTCGCGGTTCCATGCTCAGAAAAATGACACGGTGGCCGTCAGAAAACGACGGTCCGGGCTGCCACGTCGATTGCCCGGATACCGCAAAATCAAAATACCGCAGCCCGGAGCCATCAATTCCTGTGATGCCAGTTTTGCCCTCAGAGGTGAAGAAAAAACGAGGAACCGCTGTGATCGGCGATGGCTGCGCGGGACTGTCCGCGTCGCTGGCCATGAGGCGGCTCTGCATCAACAGCCCAATCAACAGTATTTGCAGGATAAACTTCACGCGGGATGTTGAGTCCACCAAAGCTTCGGCGCCTGTGTGGTAGTGACATGTGTTCGTGGATGCGTTCGCAGAGTCCATCGTCAAGTTTTGCATTTGGTATTCCTAGGATACAGCATGAACAAAGCCGGCTGCGTTTGCATCGGGCTCAATGTTGTTTCCACGGTCAGATGTCTGATAAGAAGCGGTATGACCACCTTCATACAATACAGGGACATGCGCCAGCAGGTCCGAGGGGCGGATTTGCAAGTTGTCGGTATTTGTTGTTTTGAAGCTGATGTAGTCAAAGATCCCTGAATCACTGTAAAAGTGCGATAGTGACGAAGCTTTTTCAGGAAGCGATCCAGGACGGAAACAAATCATTGTCGCTGGCAAGACGCGACGTACACTCCGCCTCTGATATTGCTAACTACTGATCACTCTCGTCCTGATCGGTTACGCAGTATAATCAACGACGCGCGTGATGCTAACTCGAGGGCCAATCATCATCTGCGTTGTCCGGAAGAATCGCAAGTCGTCCATTTCGTAATCTTCAATGATTGAACGATCAGTATGGCTGACGCTCTCAATGGGCTTCTACTTCCCGGGGCGTCTCGTTACCCGCCCCAGTTTGGTTGTTGAGCGGTGTGATATTGTTTGACTGGCAGAACGAAGCGATACAGACGTGGCCCTAGCCCGACTTCCCCAGTTCGATGAAAAAAGACAATGTTTTCATCGGTTTCGTGGTGTTTTTTCTCACTACATTTTCTTCTGGATTATTTTTGAGGGCAGTTTGAGGCGGAGTTTTTCCAGCAGGATTTGTTGGTGGTCAGTGGGCTTGGAAATGCAACGAGTTCGGATTTCCGGACCAGTGCGCGTCGGGAGCACGACGTCCATC